>NZ_JAMRYX010000001.1 GCF_024448135.1 Methylocystis suflitae
AAAACGTCATCACCTAATCGTAGCCCATCCCAAAGCTGCACCCCGCTTTTCACCGTGACGCGGTCGCCAATAACTACGTCGCTCTCGATTAAGCACTGCGCGCAAATATTACAGTCCTCTCCAATTTTAGCTCCCTTTACGACAACGACGAACTGCCAGATTTTCGTCCCCGCTCCGATTGATGAGGACGAAACGTCGGCGAGAGGATGAACGAATGTTTCTTTCACGAACACCTCAGTAGTTTCTGTGCGCTGAGACCAATTGCGGCTATGCCTTCAGTTGACATGGGTCAGACCACGAAATCGCCTCGAGATGACCGTCTTTGAGAATACGCGTTGGCGTGTAGCCCAGGTTCGTCTCGCATTGTGAGCACTTCCCGATTCTCAAACATACACTTATTTAATCATGTCGCTCACTCATGCTCCCGCTCTCTGCGGAGGCACGTTGAAATTGTCGAACATCAACGTTGTCATGCATTCCCCTTGCGAGCTATAAGAGTAATGAATTCCAGACGGTGGGTTGCAACTAAGGAGGGCAACACGCGAACACGCGTTGAACCTGACAATCCACACGAAGGCCTGTGGAGCGAATGCCCCGCAGCCATGGCCAGGCTGTCTGTATGCATCCATTGCTGAACGGCAGTGCGACGCTTCAACGCGATGCTCTCGAAACCGCACGCAAAGAGCAGTGCCCTCAGGCTCGCC
>NZ_JAMRYX010000002.1 GCF_024448135.1 Methylocystis suflitae
AAAGCCATGTGTTCCTCCCAGAATTCCTCATGATCGCGCGCGCCATTCGGTCCCGAGCGCCTCTATCCCCTCTTCGGCGCCGAGCGAAAAAAGCCCGATCGGACCGGTGGTCAGATAGCCGCGAGTCCATCCCGCGCGCGGCGGACTCAACCATTTTTGCGCGGCCTTGCCAAGATGGCCCCAAGATAATCGGCGAAAAGAACCCCGACGGTCAGATCAGCGCTTGTGCCGGGATTCAACCCACGCTGTTTCAGCGCGCGATCGAAGTCCAACGCCAGTTCGAACGCCGCCTCGCGGCTTTTGGCGTTCTTGAGGCTCTTTTCAAAACGCGTCGCCTCGCCGCGGACCGACTCGGCGGCGGCTCCATATTTGCGCGCAATATGGCTATCGGGAAAAGCGGCGAGAAAGGCCGCATAGACGGCGAGCGTCGCGAGCGCCGCATCGGCGCCTCGCGCGCGCGCCTCGGCCAGAGTCTCAAGGCCAAGGTCGAAAATATCGGCGAAGCCATTGGCG
This sequence comes from Methylocystis suflitae, assembly GCF_024448135.1. Classification (GTDB taxonomy): domain Bacteria; phylum Pseudomonadota; class Alphaproteobacteria; order Rhizobiales; family Beijerinckiaceae; genus Methylocystis; species Methylocystis suflitae. Next base: position 514 of record NZ_JAMRYX010000002.1, read on the forward strand.
TATTGCCAGGCGATACGGTCGCGGTCGGCGGCGGCGCGCATCGCTTCGAGCAGGGTCGTCTGCGCCGGCGCATGGACGTCGTGCTGCGGCGCATCACCAAGCCCCGCCGGCCGCGCAAGGGCGATGGCGCGAAACGCGTCGTCGGCGTCGTTTATATCGAGGCCCTGCAGGACGCGCCCGGTCTCCTGGCGCAGATCGGCGCTTTGCGCCGTCGCGGCGGCCTGCGCCAGCGGCGCGCAGAGCAGGACGATGCCGAGATTGGTGTTTTGCCCGACGCGCGCCTGCGTCGCTTCGATTGCGCCGGCGATGCGGGCGCCGACGCTCGATCGCGCCGCGCCGATGAAGGGGGCGGCGGCCTCGGCGCTGGCGAGGAAATCCGCCGTGGTCATGCCATGGCCGTCGGCGAAAACATGGACGTTGCCGGGCTTGGGCGCCTGCAACTCCGCCGCGCAGGCGGCGACGAAGGCGGTCGCGGTCTCTTGCGGGTCGGCCGCGAAAGTCGCCACGTCAGGCGCGAAGTCGCGCGCGCGTCATCTGCGCAAGCGCGTCGGCGGCGACTCTGTCGGCGATCGAGAAGGGCGTCACCCGCTGCAGTCCGCTCCAGCCCGCCATGCTGTTGACCTCAAGAATAAGCGGCGCGCCGCGTTCGTCATTAATGATGTCGACGCCCGCGAAGTCGACGCCGAGCGCCGCTGCGGCGGCGAGCGCAATCTCCGCCTCCCGCGCTGACGGCTCGACGGCGAGCGGCTTTGCGCCCTGCCGCACATTGGTGATCCAATGGCTCGAGCGCCGGCGCATGGCGGCGATGGTTTCGCTGCCTGAAACGAGAATGCGCATATCTTCGAAGGGCGGCCGCGCCGGGCCGACGAAGCGCTGGAGATAGAACACGCCGCGCGCGTCCTGAAGCGACGGCAAATCGCCTTCGCGCTCGATCAGTCGCAGTCCCCAGCCCTGCGCTCCGAAGAGCGGCTTCATCACGAGCGGGCCCTTGGCGCATTCGCGCCGCGCGATGGCGCGCGCCTGCGCCAGCGACTGCGCCGCGAAGGTCTGCGGCGTGGGCAGTCCGGCCTGCGCGAGACGAAAGCTCGCCATGGATTTATCGGTGCAGCGTTCGATCGCGCGCGCGCTGTTGACGACAGGGACGCCGAGCGCCTCCAGGGCGTGCAGGATCCCGAGCCGCATGGTGATCGCTTCAAGCGACCCGTCGCCGATGGCGCGAACGATAGCGAGATCGGGCAGGTCGCGAAATCCGGGGACGATGAGGCCCTGGGCGCAGCCCGTCTCGATCTTGCAGGCGGAGAGCCGCACCGCGACGGGCGTCGCGCCCTGCGCGCGCAAGGCGCCGAGCGTGCGGATCACATGCCAGTCGAGCTTGTCGGTGAAGACCGCCACGCGCGGCGGCGGCCCTCTGTCCTCACGCAGAGGAGCGGTGGGGTCGGATCTATCGAGCAGGTCGAACGCAGTCAAACAACGCCCCGGCGATCACCCGCCAAACGATTTATCCAAGAGCGCCAGATTGACCTCGCCGGCGCGGAAGGTCTCGCCGGTCTCGACCGCCGTCACCAGCGCTTCGGCCGGCGAAAACAGGCTGCCGTCGATCTTATAGAAGTCGCCCTTATACGCCTTGAAGATTTCGGCGAACGGCCGGCCATAGTCGCGCGACGTCATGCTCGGCAGCTTGTCGGCGAGCTCCTTGGCGGCGGCCGCCGAGCCCTTCACGAAAAGATGCGCGCGCCCGGCGTAGATGATGGCGTCATTGGTGCGGCCCATCGCCTGGACGAAGTCGGGGTGGGGCGGCGAGAGCGGCGCCGTCGCGACGCCGTCGATAATGTCGTCGAGCGGAAAATGCAGCTCATGCGCCTTGTGCAACGCAACTTCGAGCACCCGGCCGACCACCTGAACGCCGCCGGCGAGCGACTGCGTCGGCGCATAAATGAAGGCGACTTTGTCGGGCGTCACGCCTGAGCGCGCGGCGACCTTCTCGACGACTTCCTTAGGCGGCGGCGAGCCGCTTTCGAGGACGATGGTGACGCGGTCGGCCAGGTCGCGATACGACAGCTCGTCGAACAGCTTTTCTGCCCGCGCCTGGGCGCGCCCCGGCCCCGAACCGAGCGCGAAGAATTTCTCGTGGCTCAGGCTCCAGCCGGCGTATTGGCTGGCGAGGCAGGCGACGACGGGATCGGCGCTGGTCACGGTCAGCCAAAACGGCCATTTGGGCGCGGCCGGCGCGTGGGAAAGGGTGACGCTGCCAAGTCCGCCCATGCAAATCTCGGTCAGCAGCAGGCCGGCCTCAATGCCGCCCGGGACTTTGGCGCCGGCGTCGATCAGCAATTCGCCGAGACTGCCGCGCGCGACGGCGATCCGATATTTCGCCGCGCCGGCGACGAGACGATCGACCAGCGCGCCCGCGAGCGCGTTGACGCTTTCGGTCGTGCGGCCGCTGATGTTCAGGCTTCCGCTCACGTGTGGCCCTTCCCTTCTTTCGCTCTGTGGCGCTGTCCACCCTTGCCCGGCCGTTCTAAGCATGCGCCTGCGGCCGGTTCGAGCCCTGAACTTATAGAGCTTTTCCGCCGAAACGAAAGCCGGGCCGCGTCGCAGAATGTCGCGGGCGCGAACCGTTTGGCCATGAGTTGGCCATGAAGTTTGAGGTCGGATGTCACAAAACTTCAATCTTTGTGGGTTTATTAAGGCAACCAATCGGCTGCTGAAGCGTTGAGCATCGCTTGTGTGTTTCCGCACATCAAGCAGGCGGGTTTTGTGCGAAAAGTGACCAATAAGATATATTTTTACGCTGGAAGGAAGACGAGATGGACGCACAGCCGACTGAACGGGACGTCGCCGAGCATACGGCTGGACATGTTGCGTTGACCGACGTGCTTTACGTCGCGCTCGCGATTGCGGTGATTCTCTTCGGCAATATGGCCCTCGTCCGCGCTATGGACGTCGCGCTCGATTCCCTGGCCCGATAGGCGGAGCCGCGGCCGCGACGGAGAGCAAGACCCGTCGGAACTTGGCTCGTTCCGGTGGTTGCGGCAATCGACGACCTTACGTTGCGGGAACGTCTAGGAAGACGGCGCCGCGCAGCTTCGCCGACTCAGCAGCCGTTTCGATAAAAGCTGGTCACGCAGCACGCTCATTTGATTCCGCGCCGGGCATGCGACCAGCTGCGATACGCGCCCGGCTCGGGCTCGCGGACTCCCAGGATTGAACTCATTTCGTCGCCTCTCGACGGCAGGCCCAAAAATACGGCATTCTCGATAATTCAAAACGCGCTGTCGAAGCCGGGCGGAGACATGTTCAGAATCAGGCTTTTCTTCATTTTCTTCGCGGCGATCGGCTTGATCGCCCGCGCGGACGCGCAAGCGGTGCGCAGGGATTCCGCCAAAGCGTTCCAGAAAATTCGGGAATGCTCGGCCCAGATGGGCCCTAACGTCATAACCTTCAGCTTCTATCAGCCGACGCAATCGCGAGATCAGTTCTGCGAGGACGTTCCCGAAACCGGACCGACGACCATCGTGGTCGACACGATGCAGGACGAGTTGCGGGACATGATGGTGGAGATCCGGATCGTTGAAGCGGCTCCAAATGGGGACGACGAGGCTGCGCCGAACGAAGCCTACCTTCCGCCCGCGCAGTTCCAGACCGGCGTCATCCAGCTCGAACATGATTTCAAGAAACAGGGAGACTACGTGGCGCTTGTGCGGGCGCGCAGCGAGGATGGCCGGAAAGAATATAACGCCCGTTTCTTCTTCTCGGTCGGCGAAGAGTTTCTGCGCGCCTGGGCCGCGGTCGCCGTCGCCACGGTGGTCGGGGTCGCTTTAGGCGCGGGCTGGTATGCGCACGCCTTCGGCAGGCGATCGTCGAAAAAGACCTAGATCACGCTGTGTTCGCGCCTTTGGCGCGACCGTCGGCGCGCGTCTAGGTCGGCGGCGCTGCGTCCGGTTCAAAAGACAGGGCCGCGCCTGCCGCCACGGGCGTCGCGCCGGCCGCCAAGGCGTCGCCGAGACGGTCGAGACGGACCATGGCGAGACCCTCCTCATGAAGGCGCGAGCCGGTGACGCCGATTTCAACGTCGCCGGCGCGGATCGCTTCGCCCGGCGCTGGCGCGCCGCCTTGCGCGCGATATTTCGTGATCCGCTTGCGCACCAGGCCGCGGTGCTTCATCCGCGACACCACTTCCTGCCCGACATAGCAGCCCTTCTTGAAGTCGAGCCCCGAGAGCAAATCCATATTGGCTTCGTGAGGAAAGGTTGCGCCATAGTCGAAATCGACGCCGCCGAGCGGCACGCCGGCATGGATCCGCCGGGCCTCGTAGGCGCTGCGCCCGTCCTCCGTCGGTATCTTGCCTTTTGCCGCGATGGCGCGGAATCCAAGCGGGCCGCGCGGATCGGCGGCGATGGCGACGGCCTCGACCTTCGGCGCTTCGGTCAAGTCGGGAAAGGCGATCGCGTCGAGTTCGCTGCTGCGGTTCGTCACCGTCACTTTCGACCGCAGCTTGTAGATATTCAGACGTTTTTCGAGATCGGCGGAAAGGGCGAGCGGACAGTCGAGCAGATAGCCCCCTTCGCCCGCGGCAAAGACCAGAAAATCGAACAAGATCTTGCCCTGCGGCGTCAGCAGCGCGGCGAAGCGCGCCTCTGCGGCCTTGAGCGAGGCGACGTCGTTGGTCACCAGATTATGCAGGAATTTGCCCGCGTCTTCGCCCGCAATCTCGATGATTGCGCGGTCATCGAGCAGAATCGCCGTCGTCATGTCTCTCGTCCGCCTCCGCCGCCAGCTGCTTGAGTCTCGCGCGCCTTTGGCGCATTAGCAACAAAACTTCACCCCGCGACGACATCGCAAGCGAGGCGCCACTCATGCCGCAGGTCTTCGACGTCATTCTCTCGGGCGGTGCGCTCGTCAATCAGGACGGGGAGGGCGCCCGCGACGTCGGCGTCCGCGCCGGCAAGATCGCCGAAATCGGCGATCTGTCCCGCGCCTCGGCCGGGGAGACGATCGACTGTCGCGGCCTGCATATTCTGCCCGGCGTCATCGACACGCAGGTGCATTTCCGCGAGCCCGGCGCGCCGCATAAGGAAGACCTTGAATCGGGGTCGCGCGGCGCGGTTCTGGGCGGCGTCGTCGGCGTTTTCGACATGCCCAACACCAATCCGCTGACGACGGGCGAAGCGGAGCTCGCCGACAAGGTGGCGCGCGCGAGCGGGCGCATGCATTGCGATTTCGCCTTCTGGGTCGGCGGCACGCATGAGAACGCCGCGCATTTGAGCGAGTTGGAGCGCTTGCCCGGCGCGGCCGGGATCAAAGTGTTCATGGGCTCCTCGACCGGCTCGCTGCTCATCGCCGATGACGCCGGCGTCGCCGACGTGCTCTCGCATACGCGCCGCCGCGCCGCCTTTCACAGCGAAGACGAAGACCGGCTGAATCTGCGCAAGTCGCTGCGCATCGCCGGCGATCCGTCGTCGCATCCGGTCTGGCGCGACGTCGAGACGGCGGTGCGGGCGACGCGGCGGCTGATGAACATCGCGCGCGAGAAGGGCGCGCTCGTGCATGTGCTGCATGTGACGACCGAAGAAGAGATCGCGCTGCTCGCCGAGCATAAGGACATCGCCAGCGTCGAAGTGACTCCGCATCATTTGACGATGGACGCGAGCGACTATGCGCGGATCGGCACGCTGGCGCAGATGAATCCGCCGGTGCGCGAGGCGCGCCACCGCGAAGCCCTCTGGCGCGGCGTCGCGCAAGGCGTCGTCGACGTGCTCGGCTCCGACCATGCGCCCCACACGCTCGAAGAGAAGGCCAAGCCTTATCCCAATAGCCCCTCGGGGATGACAGGCGTGCAGACGCTTGTTCCTCTGCTGCTCGATCACGTCAACGCCGGTCGATTGACCCTGCAGCGTTTCGTCGACCTGACGAGCGCCGGTCCGGCGCGGCTCTTCGGCATCGCCGGCAAGGGGCGCGTCGCGGTGGGCTACGACGCCGATCTCACCATCGTCGACATGAAGCGGCGCGAGACGATACGCAATTCCTGGATCGCCTCGCGCGTCGGCTGGACGCCCTATGACGGCAAGGACGTCGTCGGCTGGCCGGTCGGGACGCTCGTGCGCGGCGCCAAGGTCATGTGGGAAGGCGAACTCGTAACGCCGTCGCAAGGCGCGCCCATGCGCTTCTGGAATGCTCTCTAAGCTCCTTTTGCAAAGTTTGCGCGAACGCCCGGAACATTGCGACCTCGCGCCGGTTAGTCGCTCATTCCCGATTGCGCGCAAAAGGAGATGAGCCATGCCGCAGGGAGACAAGTCGGCCTATACCGACAAGCAGAAACGCAAGGCCGAGCACATCGAGGAAGGCTACGAGAAACGCGGCGTGTCCGAGAAAGAAGCCGAGCGCCGCGCCTGGGCGACCGTCAACAAGGACGACGGCGGCGGCAAGAAATCGGGGTCCGGCCGCGGCGCCAAGACGGGCAATCCGGCGGCGCACAAGGGCGGCAAGATCGGCGGCGAAGCTTCCGCGTCGCGTCCCGCTTCAGAACGCTCGGCGTCCGCCAAGAAGGCCGCCGAAACACGCAAACGCAATGAACGGCGCGCCGGCTAGCGCGAAGCCATCGTTGCGGAAAGCGACAGGAGAACGCGATGACCGCGCAGAAGGACGTCCAGCCGACGAATGAAGGCGAAGGCAGCCGCACCGCCGCCAAGCAATATAATGAGGCGACGAGAAAGTTCGTCGAAAGCGGCAAGGTCGACAAAGCGGCGAAGGACGCCGAACAGGCGATCGAAGGCGACGAGGCGGAAGAATTGAAACGCGCCGAGGACGAAGGCCGCGCGCATGCCGCGCCGCATGAGCAGGAACGCGAAATCTGACTTGATGCTTGAAGCCGGCCGCGTTCAGCCTGCCGAACGGCCTCTCCAATCCCCGACGCGGCGATTGCCGCCGCGTCGTCTCCCAGCGCTGCGGCGAGCTTTCAGTCTTCGCTCCAGAAGTAGTGCCAAACGCCGTCCGAGCCGATGCCGATCCGCGTCGCGCGCGGCTTCCCTTCGGCATTGGAGCGTATAAGATCGGCGAAACGCACGCAGCGCCACCTTTCGCGCGCCTCGTCCTCATTGGCCGCGGCCTGTGCGCGGCGCGCAAAGGCCGGCCATTCGTAGAGCGTCGTCGGTCCGCGGACGATCTTGACGAATGGCTGCGCAAAAATCGCGCGGATGAGCGAAATCGTCTCGCGGCCCTTGCGATCGAAGGAAAGCGCCTTCAAAATCTCGATGGGATCGGTTCCGGCCTTGAATGCGCCGCTCTTGGCGAACAGCGGGCGCGTCTCGTTCCAGTCGATCGGAATGCGGAGCGCCTCGACCTCCCCGGTCTCGGTCGCGGCGAGAATTTTGTCGCGGATCTTGGCGACGGGCGCGGGCAGAAGCGCGAGATCGCCAATCGGGGGGGAAATGACGTCGCCGATGACGTCGCCCTTGGGTTTGCGGATCATTCCGCAATGATAGCGCGCGCCGGCCTTGATGCGCCAATGCGCTGAATTTGACCATTTTCCTACGGCCAAGATTGTCTGCCCGGATCGAAACCGCCATTGTCATCTGCGCGTCTCTCGGAGAGTAAATGGACGAGCTTCAGCACCAGAATGCGCCATCGGGGAAAAAGACCTCGCCGCGTCTCGAGGGGATGCTGCGCCAGTCGGCGCTCGCGATTCTCGCCGAGCGAATCTGGCGGGCTGGCTTGGCGCTCGCCACGATTGTCCTCGTCTTCCTGGCGCTCTCCTGGCTGGGACTTTGGCAGGCCGCGCCGCTCGAGGCGCGCATCGGCGGCGTGGCGCTCTTCGGCTTCGCCGCGCTCTATGTCGTCGCGCGAGAGTCGGCGCGCGGCTGGCCGCATCGCGCCGCCGCGCTCGAACGACTGGACCGCGGCGCAGACGCCGCGCTGCGTCCTGCGTCTTCACTCGAGGATCGGCTCGCCAGCCAAAACGCCGACGCGGGCGTTGAGGCGCTCTGGGCGTTGCATCGCCAGCGCCTGGAGACGGCGCTGGCGCAGACGCCTATCGAGGCGCCGCATCCGCGCGTCCCGCAGCGCGACCCTTACGCGCTGCGCGCGCTGGCGCTCGTCGCGGCGGTCGCCGCCGGATTCGCCGCAGGCGATGAAAAGCGCGCGCGCATCGCCGCCGCGTTTGACTGGCGGGCTTCCGCGAGCTTCGGGACCACCGCGCGCGTCGACGCCTGGCTCGAGCCGCCGGCCTACACCGGCCGACCGCCGATCGTGCTCGCAAAGGAGAGCGACGCGCCCGTCGAGGCGCCGGTCAATTCGACGCTGCGCATCCGTCCCCCAGACTCCGGCGTATCCGTCTCCGGCGGACTGGTCGCCGCGCAGACCGCCGTCGAGGACGCGCAAAAGGGCGCGTCGAAAGAGCAGGCGTTCAAACTCTCCAGCGCGGCGCGCGTATCGCTTTCCGACGGTCGGCGTTTCAATCTCGCGGCGATCCCAGACAAGCCGCCGAGCATCGCTTTGACGGAAAATCCCCGCAACAACGTTCGTGGCTCGATGACGCTCGCGTTCCGCGCCACGGACGATTACGGCGTCGTCGGCGCCGAAGCGGTCTTTAGCGCGCCGCCCAGCGGGCGCCGCGCGCTCTACGAACCGCCGCGTCTTGCGCTCGCTTTGCCGCCCGGCGGAGGCGGCCAGGGCGAGGCCAAGGCGACAATTGATCTTGCCGACAGTCCGTTCGGCGGCGCGAAGCTCGCGATGCGCCTCGTCGCCAAGGACGCCGCGGACAATGAGGGCGCTTCTGAATCGATCGAAGTGACTCTGCCGCAGCGCCGCTTCGTCAAGCCGCTCGCGCGCGCGCTCGCCGAACAGAGGCGCATCCTCGCGCTTGATCCGGATTCGCGCTCAAACGTCCGCGCGGCGCTCGAGGCGCTGTCGATCGCCCCGGAAGCCTTCGATACGCCCGCCGCCGTCCATCTCGGCCTCCGCGAGGCGCGCCGCGGTCTCGAGGGTCCGCGCAGCGATGACGAATTGCGCGGCGTCTGTGAAATGCTGTGGGCGATGGCGCTCGGACTGGAAGAGGGCGACGCCTCCCAAGCGGAGCGCGAACTGCGCGCGGCGGAGCGCGAATTGAAGGATGCGATCGCGCGCGGCGACAGCGAGCAGGAGATCGCCAATCGCGCCGAGGAGCTTCGCGCCGCGCTCGATAAATTCCTCCAGCAGCTCGGCAGCCGATTGCCGCCGGAAGGTTCGCCGCGCCAGGAGTCGGAGGGCGGTGGCGACACCATCACGCCGGACGAGTTGCAGGCGATGCTCGACGAGATGAACCGAGCCATGAAATCGGGCGACATGGCGCAAGCGCAGAGGCTTCTGGAGGAACTCCAAGACATTCTCGAAAATGTGCAGACGGCGCAGGGCGCGGGCCAGCGTCGCGGGCGCGGGCGCGAAATGGCGCGCGCGCTCAACGAGCTCGATCAATTGTCGCGCGAAGAGCAGCAATTGCGCGACGAAACATTCCAGGGGATGAACGCGCCGAGCGATATGGAATCGCGCGGCGCGCGCGGCCATCGTCAGAAGGGCCAGAACGAGGAACTCAGCGACGAACGCCAGCGCCAGCAGGCGCTTCGCGAGCGGCTTGAGCGCCAGCAGGACGCGTTGCGCGAGGGCGGCGTCGAAGCCGCCGAAGAACTCGACGAAGCGCGCCGCGCGATGAAGGAAGCGGAAGACGCGCTCGGCAAGGCCGGAGAAGGAGGCGCCAAGGCCGTCGACGCGCAAGGGCGCGCCGTGCAGGCGTTGCGCAAGGGCGCCGACAGGCTAGCGCAGCAAATGCGCGGCGATGGCGACCAAAACGCCGAAGAAGAGGGCGGAAGCCCGGGCAGGCGCGGGCGCCGCGGCAAGGGCCGCGATCCGCTCGGGCGGGCGCCCGGCGACGGCAATCGTCCCGACGCCTATGGGAAATATGATCCGCTCGGCCTGCCGCCGGCGCAGCGCGCCCATCGCGTGCAGGAAGAGTTGCGCCGCAGGCTCGGTCAGCCTGAACGCCCGCAGGAAGAGCTCGATTATCTGCAGCGCCTGCTGCGGCGATAAACGCCTTGCCGGCGGGCGCGCGCTTCTCTACAGCGCAGCGGGTAGGGAGAAGCGCCGCTCATGCCAAGTTCTTCAAGTCTATTGGTCATCGTCGCTGTCGCGGCGGTGATTCTCGTCGTCGTCGCCGGCTTCATCAATATGTTCCGCGGCGGCCAAGGCGCGCCCGCCCGCTCGCAGAAGCTGATGCGGTGGCGCGTCGGCCTGCAATTGCTGGCGCTTCTTATCGTGCTTGGCGTGCTTTACGCGCGAGGCCGCTGGTAACCGGCCGCTTCATTTGCGTACACGCTTCTCCAGCCATTCGACGATCAGCGGATCGTCGACCGCGCCCGTCACCGTCACGACGCCGCCGTCCGGGGCGACGAGCGCCGTAAACGGCAATTCTCCGCGCCAGGCGCTGTCCGCTTCGAAATAAAGCTTTTCGACAAAGGCGTCGGCGAAGCCGTAATGTTCCGCGCGTGAGAGCCCCACCTTCTCGATGCGCGCTTGCGCGCGGGCGCGTTCATCGTCGCCGTCGGTGTTGACGAAGACGATGTCGAATCCCTTTTTCTCCGCGGCGATCTTCGCCCATTGCGGCAATTCCACGAGGCAGGGCGGACAGGTCACCGACCAGTAATGCACGATGAGCGGCTTGCCGGCGTGGGCCTTGGTCAATTGCCCGAACGCGCCTCGGCCATAGGGCTTGAAGTCCATGGCGAAGGCGCCTCCTCCTGCAAGGAGCGTGAAGGCGAGGGCGAGTGACATGAGGCGCATTCGGCGAAGACCCACTGGACGGTATTTATGGTTCCCGGTCACGCGCGGAGCGCGCGTCGCGAAGGACAAGGCAGCGCCTACTCGAATTTGCGTCACTGCGGCGCCGCTGCGCTTTTTTCGTCCCGCGGCAGCGGCATGAGGCGATAGCCTTCCTTATGCGTTAACCACGATAGATAGGCCGCGCCGTTGTGGGCGATGAGTTCCGGATGGTCGGAGGCGTCCAATGTTTGCGCCACGACGCGCGGCGCGGTCCAGCTCTTGCCGTTGTCGCGCGACATTTGCATGGCGACGGTCGTCGTGGTTCCGTCGAACTCCTTCCAGACGCGATACAGGCGGCCCTTGGCCGCGACCAGCGTCGGATGTCCGGCGGCGCGCGCGTCGTCGCCGAATTTCTCCGGCTCCGAGAAGCTTTTGCCCGCGTCGAGGCTGCGCGCGTAATAGAGCCCCTGGCGCTTCTTGCCCTTGGTGAACCAGACCACATGCCAATCGCCGGCGGCGTCGATCGCGATCGATGGTCCGTGATGCGGGCAGCTGTTGATCGCCCAGTCGTCGTCGGAAACGCGCGTCGCCGTCGCTCGCGCGGCGTCCGCGGAAAGCTTGGCGACCATATGGTCGCGAACATTGCCGTCTAGCACCTGTCGCCAGGCGAAAACCGGCGTTCCATCCTTATCGAGCGCGCCTGACATGCGGCAGCATTCGCAGGCGTGATCAATCAGGATTGACTTGCCTTTGAAGGTCTTGCCGCCGTCGTCCGAATAGGCGAAGGCGACGCCGCTGCCGAGAAATTCCTTGCCTTCGGCCTTGGCTTTGAGCGCATGCGTCTTGTCGAGCCAGCCGGCGTAGATGCGGCCCTTGCGGTTGACGACGATGCTGTCGAAGCGCTGGCCGCCTTCGTTCAGAAGCGCTTGTGGCGCTGAAAAGGTCTTGCCGCCGTCCGTCGATCGGGCGGTGAAGATCGTGCCGATCATCTGCTTGTCGGGCCGGGTCGTATAAGTCGCGAGCAGCGTCCCGTCTTTGAGCGCGACGATTTTCGGACGCGCGTCGCCATGCGCGTCGATCACGCCGTCGCCGACCGTGGCGATCGCGGTCGGCGCGGAAAACGTTGCGCCATTATCCGAAGAGGCGGCGGCGTAAACGCTCTTGCCGACCGAGAAGGCGACCCACAGTCGTCCGTCCTTCGCAAAGGCGGGAACGGCGGTCGCCGCGCAATCCACCTTCGCTTCGGCGCAAGCGGCGGCGGGGTGGCCCATCCCGGCATGCGTCGCTGATTGAGTCGGCGTCGCCGCGTCCTTAGGAGCGTCTGCGGACGGCGCGCCTTGTTGCGCGCTTGCGGCGCCCGAGGCCGCGAGCGCCAGTAGGGCAAGAACGAGACGCATCATTGGTCCTCCGATCGCATCTGTGTAGCGGCGCCGTCATCTAAAGTTGAACGATTGTTGGGCCGCAAAGCCGCCCTCAGGCGGCGGCGGCAGGCGCAAGCCGGACAAGATCGCTTCCGCCTTCCGCGCGTGCGCATCACTGGTTGCGTCGACCACTCTAACGTTTGTCACATGTCCAGACGAATCAATCTTGAACCAGACGCGCGCATAGCCCGGGCCCATGCGTGGCGACTCCATCCGGAAAAAACGCGACGAGACCTCTAAATCGGCGCGACCGCGCAAGGTTTCCGAAACGCGCGTCGCATAGGCGGCGCGGAGCATATTGTTGCGCGCCGACGCAGCGCCCGTTGACGCGACTTCAAATCCGACGACGAGCACGGCGAGAATCCATGGCCAGGAAAGAGGGCGACGCACTCTTCTTGTCTTGCGCATCATCTCTCTCCGATCTTGATCGCCTCAGCCGTGAAATGACGCCGCGCCTCTAGTGAAATCTGAAACTCTGCACGCCGTCGTAGGAGCCGCCGGGCGGCGGCGGCGCCCGCAGGCCCGAGACGATGGAGCGCGCCAATTGCCCGTGGCGGGGCGTCGAAGCGGAAACGAGTGTGACGCTGTCAGGCGCGCCCGAGGCGCCAAGACGAAAGCGAACGACGGCGCTTCCTTCGCCAAGACTTGTCGTGCCCGGCGAGCGCGCCCGGATGAGTTGGCCGAGCTTGCGCAGATAGGCGCTGGTGTCGGCAGTTTTCTTTTTATCTGCCGACTTCTCGGCCGACTTCTCGTCCCGCGCGGCCTTCGGTTTCTGTTCGCGCCCGGCGTCGGTCTTCTCCTCGCGCTTTTCGGTCTTCTCCTCGGGCTTGGTCTCCTTGCTGTCTTCGCGCTTGGGTTCGGCGCTGTCTTCGGCCTTGGGCTTTTGCGCCTCATCGAGCGCGCGCGCCGGTCCGCTCGCGCCAAGCGCGCAGGCGAACGCCAATGCAGAAAGACTCAATGTCAGTCGAGAAATATGCCGCATTTCCCTCTCCCTTTCTTAAAAATGCGCGGGCCTCATGCGCATGGATCATTCAGCGACGGGCTGAAAGTTTTTAACGGCGGGGCGGACTCATTTCGGCGTCCCGCGGAACTTGAAAGTTTGTCCCACGTCCATGGATCCGCCCGGCGGCGGCGGCGCTTCGACGCTCGACAGGATCTTCTTCACGGTTTCTGAAAGCGCGGGACTTGTTGTCTTGTCGATCGTCACCTTGTCGATCTTGCCCTGCGCATTGACGTGAAAGCTGGCCGTCACCTCGCCGTCGCCGGCGGGACTTTCCGAGGGGGTTTGCTTGGCGATCGCCGTATAGAGCGCGCCAAGGAACTTGCTCTCCGACATCACCGGAGCGGCGGCAGGCGCGGCCGCTCCTTGCGTCGTCGCGGGCGTGGCGGGCTTTGGCGCAGCGGCGCGGGCCGGCGTAGCGCTCTGCGTTGGCGCTGCGGGTCGCGCAGGCGTGGGCGCCGTTGGCGCGGGCTTCGCGTCCTCGGCATGCGCGCCGCAAGCGGCGAGCGCCGCGGCGATGGTAAGCAATCGCGCGAGCTTCATCAGGCCCCCAATAGCCGGAACGATCTGAGACGGCGGGCGCGAGCGTCCGCCGCCGTTCGCGTCAATGGAAGACGAAAGCCTGGCTCACGAAGGCCGAGCCGCACATGCTGGGGCCGCGTGCGGAGGACACGATCCGCCGCGCCAGCGC
>NZ_JAMRYX010000003.1 GCF_024448135.1 Methylocystis suflitae
AACGCATCACGTTGCCGTAATTTGGAATATCGTGGCTTTCGTTCGGCGTTGGTCTCGAGAGAGCCGTCACGCGGTCAGCCATAGATTCTAGAAGGTTCTATTCTTCGGCCTTCTTCGCTTCCTTGAAATTGGCGAGCGCCTCGGTAGCGTGATCAGCCGCCGATTGAGCGTTCCTATGAATGCCGTGCGCGATCGCAATCTTGAGTTCGGTCACACCCTCATCGATATAGAAATTGTAGCGCTGCTTAGCCGCCACTCGTGCGTGGGTCAACGCTGACTCAGCATAAGTGAGCCCAGCGTCGGCGCGGCCCTGACGGCTATGATCGATGGCGTGTTTCGTATGTCGGATCGCCTCGGACAAGTCGTCGCCCTTGGTAGAAAACGTCAGCGATGCGCTAAGCGCCAAGGCCAACGATAAGACAACCGTTATGTACTTCATCGCTTGGCAAAGGTCCTACGACTTTTATGACCGCTAACCTCTGCACGAGCAATTTGTTCCCACACGCGCCATTCTGGTGAGCGCCTGCTCGCGATTTAGAGGGCCGCCAAATCGCTTGGCGGGAGCGCGACTGCCTGCTGCATCCTCGTCGAGCGGCGCGGCCTGGGAGAACGGATCGGCCGCCTATGAAGCAGCCTTGAAATTAGCGGAAATGAGCCGTAAGTCAGCAAGGTTTCAAGCCCAAGTCCGAGGCTACCGACTACCCTCGGCCCGCTACGCTTGCGTCAGTGCGCTCAAAGAGATAATTGTCCGCCGTCGCCTGTCCCCCCTTGCCAAGCCGAGCTACATAGTTCGCGCGCGCTCATCGTGGCCAGAGAATGCGACTTCGCCGCGATCTGGGAACAAAGTCTTTATCTGCCGAGTTGGTGCCGTGGTCGAAACTTCGGCGTGAGTTCTTGCTTCGCGCCGACACCCGGAGGAAATATCCATGCAGATTGGCCAGGCTTTCTTTTCAGTCGTTGCAGCGGGCTCCGCAGTTTTTTGTCTCGCTGTTCCCGCGAGCGCAGAAAGCCAGTGGGCGCCTCCTAATATTCCCGGCATGCCCGGATATCATGAGCCGGTTGCCAAACCCAGCACCCATCGGCCTGCAATGAACTGGGATACTATTGCAGGCAACTGGAAACAGTTCGCTGGTAGCATAAAAGAAAAATGGGGCAAGCTGACGGACGACGACATTATGCGAATTAACGGCCGACGCGAACACCTCGAAGGCACCCTTCAAGAAAGGTATGGATATTCTAAGGAAGCGGCGAGGCGTGAAGTGGACCAGTGGGTCGCGCCTAACTGATTCTTCCCGGCTCGCTAAGAAGCTGGAAGTTCTGAGCGAAGGTCTTATAGAATTTTACCGGCGATACGTAGTCATCTTTTGGCGCCTTGTCGCCACCTACTGGAGAGCCTCATGCGGAAACGATCTTTGCTGATAGTCGGAGCGATTGGAGCAGCGATAGCGTCAGCTCAGGCTGAAGAACGTCGGCAGGAGTCTGGGGTTACATCGGGATCATCAATAGGAAAGCCTGTTGAGCCATCGGGATCCGTTCAAAAGGAAAACACGGATATTGACCCCACCCTTCCTCCCGGACCAAGCGGAACCTCCGCTGGAGTACCGGGCGTCGAAGGTAAGCAGGGTACCCAAAGCGGCAAAAGCGATTTATCCATAAACTGACACTCACTCTGGCCTTTGCCAGCAAGGCGCCATGGCCGCGCTTGTTGCAGCCATGGCGCCGTTGGAACCGGAGGCGGAGGGCTGCACCGCGAACTCACCTCCATTATTTCCCAAAGTGTTTTGCGCGATTCATAAGCGGCCGAATCGGAGCGGCAGACCAATCGGTTCGGACTTCGGCTTCGTACACGTCGCTTCAGCCGCTCTGCGCAGAAGGCGCAATGCGCGCTGAGCCGCTCGAGAGGGCCTTTATTGATGTTTGTGCAATTCGACAACGGGGGTCGCTTCGACTTTCAATGATCAAATTATAGCGCAGTGCGCGGCTGCAGAGGTCAAGCAATTCGATCGAGCGCGTGGGCGGGAGTTTTGTGCGTTCGCGCTGAAATTCTGGACCGGCAAAACCAAGCGGCGCGCATGGATTCTAACGAGCTTCGTTACCATTTGCATCGCGCTGCAGCTTGGGGCCCAGCTAGCGGTCAACGAATTGACCCGGAAGTTTTTTGATGCGCTCGAGAGCAGGAATGTCGAGTCGCTGAGCTGGGCGACGGTCTTATAGCCCGCGCTCGTCGCATTCAGCGGCCTTGCCGTCAAGGGCGCGCTCGTCGCGCGGATGACGTTGCAGATGCGCTGGCGAGAACGGCTCACCGAGAACTCGCCGGCTGGTGGCTCGAGGATCGGCGCTATTATCGGCTCGAAATCGCCGCTGCTGAGCAGACCTCTCCAGACTATAGAATCGCCAAGGACGTGCAGCTCGCCGTCGATCCTCTAGTCGAATTCGCGGTTGGCTTTTTGACGACGCTCGCGATGGCGACGGCGTTCATTGGCGTTCTATGGACGGTCGGCCGAGCGCTAGAGTTAGATCTGTTCGGATCACGGGCGGTCTTGCCGGGGTATCTTGGATTCGCCTCTGTGATATACGCGACCGTCGCCGGCGCCCTGGCCTATGTCGCCGGACGTCCGCTCGTTCCCGCGGTGGCCTGCAAGAACGAAGCCCAAGCCCAGTTGCTCGCCGAGCTGACGCGGTTGAAGGAAAACGCCGAAAGCATCGCGCTTATCCGCGGCGACGCCGACGAATTAGGCTCCATTCTGCAGAATTATCGACGCGTCGTCGCCGCCTGGATTCGCCAGATTCAGCGCAACGGGGCGATCGCCACCGTGCAAAGCGCCAATGGCGCGCTGACGCCCGCTTGTGCTCGTGGCGCCTAAATATCTGTCAGGCGCGCTGACTCTCGGCGCGGTCATGCAGCTTGCCGCGGCATTTGTATCTGTGCAGATCGCCTTCAACTGGTTCATCGACAATTCCTTGCGCGTCGCGGAATGGATGGCTTCAGCCAACCGCTTCGACGAACTTGTCGAAGCTCTCGAGAGCCTCGACGTTGGCGTCATTATGGAAGAGAAGGAGTTTATTGAGTTCGACGTCAGCGGGGACGACACGATCTATATCGAGGATCTCGCGGTCGCGCATCGCAACGGTCGAGTTGTGATCGCTGTCGCGAATGTCGTCATCCCTGCAGGCGAGAAGCTGCTCATGGCCGGCCCGAGCGGCACAGGAAAGAGCACGCTGGTTCGCGCGCTCGCCGGACTTTGGCGGTGGGGCTCGGGGCGTATCCTCTTGCCGCAAGACGCCCATATCGCCTTCGTGCCGCAGAAGCCGTACATTCCTCTGGGAACGCTCCGCCAAGTGATGCTCTATTCGATCTCCGATAAGGAGATCACCGAAGCAATGATCGAAGGCGCAATGCAGCGTTGCGGCCTGAGTTATCTCTTCAAACATCTCGACGAAGAGCAACGATGGGACCAAACTCTTTCCGGCGGCGAGCGGCAGAGAACAGCCTTTGTTCGGCTTCTGCTGCAAAGGCCGCAGATCATCATCATTGGATGAAGCGACTTCGGCGCTCGACGAAGAGAGTCAGGTGTCGATGCTGCGCCTGTTCAATGAGGATCTCGCCGGCGCGACGGTGATCAGCGTCGGCCATCGAGTTGGCTTGGAAGATTTTCACGACAAGAAACTCGTTCTCGAACGCCGCGCCGCCGGTGCGCACATCACAAGCCGCAAGCTGCAAAAGTCGCTGTGGCACTTGTTCGACGACGCGGGGCTCTATTGACCCGGAAGGATGAGTCATGGCGATCACTCGTCGAGAAGGACCTCGGATAGGCAAGAGCAGCAAAGATGACCACGACGTCAAACTGCGATGCATTCTGACAGAAACGCTTTACGGCGGAGGACAGGATTTCATAATAGCCTAAATTCGTCCGTCTAGGGCTCGTCGCTAGCTTGGGTCTGTTGGGATTTTGGATTCTCATCTGAGCTTGGCTGTGATTCAAGCTTTCGACGAACCGATTCGTCTTGACTGACGCCCAATGGGCGAAGATGAAGCCCTTTTGTTTAGCAAAGGGCGATCCCGGCCGCAGCGGCAACAACAACCATTTGTTCTGGAGGCGGTGTTGTGGATTGCTCGCTGCGGCAGTCCGTGGCGCGATCTGCCTCGCGCATTCGGGAATTTGGAACAGCGTGTTCACACGTTTCCACGTCTGGGCGAAGGCGGATGTCTGAAAAACGGCTGTTTAACTGTACAAGTTGGTACTTGATCTGACGGACGGCATGAGCTGGCCGTTGTTGGTTCAAGCGGCGGCGTTTTCCTGGATCGCCTGAACCCGACCTGATTTTTCACGCGCCAAGGGCAGCGCGTCAATGAAGGTCTGCATCGGCGTTTTTCCGAAGCATCATTTTCCCTGATGGGGTCATATGTGGACGGCCCCCTGACAAGCACTCTTTTCGCTTTGAACGATTTGGTCGGCTGCGGTCATATGTCCGGCCTGTTAGTGCGGGACTTGTGCCCGCTGGCCTTGATGGTTGATCCGCCTGGCTCTTTGCCCCAATCATCGCAGCGCGTTCGTATTGACGCCGACCCCTAACGGGCTTTCGAGCCATTCCGTTCGTTCACATCACCCAGTAGTCACCCTCGATTGCATGTCGCCTTGCGGCGATAATCCTTCCTCGGCGTTAGACCTCGACGGGCCGGTCGTTGTAATCGCCGCCTCGTGTCAAAAGCGCGAAGACGATCCGCGCGAGCTTGTTGGCGAGCGCCACTGCGGCTAGCTTGAACCCAGATGCGCTCGGCTTTCTCGCCATCAATTGATCGGCCCAGCGCCGCAAGGCGTCGGCATGTCCTTTGCGGCAAAACAATACAGAGCAGGTGCCAACCACGAGCAGCTTGCGTAGGTAGCGGTCGCCCATCTTGGTGATGCGCCCGAGCCGCTCCTTGCCGCCACTCGAATTCTGGCGCGGCGTCAATCCGAGGAATGCCGCGAACTCGCGCCCCGAGTCGAATGCGTTCATGTCTTGCACGGAGGCGAGAATCGCCGAAGCGGTGATGGGGCCGATTCCGGGAATACCCGTCAGTCGTCGTGCCGTCGGATCAGTTTTGCTTTGCGTCGTGATTTGTTTGTCTATCGTCGAGATCGCATCGTCGAGCGCGTCAATTTGGCGGCCTAACGGAGAAAGCGCGACCCGCACGCAATCGAGAACAACCACCTCGCCATTTTCGTCAGCCCCGTCGAAGACAAGCCGCTTGAGAGCATAGGAGTTTTGCTTCCCTTGCGGGGCGATGACGCCCATCTCGGCCAAATGACCTCGCAGCGCGTTCAAAAGCTGCGTACGTTGACCAACTAGCATTTCGCGCGTGCGATGGCGCATCAACTGCGCCTGATTGTCGATTGATCGCACCGGGACAAAACGTTGGCCGGGCCGCCCAACAGCTTCACAAATTGCTGCCGCGTCGGCCGCGTCGTTTTTGTTGCGGCGGACATAGGGCTTCACATGAGCTGGCGGGATCAGCCTGACCTCGAAACCGAGTTCGATCAAAGCGCGTCCCCAATGATGCGCGGTCGAGCAAGCCTCCATCGCAACAAGACAGCGCGGGAAGGCGCCGAAAAATTCGAGCAATTTCCCGCGACGCACCGACCGCGCGACGATCACGGCGCCGCCCGTGTCGACCGCGTGAACCTGGAAAACATTCTTCGCCAGATCAAGACCAATGCGCGTGACAGACGAAAGATCGATGTTAGACTTCCCCATGGACGGCGTCCCTTAGATGGTGCTGCGATAACGGCCATCTTGGCACGATGATGCAGCTCGGGGCGCCGTCCACCCCATCATCGCTGACAGCGCCGCCTTCACGTGCCGGGTCTCCAGAAGAACGGTTTCAAAGCCGGCCGCGGTCAATCCGGCGTGTAGCCATTGTGACAGCGGTCCGGCTTCAAGCCCGATCCGCTCCACCGGAATGCGAAGCCCCCTGAAAAAACCGACGAGCGCAGCGGGATCGCTCGGGACTTTCGTCTCTCTCACGATCTTCCCCTTCGCATCCACAATGCAAACGCTCGAGAGTTCCAAAGACACGTCGATCCCGGCATAATGTTCCATGGTTGTCCTCCGTCCGGCGATGCTTGGGGCCTGGCGTCAAACCAGGACCCCGTTTCACCATCATACGGGGGACAACCACCCCTCCGCCCAGCTCAGGGTGCCGGCCATTACGGCATCTAACCCGCCTTATTCAGTGCGCCTCGACGGCGCGTGTCACCAGTGGAGGAAGGTTCCACCCAGAGAGTTGTCGATTGATCTGGTAGCTGACGAGCGGCTTGGGCGAGCAATCGGTCGGGCCGGAGCCTCGTGACAAAGGCCGCCTCGGGCGGTTGAGCGATCCAGCGGGCCGTAACGCGAGTGAAGTCTGAGCAGGCCTCGAAAGTGAAGGCATGGATGCCGACCCGCCTGAATAACGGGGAAGGCCGCGTGGACGGGGAAGCAATCGATACATGCACCCGTTCGATCCATCGGGGTAATGGGCACGGCACGCTGGAAGGGTGACGCGGGTAATCGGGGGAGGCCCGTCCGGGTCGGAGGTCGCGGCTTCAACACCGCTCTTGGCGGTGGATCAGGCGGGAGTCGGACAGGGTCGTATGACCGTCGAGGCCGGGTAATTCCGGCGGAGGAAAGGACCCTGACTTCTGGTGTGCTTTCGAAGATGGCGAGGAGGGGGTGATTGGCGATGAGCCTCGAAACGCCCGACAAGATCAGGAACCTTCAGAGGAAGCTCTATTGTAAAGCGAAGGCGGAGCCCGCTTTCCGCTTCTATCTGCTCTATGACAAGATCTGCCGCGAAGACATTCTGCGACACGCTTATGCGTTAGCCCGCTCCAATGCGGGAGCGCCGGGCGTGGACGGGATGACATTTAAGCAGATCGACGCGTCGGGTGTGGAGGCGTGGCTGGCGGGCTTGCGTGAGGAACTCGTCTCGAAGACGTATCGGCCCGATCCGGTGCGGCGGGTGACAATCCCAAAGCCGGGGGGCGGCGAACGCCCGCTCGGTATCCCGACGATCCGGGATCGGGTGGTTCAGACCGCTGCCAAGATCGTGTTGGAGCCGATCTTCGAGGCGGACTTCGAGGACAGCTCCTATGGCTATCGCCCGCGCCGCAGCGCGGTCGATGCGGTCAAGGAAACGCACCGGCTGATTTGCCGGGGCTACACCGACGTTGTCGATGCCGATTTGTCGAAATATTTCGACACGATCCCGCACTCGGACCTCCTAAAATCGGTGGCTCGGCGCATCGTCGACCGGCACGTGCTGTGGCTGATCAAGCTATGGCTGAAAGCGCCAGTCGAAGAGCGGGACGGCGACGGGACGCGGCGCATGAGTGGTGGCAAGAGCAACACCTGCGGCACGCCTCAGGGTGGAGTCGCGAGCCCGTTGCTCGCCAACATTTACATGAACCGGTTCCTGAAGCATTGGCGTCTTTCTGGACGCGGCGAAGCTTTCCGCGCACACGTCGTCTCCTATGCCGACGACTTCGTCATCCTCAGCCGTGGTTGCGCGGACGAGGCACTGACGTGGACAAAAGCGGCGATGATGAAGCTCGGGCTGACGCTCAGCGAGGCGAAAACCTCGGTGAAGAACGCCCGAAAGGAAAGCTTCGATTTCCTTGGTTACACGCTCGGACCACAACGCTATCGGAAGGATGGCCACTGGTATCTGGGCGCAAGCCCATCGAAGAAAAGTGTTCAGCGGGTCAAGACGAAAGTCGGCGAGTTGCTGACGCCTGGCAACAAGGGCGCCTGGCCCGTGGTGCGCGACAGATTGAACCGGCTTTTGATCGGTTGGTCAGCGTACTTTGGCTATGGTACGCGGTTGCAGGCGTATCGGGCCGTCGACAATCACGTGTATGATCGCGTTCGACACTTCCTCGTTCGACGGCACAACGTGCAAGGGCGCGGCACGCGTCGATTTTCCCGTGACGACGTGTTCGGGGATCTGGGCGTGTTGCACCTTCGACGCGTGCACATTGGGCCGCCGCCGTGAGCCTTACGATGAAACCAGTCGGAAAGCCGGATGCGGGAAATCCGCACGTCCGGTTTGATGAGCGGGGAGGGGAAACGGAGTGCGTTACGACGCGCCACCGCGCCCTTCCTCGACTCTACCCCAACCTACGGGGTCCGCTGAGTATTTCGGCGACATGATCGCGGACGCGCGTCCGCTTTGCGTTTTGCCGCTGCGTGAGTTCCGGACTTTTCGAACGCGTTGGAGTTGAAGGGGTGGGCTATCTGGGGCTTGTGGACGCGGTCTCTGCCCCGTCGTTCACGGTCCTGTCGGCTGCAACGCGCCGGCCAGACATCGGAATAGCTCGGCTTGTGTGCAAGCGCTGGCCATCGCAAGCCGAATGCGGCTTGCGGTCTCGACGATACGCGCGCCGATCTTGAGCAGCCTCTCGCGCAAGGTGACAAATTCGGCGACGGCGAGCGGATGGGGTTTTGGAATGGCGTCGCGCAGTTCGAGCATCAGCCAATAGGCGGCTGTATGCAGGAAGAGACGCATCTGATTGGCGAGCGGCGCGCGGCAGGAGGTGCGGTCCGACGCCAGCTGGCTCTTGTGCAATTTGATCAGATTTTCCATCTGGCCGCGCGCGCAATAGAGCGTGTCGTAGATATGTTCGGCCGAGTGCGTCGTAATGTTGGTGACGACGTAGCGAGTATCGAGCCCCAGTTCCGTCGCTTCGATGCGGGCGCAGACGCGGCGCTCGGCTCGCCAGGATTTGGCCGCGTAGTTCGTTTGCGCGTAGCCACGCAGGACAGGCATCTGTTCCAATGCGCGATGGGTGCGGATGTCGTCAGCCTTTTCGTCCACGGCCGCGGCGAGAAGCTTGTTGCCGGACAGGCCGAAAACATAATCGAGGCCATTGTCCTCGCACCAATCCATCACCTCATGGCGGCCATAGTGGCCGTCGCCCCGAATGGTGATCCTGCGACAGTTGCTGATGCCCATGCACGACGTCGCAGGTGTCGTCGATATCGAGCGTGACGGCTTTCGGAGGCGCGGCGTAGCTGGCGCAATAAAGATCGATCAGCACGCCGCCGAGCTTCACGATTTCGCGCAAAGTCGGCGCATTCTCCCAACGCGACATGGTCGGCTGCGAGCACAAATCGTTGCCTGTGTCGGGCAAGCGTCCGCAAGCGATCTTGAAGGCCGGATCCTTGCGTAGATGATCGAGATCGTCCGCATCCTCGTAACCGCAAGCGATGGCGAGAATGCGCGCACGAAAAATGCTGGCGAGCGAATGGGTGATCAGCAAGGGATTGCGCGGATCGGCGATGACGGCGGCGAGTTTGTCCGCCAGTCCCAGCCGGCGCTCGGCTTGCCCCAGCAACATCACGCCGGCGTCCGAGGTGATGCCCGCCGTCGAATGCGGCGGTGATCTTCTTGCGGCCGACGGCTGGAAACGAGAACGGGAGAGCGATATCTTCGGTCATGGCGCGCGTGGCGTCGATGCGATGGCGTGAATGATCGGCGTAGACAACCGATCCATACACTAAATCAACGTCTTACGCTACGCTCGCCAGCCCAAAATTACCCATCGCTGAATAAGGTGGGCTAGATGCCTAGCGCGCTGCAATTTGAGGGAGACAGCCCGATGCAGGAAGTCGAAAAGTCGAAGCGAGGCTTCGCTTCCATGGACCCCGAAAAGCAACGGGAAATCGCGCGAAAGGGCGGTCGCAGCGTTCCCAACGAAAAACGCAGCTTCTCGCAAAGTCGAGACTTGGCCGCGAGCGCGGGACGCAAGGGCGGTCAAAGCGTTGATCCTAACAAGCGCAGTTTTTCTCGCAATCACGCGCTTGCCATAGAGGCTGGCCGTAAGGGCGGCAAGGCTGCGTCGCATGGCGGACACAAGCCGGAAATCGATCACGCTCCGCTGTCGCGGTGCGCGCCGGGATAAGGGAGCGCGGCGGCTTTTGGAAAGACGCTTGGGGAAAGGCGCCAACCAGCCTTGATCCTTGCGCGCTCAATACCAACGCTTCCGAATCTCGAGCCGCATTCCGCCCACAAACTCGCGGCTCGATATTCGATCCGGATCGAAGGAATGATCCGGGTCTTTTTTCAGGCGTCAAATATCCGCAGCTCGCGCCGAGGCAGGACGCGGCGACAGATCACCGCGAGCCCATCTCGACACAGTAATTGCCGCTTTGCGTCCAGCCACTTGGGCATTGTCCGACCTTGGGAACGGTGTTGGGCGCATCCCGCGACATCGGGGCGCAGCAGCCGCCGCTCTCGCGGTAGCCGGACGGACATACGCCGCCCTTGGACCAGGGTTGCGGCGCGGCGGCGAGGGCTGGCGGGCCGGCCCCCGACAAACGCCCGACGCCGGATGTAAGCGCGGGGCATCTTTGTTTGTGCGCGTTCTTTCCCGCCGTCTCGATCGCGCCATATCGGCCTCACGAGATTCCGATATGAATTGAGGGGGATCGGCTATGGCGGAGAGCAACACAGCAATAGCGAACCCAAAAAGCGAAGAAGGATAAGCCTAAGATTTCGTCTGTGTCTTTCGGCTCGGTTTGGGCTGCGGTCGACAAGTCCCGAATAGGAGGCGCCGCCAAGAAGTAGCGTTGAGCGGTTCAAAGCTTCGCTTCGCTGGCGCCCTCGGTCAGCGACCGGCCGATCGTCTGCGCGACGCACGGCGGATGCAATAGCGCGCCTGGATCGCCGCCGCTGCCGTCCACGCCGGAGTCGCTATTTCCACTGCACGCAGCGGAGCTGGCCCTCGCCATGGGTCGAGCTAAAACGCCGAGGTCCATTTTAGGCACCTCTTGCCCTCAGGTGGGTTATATGCAGCGGCTGGCCTATATCTGGCGACCTTCTGGACGAAGGACGTCGATCCAAAATCTTCTGGCGGGAGCGGGGCGCGCGTTGGTCCCGCCGAACCTGGCATAGTCGCAGCAAGGAAAAACGCTCCGCAAAGAGCCACGAACAAAGCGGTCTTCAAACTCCTGCTCATTTTTTCCTCCCACAATTCAAGTCTTACACTGAAAAAGGAAGATCGCCGCGACTCTGCGTCTACTGCCCCGCCGATCCGAAAGCGGGCGCGTCAGGTCGACATCGGGTTGACGCTTGCGCTGCGTCCGATGTGGCGGCCAATCTGGCATGACCTGCACGTCCCTGGTGCCGCATTCCCGACAGACGAAGCGCCTGGTCTTCGGAAGATCGATGAAGGTGAAGCCTGCGGGCGCGCCGATCGCTTCGAAGTGCACGACTCTATAGTGCCGGCAGGGGCGGTTTAAGCACCATACGCGCATTCCCGGGCGCGCGCGGCCAAGAAGTAAATATTGAGCGGTTCGAAGCTTCGCTTCGCCGGCGCTCTCCGTCAGCGCCTGCGATCTTTGCGCGATCGCCTTGGCGTCGGCGCCATAGCCATCGAAAGCTGTCATTCGCTATCAGAGTGGCGGAAATCTATAGTTCGGCCTCGTCGTGAGGAGCGCAAAGAAGCGGCACACAAAGCATACTTGCGAACCATGTAAATATGCCGGCCATGCAATTGCCCCAGACTGGACCGCCTACGACAGTTCCCGATAGGAACGCCGTGACCGCCAGTAAGAAGCTGAGCCGCAAGAATTTGTGGCAGAACGCGCCTTCTTCGACAGCTTCGACAACATCTGCGCTTGCTGCATCTGAGCTTGCTGCATGTTCGGCGCAGGCTTTCGAATGATCGCTGAGAGATGAGCGACTCGGCCAAGCTTCAATCGCAAAGCCGATCACCCCTGAGATAAGCCAAGCCATCCCGATTGTTGCTTGATCGTACATAATTGCCAGGGTGAACGCGGTCGCACATCCGGCAACGAAGAGTTCCAGGATCTTGTTGATGCGTTTGTGAGCGTCGGCGTAGCTGGCGATCATGTTCGGCCCGCGCGGAACAGGTTTCTAACGCGTTCGATCACGTAAAGCAGGCGGCTGGAGAAACCAGTAGCGCCTCAAGAATTTTCTACCGGGGAGTGTCACTTCCTTTTTCTGGACTGAACACCCTGCTTCGTCTGAGTCCATCGCCTCGCAGGCTGGGTAGCAGAAACCAAAGCGCAGCAAAAATGCGAGATGCAGGGCTTGCGATCGCTGTAGCGCGTAGGCTTCGAGAGCGGGAGGCAATATGACGCGCCAAGCGCATCACAGACGACGAAGGCCATGGAACTCGACGACGGCGCTCGAGTTGAGCGTAAGCGCGCCATCGCTGCAAAACTAGTGGCGCCTCGCAATGGAGATGACGCAATGCCTGGCGCAGAA
>NZ_JAMRYX010000004.1 GCF_024448135.1 Methylocystis suflitae
AAGAACCCCAGTTTCTTTTCGCTGTAGCTCACCAGCATGTTCTTCGTCTGCTGATAGTGATCGAGCATCATCCTGTGATTCTCGCGGCCGATGCCCGATTGTTTGTAGCCGCCGAAAGCGGCATGCGCCGGATAGGCGTGGTAGCAGTTCACCCAGACGCGCCCCGCCTGAATGGCGCGGCCGAAGCGATAGCAGCGGTTGGCCTCGCGGCTCCACACGCCCGCGCCAAGGCCGTAGAGCGTGTCGTTGGCGATGGCCAAGGCCTCGTCGTCGTCCTTGAAGGTCGTCACCGACACGACGGGACCGAATATCTCCTCCTGGAACACGCGCATCCGATTATGGCCTTCAAGCACGGTCGGCTTCACATAAAAGCCGCCGGCAAGGTCGCCCCCGAGCGCATTGCGTTCGCCGCCGGCGAGCACCTTGGCGCCCTCCTGCTTGCCGATGTCGATATAGCTGAGGATCTTTTCGAGCTGCTCGGAGGAGGCCTGCGCGCCGATCATGGTTTCGGGGTCGAGCGGATTGCCCTGCTTGATCTCGCCGACGCGTTTCAACGCGCGCGCCATGAAGCGGTCGTAGATCTTCTCATGCACCAGGGCGCGGCTCGGGCAGGTGCAGACCTCGCCCTGATTGAGCGCGAACATCACGAAGCCCTCGATCGCCTTGTCGAGATAGTCGTCGTCCTCGCGGGCGACGTCCTCGAAGAAGATGTTGGGCGACTTGCCGCCAAGCTCCAGCGTTACCGGAATGAGGTTCTGACTGGCGTATTGCATGATGAGCCGGCCGGTCGTCGTCTCGCCGGTAAAGGCGATCTTGGCGATCCGGTTTGATGAGGCGAGCGGTTTGCCGGCCTCGAGCCCGAAGCCGTTGACGATATTGAGCACGCCCTTGGGAAGAAGCTCGCCGACAAGCTCCGCCAACACGAGAATGCTTGCGGGCGTCTGCTCGGCCGGCTTGATGACGACGCAATTGCCGGCGGCGAGCGCCGGCGCAAGCTTCCAAACGGCCATCAGAATCGGGAAGTTCCAGGGGATGATCTGGCCGACGACGCCGAGCGGCTCATGGAAATGATAGGCGATGGTGTCGTGGTCGATTTCGGAAATGCCGCCTTCCTGGGCGCGAATGGCGCCGGCGAAATAGCGGAAGTGATCGATCGCGAGCGGAATGTCCGCGGCGCTCGTCTCGCGGATCGGCTTGCCATTGTCCCAGGTTTCGGCGGCGGCGAGGAGACCGAGATTGGCCTCCATCACGTCGGCGATGCGGTTGAGGATGATGGCGCGTTCCGTCGGGCTCGTCTTGCCCCAGGCGTCTTTCGCGGCATGCGCCGCGTCGAGCGCGGCCTCGACGTCGTCCTTGTCGGAGCGCGCGATCTCACAAATCTTCTGACCGGTGATCGGCGAGACATTGTCGAAGACGCGGCCGGATTTCGCGTCCGCCCATGCGCCATTGATGAAATTGCCGTAGCGCGGTTTGAACGGCGGTTTGAGCGCGGCGAAAGTTTCATGCTTGGTCATGGGGCGTTCCTCGCGTTTCCGCAGCGGCGGCTTTTTCTTTGAGAAAGTAGTTGGAGCGCGGCGTTACGCCAAGTGCCAGACGCCAAGCGCCCGACGCAAAGCGCCGCCCGAGCCGGGCTGTCTTAGTCGAGACACGCCTTCGCCAGCGCCTGAAACGCTCGCGCGCGATGCGACAGCGCCTGCGAGCCGTCGCCGGGGAGCGCATGTTTTTCCGCCGACATCATCTCGCCGAAGGTCTTGTCGAGCCCGTCGGGCTTGAAGATCGGATCATAGCCGAAGCCCTTCTCACCCTTGGGCGGAAAGACGAGAACGCCGTCCACACGGCCCTCGAACTGCTCGATATGGCCGTCCGGCCAGACGATGGCGAGCGCGCAGGCGAAATGCGCGCGATAGGGCGGCTTGGCGCCGCGCGCCTCAAGCTCGCGTTCGACGCGGGCGCAGGCGGCCTTGAAGTCGCGGTCCTCCCCCGCCCAGCGCGCCGAATAGACGCCGGGGGCGCCGTCGAGCGCGTCAACGCAAAGACCGGAATCGTCGGCAAAGGCGGGTAATCCGGACGCCGTCGCGGCAGCGCCCGCTTTTAGGAGCGCATTGCCGGCGAAGGTCCGTTCGGTCTCCTCGGGCTCCTCGAGGCCGAGTTCTCCCGCGGAAACCGCCTCGACGCCGTGCGGCTCGAGCAATTGCCTGAGTTCCCAAAGCTTCCCGGGATTATGCGTGGCGATCACGAGCTTGCCGGCGATTTTGCGCGGATCCATCAGATTCCTCCCGCCGCGCGGCTCCAGGCGCGCCGGCGGGGCGTCGCCATGGCGCTGACATCTCCATAACTTGCAGCGATTTGCCGCCAAATCGCCACGATCGCCCTCTGGGGGTCTTGGTCGAAGGGACGGAAGGCGCTACAAAGTTTCGTCTTGGCGCGGTTAACCCCGCCTTTACTATGCTTGGCAACGATTGAGGAGCCGCAAAGACGGTTCCGGGACGCGCCAAGCCTGACGCGGCGACTTCGCCGCTCGATTATCCCGGAATGCAAGGGACGAAATGACCTCGACCATTCTCATTGCAGACGACGATCCCGTTCAGCGTCGTCTGCTGGAAGCTATGACGCGGCGATTTGGTTACGAGGCCGAGACCGTCGAAAGCGGCGAACAGGCGATTGCGCGACTGACGCAGCCCGGCGCCAAGGCCATAGCGCTGCTCATTCTGGATCTCGTCATGCCCGACCTCGACGGCATGGGCGTGCTCACCCGGATGCGCGACATGAAACTCGCGACGCCGGTGATCGTGCAGACCGCGCATGGATCGATTGAGGCCGTCATTTCCGCGATGCGCGCCGGCGCCCATGACTTCGTGGTCAAGCCGGTCGGGGCCGAACGCCTGCAAATTTCGATCAAGAACGCGCTTTCCGCCGATGCGCTCGCCGACGAAGTGCGCCGCATCAGCCGCCGGGCGCAGGGCGCGCTGACGTTCAAGGACCTCGTCTCGCGCAGCGACGACATGGCGCGCGTCATCCGGCTCGGCCAGCGCGCGGCGCATTCCTCCATTCCGGTGCTTCTCGAAGGCGAGTCGGGCGTCGGCAAGGAGATCGTGGCGCGCGCCATCCAGGGTGCGTCGGATCGCAAAGGCAAGCCCTTCGTCACCGTCAACTGTGGCGCGCTGCCGGCCAATCTCGTCGAATCGATTCTCTTCGGCCATGAGAAGGGCGCCTTCACCGGCGCCACCGAGAAGCATAGCGGCAAATTCGTTGAGGCGAACGGCGGGACGCTGTTTCTCGACGAGATCGGCGAACTGCCGCTCGACATTCAGGTGAAGCTGCTGCGCGCGCTGCAGGAAGGCGAGATTGATCCCGTCGGCGCGAAGCGCGCGATCCGGGTCGATATTCGACTGATCTCGGCGACCAATCAAAATCTCATCGATCTCGTCAAACGCGGGCTGTTTCGCGAGGACCTTTTCTATCGGCTCAACGTCTTCCCGATCAACATTCCGCCGCTGCGCGGGCGCCGCGAGGACGTCGCCGATCTCGCCAGGCGCTTTGCGGCGCGCTTCGCCGCCGAGGAAGGCCGCAATATTCGCGGCGTGACGCCGGAAGCGCTGTCGCTGCTGACGAGCTACGACTGGCCGGGCAATGTCCGCCAATTGGAGAACGCCGTCTTTCGCGCCGTCGTGCTCGCCGACGGCGACGAGTTGACGGTCGCCGAATTTCCGCAAATCGCCGCCCATGTCGAAGGCTATGAAGTGCGCGTGCCGCCCGCGCCTGCGCCGGGCGCCCCCGCGACCGCGCCGCGCGAACGCGAGATCGTCCGCGTCGAAATCCGCGATCCGAATGCGATGTCGCTGCTTGGGGCGAACGGCGAGATGCGCACGCTCGAGGACATCGAGACCGCGACGATCCGTTTCGCCCTGACGCACTACCGCGGCCAGATGTCGGAAATTGCGCGGCGACTTGGAATTGGTCGCTCGACGCTCTATCGGAAGATGAAGGAATACGGACTCGAGGAAGCGTCAGAAAGCGACTCCGAGCCTTCGGGAACGCTGGTCGCGTAATCTGGGAGCGCATGCTTCCTTTCAGTGCGAGGGGTTTCATGACGCTGTTCGACATCGAAGCGACGACGATCGACGGCCAGCCGAGGAAGCTTGCCGATTACGCTGGCAAAGTCATGCTGGTCGTCAATGTTGCGAGCCGATGCGGCTTCACGCCGCAATACGCCGGGCTCGAAGCGCTCTACCGCAAATTCGCCGATCGGGGATTTGTCGTCCTGGGCTTTCCCTGCAATCAGTTTGGCGCGCAGGAGCCTGGCTCCGAGAAGGAGATCGCGTCCTTCTGTTCGGCGAATTACGACGTCACCTTTCCACTGTTCGGCAAGGTCGACGTCAATGGCGAGACCGCGCATCCGCTCTATCGCCTGCTCAAGCGCGAGGCGCCGGGAATATTGGGTTCCGAAGCGATCAAATGGAACTTCACGAAATTTCTCGTCGACCGCGAGGGGCATGTCGTGAAGCGTTACGCGCCGACCGACACGCCCGAGCAGATCGCGAAGGACGTTGAGGCGCTGCTGTGACCGCCATCGACGCGCGCATGATCGAAGACGGCGATCCGCTCGTCTTCGACGTGACGGTGCGCGATCAGGGAAGCGAAACGCAGCACCGCGTCACGCTCTCGCGAAAGGATCTGCTGCGGCTCGGCGGCGGCGCAGATGCGCAAAGATTTATCGACGCCGCCTTCCGCTTTCTTCTCGACCGGGAAGCAAAGGAGAGCATTCTCGCGCGTTTCGACGTGAGCGTCATTGCACGCTATTTCCCGCAGTTCGAGCAAAAGCTGCCGCACTATCTCGCCCTGAAGCGTCATTGCGACCGCAAGTGAAGCGTCGCTGACGCTCCTTGGCGCGTTTTTTCAAAACGCCGCGCGCAGGCGCAGGCCGAAGACGTTGATCGGCCCGCGCGCGCTGTTATGCGCGGGATTGACCAGCAGCTGATAGTCGAAGGTTGCGTCCATATTCTTGCCGAAGCCGATCTTGTAATAGGCTTCCATATTCTTCTCGCCGCCGTAGGAAAGCGCGCCGTCGCCGATGTAGACGCTCGTGCCGCCCAGTCCGAAATAGCGCACGCGGTCGCCATGCAGGCCGCCCAAGGCGCCGGCGACGCCGATTTCATCGTCGTCACGTCCCCATAAGGCGCCGGCCGCGACGACGCCCATCGAGAGCTGACGATCGACATCCGTGTAGGCGACCGTTTCATAGCGGCCATCGGCCATGCTGGCGCGCAGGAAGAAGCCGAGATTCGGCATCAGCTGTTGTTTGATATTTATGCCGCCGCCGGTTTTCACCGCGCGCCCCCGCGCCGTGTCGAAACGCGGCGGAAAATCGCCCGCGAGATAGGCGTAACGGATCACATCGTCAATTTTGCTAATGTATCCATTATCGCCGTAGGCGAGAAATTTGATCGCGCCCGGCTGACTGAACAGTTCATAGCGCGCCTCCAACTCGACGACCCCCATGAACTGGCGAAATATCTGTGGTTCGATTTCCTGGCCGTTGGGAACCGTCGGAAGCTGAAACACGCCGCCGCGCGCCGTCCACCAGTCCTGCTTCCATTCAACCGCAAGCCCATAGGTATAGCCCCAGGCGTCGGCGGCGTAGTCGAACGCGCCCATCGTATTAAATGCGAAGTTGAGAAAACCGGTCGTGGGATCATGCGCATAAATGTTGTCGTCGAACACGTCGCCGACGGCGAATTTCCCGAGCGTGATGATGACGCGATCCTTATCGACCTTGCCCGAAATCTGGTTTTGCGTCGACTCAAGCACCTCGCTGCGTGAGCCTTCGTCCGGATCTCTTTCTCTTTCGCCGCCTTCGTTCAATCCGATGATCTGACGCAGAAAGTAACGCTGAAACCGCATATAGGGCGCAGCGCGTCCGACCTTCGCCACAGCGCTATTTACATAGGCCGCGGCGCCCACCGAATTCGCCAAGCCATAGCCCTGGTCGATCTCGGGATTGAGATAGGCGGCCCCGCCTTCCCACAGGCGCAGTCCGAGGAAGAGATTGGTCGTCGAGCCGACATTGGCCTTGCCGCCGGACGGAAAGCTGTTGGGGCCGTCATAGAGCGCACGAAATCGTGGGTAGCCTTGAGCGACGTGAGTCGTTTGCCCGTGGACGCTATAGAGTTCCGGCGCGGCGTCGTGCGTGTTGGCGCTGTCGGCCTTGCCGCCATTATGGCCATTGCCGCCATGGCCATTGCCGCCATTATGGCCGTTGCCGCCATTATGGCCGTTGCGACCGCTTTGCGGCGTGCCGTATTCGATGGAGCCGGGAATGCGATTGTCCTGGCCGAAATGATAATTTACGCCAAAACGTAACAGATGATTTTCGTTTCGCATGCGGGACACATAGATGAAGTCCGCGCCATTATCGAAAACTTGCGTGTTCAACGACTGATTGAGGAAGAGATATTCCGCCCGCGCCGACCAATTGTCGGCGAAGGCGTATTCGAAGCCGGCGCCGATCGCATATTTCATCCGAGAGGATTGCGACCACGGCGCAGAGAAAATCGCGTCGGGTCCGCCCGCGCCGAGCGTCAAAGTCGCCGGACCTCTTGCGCCGCCCGCCGCGACCCCGCCGGTTACATAGAGTAGCGAGCGGTCCCATGCGTAGCCGACGCGCCCGCGAATGCTCGCGAAGAAATTGGCGCTTGAATTCGACACAAGCGCAAAGACGGGCGGCCCCGAATAGGCGGGTGAAGCCCGATATGCGCCCGTCGGTCCGCGCCTTCCGTCGAGCAGGCTCAGGTCCGTCTCGAACCCCCAGACCCAGGACCCTCTCTGCCAATTATATCCGGCCTGCGCGCCAACCGTGACGCCTGGGCGCGTCACGCTATCGGGATAAAGATCGAAGGCCGGCGAACCAAAGCCGCTCGTCGCCTGCAGCCGTTCGCCTCTGTGCAGCGGAAATCCACCGCCGAGACTAGCGCCAATATACATGCCGGCCCAATTGAAGACCGGCGGGGTCGTGTCGGCCGCCCGCGCGCTCGAACTCAGCGCGCATAAGGCGAAGCCAAGAAGGACGACAGAAAAAACGCATGCGACCGGGCTCTGCGGCGCCGTAAGGCCAATGCCGGCGGCGCTCGAACGCGGGTGATATCGTTCCCCTTGCATGCGCTCTCAACACCTTGCCGGCGGCGTCTCCGTTGGATAGCGATACGGATGCGCCAGAAACCAGGCGCGGCGCGAATCAGCTTTTGGCCAAATAGTAAAACTCTGTGACAGATTTTCGCAGCCGCTATTGGCGCAGTCCTTGCTTTGAACTGTAAAAAAGGCCGCCGGCCGAGGCCGCCAGAGGGAGTTCTTGCAATGGACTCACGCATAACGCAGTTCGATGAACTGGCTGGAGCGGACGGCCGCACCCGCGCCCCTTATCGCAAGCTTTCGCAATGGCTCGCGGAAACCCCGCCCGAACTCCTGGCCTCGCGCCGCGAGCAGGCGGAGCTGCTGTTTCGTCGCATCGGCATCACCTTCGCGGTCTATGGCGCGCAGGAGGCCACCGAGCGCCTCATTCCCTTCGATATTCTGCCGCGCATACTCGCCCGCAGCGAATGGGCGACCCTCGAAAAAGGTTTGATTCAGCGCGTCGCCGCGCTCAACGCGTTTCTTGCCGACATCTACGGCGCCGGCGAGATCTTGAGGGCTGGAATCGTTCCTGCCGATCTCGTCTATCGCAACCCTGCCTATTGCCCCGATATGGCGGGCCGACGCGTGCCCTACGATATTTACGTGCATATCGCCGGCGTCGACATCGTGCGCACCGACGATCAGGGCTTCTTCGTTCTCGAGGATAATGCTCGGACGCCTTCCGGCGTCTCCTATATGCTCGAGAACCGCGAAGTGATGATGCGGCTTTTCCCGGAACTCTTCGCGCTGCATCGCGTCGCGCCGATCGAAAACTATCCCGATGAGCTGCTTGCGACCTTGCGCTCGGTCGCCCCGCCGCGCGCCAACGGCGATCCGACGATCGTCTTGATGACGCCCGGCCAGTATAATTCGGCCTTCTACGAACACTCGTTTCTCGCCGATAAGCTCGGCGTCGAACTCGTCGAGGGCCGCGATCTCTTCGTGCGCGACGACGTCGTCTATATGCGCACGACCGAGGGCCCGCGCCGCGTCGACGTCATCTATCGGCGCATTGACGACGACTTCCTCGACCCGCTGTGCTTCCGGCCGGATTCGGCGCTCGGCGTCGCCGGGCTGATGGGCGCCTATCAAGCAGGCAATGTGACCCTGGCGAATGCAGTGGGCGCCGGCGCCGCCGACGACAAGGCGATGTACACCTACATGCCTGACATTATTCGGTTTTATTTGGGCGAAGCGCCGCTCCTGCAGAATGTTCCGACCTTCCGTTGCCGCGAAGCCGAAGCGCTGACCTACGTCCTCGACCATCTCGATGAACTCGTCGTCAAGGAAGTGAACGGCTCCGGCGGCTATGGCATGCTCGTGGGGCCGCATGCGGCCAAGGCGCAAATCGAGGAGTTTCGCGCCAAGCTTAAGGCGCATCCGCAGAATTTCATCGCTCAGCCGACGCTGGCGCTCTCGACATGCCCGATCGCCATGGCGAACGGCGTCGCCCCGCGCCATGTCGATCTGCGGCCCTTCGTGCTGCAGGGGGCCAATGGCGCCCGCGTCGTGCCGGGCGGTCTGACCCGGGTCGCGATGACGGAGAAGTCGCTCGTCGTGAATTCAAGCCAGGGCGGCGGCACCAAGGACACATGGGTGATCGACGACGCGTGGGTCGGCGAGGAGCCGATGGGGCAAGCGTGATAAGACGCTCGCATATGCCGCAACGACCACCGATGATCGCCAAAGCGACTCATAAACGGACGTGCTGATGCTTTCCCGCACCGCCGATAATCTGTACTGGCTCGCCCGCTACATGGAGCGCGCCGACTTTCTGGCGCGCGCCATTCAGGCGTCGCGACGCCTCGCCGCGCTGCCGAAGGCCTATGGCGGCGAAGAAACCGAGTGGGAAAGCGTGCTGCTGTCGTCGGGCGCGGCGCTGGCGTTCGAGACCTCCGGACGTCCGGTCGATGAAGCCAATGTCATCGAATTTCTCACCTTCGCGCCGGAAAATCCGGGATCGATCCGCAACTGCCTGGAGCAAGCGCGCGCCAACGCCCGCGCCGTGCGCACGGCGTTGACCATCGAAATGTGGGAGTCGATCAACGACGCCTATCTTGAAATGCGCGCGCTGGAATCGCGCGGCGTCGTCCCCTGCGCGCAGGAGCTTGCGCGCTTTCTCGAGGTCATCAAGCAGACGTCGCTGACCTATGATGGCGGCGCCTATCGCACCATGCTGCGCAACGACGCCTATTGGTTCTCGCGCGTCGGGCTTTTTATCGAACGCGCCGACAATACGGCGCGTCTGCTCGACGTCAAATATCATGTGCTGCTGCCCGAGAAGGAGATCGTCGGCGGTTCGCTCGACTATTTCCAATGGTCGGCCATTCTGCGCGCCGTATCGGCGCATACCGCCTATCACTGGGTCTATCGCACGAGCATGAAGCCTTGGCTCGTCGCCGATCTGTTGATCCTCAGACCGGAGATGCCGCGCTCGCTGATTTCCTGCTATGAGTCGATTGTGCGCAATCTCGACAATCTTGCCCGCGCCCACGGGCGCCAGGGCTCCTCGCAGCGTCACGCCCGCGGCGTCTATGGCAAGCTCGAAAAGCTGAATATGGAGAGCGTCTTCCAAGGCGGGCTGCACGAATTCGTGCAGTCCTTCATCACGGAAAACAACCGACTGGCCGCGCTCATTTCCGAGCAATATCTCTTCTGAGCGACATCAGATGCGCATCCGCATACGGCATGAAACGACCTATCGCTATGCGGAGCCGCCGCGAACGGCCGTGCAGCATCTTCGTCTGTCGCCGCGCAATCACGATGGGCAGCATGTCGTCGACTGGCGCATCGACGTCGATCGCGATTGCCGACTGGTGCAGTCGGAAGATGCGTTCGGCAACACCCTTCACCGCTTCTCTGTCGATGGGCCGATCGAATCGATCTCCACGGTGGTGGAAGGAGAGGTGACGACCTTCGACATGACCGGAGTCGTGTCAGGCGCGGTCGAGCGCTTTCCGCCGATCCTTTACATGCGCGAGACGCCGCTGACGACGCCGAGCGCCGCGATCGGCGATTTCGCACGCGAAACGACATCGAAGGAAAGCGGAACGCTCGCGAAGCTTCACGCGCTGCTTGGCGCGATTCATGAGTCGCTCACATTTGACGCCGCCGCCACGCATTCGGCGACGACGGCGGCGGAATGTTTCGAGCATCGCAAGGGCGTCTGTCAGGATTTTTCGCATCTCTTCATCGCCTGCGCGCGCGGGATCGGCGCACCGGCGCGCTATGTGAGCGGCTATTTCCTCAGCAGCGATGGCGATGATCAGGTCGCCGGCCACGCATGGGCCGAGGCCTATGTCGAGGATCTCGGCTGGGTCGGCTTCGATCCCACGCATGGCGTCGCGCCGCAGGAAAATCACGTGCGCGTCGCCGTCGCGCTCGACTATCTGGGCGCGGCGCCGATCCGCGGCGCGCACTCAGGCGGCGCGGGCGAAACGCTGGACGTCAAAGTGCGCGTCGCGCGGGCGGCGGCCTTCAGCCAATCGCAGTCGCAATCGCAATCGCAGTAGCTGGTCTCAGACTTCGGCCAATTGGCCGACGGCGGCGCGCTGGCGCCCGTCGGCGTCGATTCGCGCGCGCTCGGGCAAGCTAATTTCTTCGCATGGCGCGAAGCGCAGCCCGTATTTGTCATATTGGAAATCGCATTTGCCGTTGTGGCTGAGCGCGGTCACGACGCGCGGCCAGACGTCCTTCCTGTCCCAGCGATGATAGCGCGTATAGATCGTGTACCATTTGCCGAACTGCGGCGGCAGGCTGCGCCAGGGCGAGCCGGTTCGAAAAATCCAAAACACCGCTTCGAGAAAAAGCCGATTGTCGCGGCCTCTACAGCCTGGGTCGCCTTCTTTTCCGGGAAGGACGGGAGCGACGGCCTGCCAATGTTCGTCAGAAAGATAATTCTCAATCAATTGATCCTCCGTCGCGGCGCATTGCGACGCCGACCCGGGCGGAAGCGCCTTCGATGTGAAGGGCCGACAGGGTCGATCGGTAGCTCAATCTTAGGTTGTAATTTACAACAATACAACCTGTTTTCGGCGGGGCCGTCCGGCGCAGCGGCGCGATCAACGTGCGTTCAGCGGCCGCATGGGTTGGACGCGCGCGCGCTTGCGACTTGCGCGCCCCTGTGGCACACAGACGCCGAACGCGTCGGACGCGATTTCATGCGTTGCGGGCGGTCAAGCGCTGCAGTAGCTCAGTGGTAGAGCACTCCCTTGGTAAGGGAGAGGTCGAGAGTTCAATCCTCTCTTGCAGCACCAGCTCAATAAATTGTCTGTCAGTTCGACGCTGGACGTCAGCGGCCGCCGAAAGCGGCGGCGTCTGTTCCACGCAGTTAAAGCCCGCCGGAGAGGTCCGGCAGGCTTGTTCGATGTTGTCGAGCGGACAGATGGCGACGCGAGGCGCGCCCCGTGTCCGGAGATCTTACGAGAGGATCGAGTTCAAGCGCGAGAAGGCTTTTGAGCTATAGTCGCTCAAGGGAAGGCCTTCGAAAAAGGCCTCAACGCCTTCGGGATTCTGGCCCCAGGCGATCAGGAAGCCCGCCGCCGCCAATAGCAGCAGGGACAGCAACGCTGACGAGAGGCCGGCGAATACCCCAACCGCAAGAACGATTCCAATCTTGGTCCTGTTGCTCATCGCCATTGCTACGTCTCCTGATTGCGCCTCGTCCGCGCCCATCACTTAGATCAACATGGTTAATGAACAATGAGCGCGCAAGCTCGCCTGCGCCTGCGCCTGCGCGCAGCGCGTCGCCGCCGGCCGCCTCATGCGCAAGCGTCCCGCGTATGGGCGCGTCTGCGCGTTCCTTCGCCGCGCAACTCTTCGTCCGCGTCCCGGAACGCTGCAGGGTCGATAGCGCTAATGCGGATCGGCGCTCCCTGCGTTCAGATCGAACGCAAAATTGAGAGAGGCGTTGAATGACTGCGTATTGAGCGCGCCCGACGTGCTCGCCGGCGTATAGCCGATGGAGGTGATGTCAAATCCGGGCACCGGCGCGGCGTACCACGCCAGATAGTAGCTCGTCGTGCCTCTTGTCTGGGAGAACGTATAGTTGAAATCGACAAACCAGGACGGCGTCAGGAAATAGGTGACGCCAGCCGTCGCGGCCGCGCCCCACACCCAATGAGAATTTTGATAATTCGCAGGAAGCGCGGTTTGATTGATCGGCGCGCCTTGCGAATTGCGAAAGCCAGTCAAATTATTCAGATTCGTTCGAATGTGGGAGAGGGACGGCCCCGCGCCGAGATAGATGAACCCGTTCGAGAATGCGCGCCCGATAAAGGGCGTCAGAACGAGCTGATGGTTTATGCTCGCCTGATAGGACTGAAGATAGCCCGTCCCGAAGAAGTTAAATTCTCTATCGAAATTATTGTTTTGGCCGTCGAGCGTGACGTTAAACGCGCCAAACTGAGGGATGAGCACGTTGGACCGCGAGGATTTCGAATCCAGATATGTATAGGAAAATTTAGAGCCCCAGAGCCAGTTGGTCCCTTCAAAGCGATTGAAGTAACTGATCTGCCCAATCGGCGCGATTGCAACTTGAGGAGTCAGATTGACGCCCGTGTTCCATCCCGCAAAGCCATAGCCGAAAAGCCGTCCCAGCCGATCAATGTTATTTGAAGTTCCGGCCCAATAAAGATTCTGCTGCTCAAATGTCGTCAGATTGAGATTGCCGCCGACGCCAATCGACAGCGCCGACTTAGGCACAATAGACGTCGACGCGATGTCCGCGTCGGCGCGCGCGACCGCCGAAGGCGCGCCCCAGTCGAAATGGTAATTTACCCCCGTGCGCAGCGTGTTCCACCGCGTGCGGTTGCTCACGCTGCCGTAAACGCCGTTGTATGCGCTGCTGTCGCCGGAAACGTCGGTATAGAGATATTCAGCCTTGACCGACCAATTCGGCATGAACATCCATTCCACGCCGCCGCCCGCCGTCCAGCCCGTCCGTACGGCGGAGACCTGATTGCTCAAAGCGCCGCCGTAAGCGTTCTCGACCTCGGCGTAGGCAAAACCGCCCGTGCCATACAACAGAAGCGTCGGCAGGGGGGTGACCCCGACGCGCGCGCGCGCCGTTCCGAACCAGTGAAGGGAAACGCCGCCGCCGAGCCATCCCGGGACATAGCTGACCGCGCCATTGCTGTTCTGCAAATAGCCAGGGGAAAGGCCGCTGCCGGACAGCACGCTCGCGCCCTGAAAATCGGCTTCCGCGCCAATGACCGCGAGGGGCGAGAGCGCGTAATTATAACCGATCTGACCGCCGCCGCTGACGCCGCCGCCGGCGCCAAGAGCCGTGAGGCTGTTGGTCACGCCGCCGTTCAGGCCGTCGGGTCGCCAGATATTGCCATTGCGGGCGTCGGCGCCCCATCCGGCGCCGATGTTCACGCCCGCATAGAAGCCGGTCCAAATGGGATAGGGGACGGAAGGCGCCCCGACGCTCTGCGCGAAGGAAAGCCCAGGAACGCATGCGGAGCCGATCGCCAGAACGACATGAAATTTCGCCGCACAGACAATCGCCTTTTTCATCGCGCACCCCAAGCCAGTGGAAAAACAGGAAATTTCCTGCCAGCTTGGACTTGGCTTTAGGGGCCCAGTCAATCGGCGCGTAGCACAAAGACGCCTTTCCAAAACATTTTGTGGTTGGAATGTGTCCTTGCGGCCACATCGCCTTCTGATGATTTCAGCGCACTTAAGCGTCGCGGCTATGTCCCGAAGCGCGCCCGCGCGTTTTGGTTTCCGTCAAGCTGAGTTGAAGAATTTCAGCCTGAATAGTAGCCGACGATCGCGGCGCCGAGAAAGAAACCGATCGCGCCTAAAATCATCAGTCTCGTTAAGCCTTCCGGCATGAACTCTCTCCAGGCGGCGCCGCTCGCCTCAAATTAGCGGTCTCAACTCCAAGATCAAGAAGCGTGCGCCCAGAGCGTGGCGATCGCGTGGGCAGAAAAGAAAAGAAAAACCGCAGGCAAGCGCCTGCGGTTCGAAAAATTTGGCGCGCTCTCAGTAATTATAGAAAGCGACGCAGACGCGGTTGCCGTTATAGTCCCAGCCCCATTTCGCGCAGCGCC
>NZ_JAMRYX010000005.1 GCF_024448135.1 Methylocystis suflitae
AAGCGGCCCGCCGTACATCCGGGCGGGCCGTCTCATGGCGACTATGCTTGGGGCTATCGCCGCTTGCAGCGAGTTTGAGCGCTCACAATTTCTGACGCAAATTCTGCGGCAACAGCCGGTGGGGGCTCGTCAATCGGCTCTCCGGCGCCGACGCGAAGGCCGTCGCGCAGACGATCGCGAGAGCGTTAACGGCGGCTACGCCTACATGAGAGCGTCGGCGACCTATTCTGACGGAACGTTCAATTTGGCGGGAAGCTGCGCCCGGATCACATCCACGATCCGCTCAATCGCGGCCTCCGCGTCGTCTCCGCGCCGCTCCGACGCGGCAAACTCTGCCGTCTTAGCGGCAAGCTGCGACCGCAGAATCTCAAGCTCCTTCTCCGCCTGTTCGGCGGCGGCCAACATTTGCTCGATTTGTGCCTCGGCCAAGCGCAGCATCCTTTCGGCGCGCTCGGCGCGCAGCTCTGCGCGGCCCAGGTCTTCCTTCACCGCATCGGTGACTTCATGAGCGCGCATTAGCGCTCGAGCAGCCTGCTCATCGAATGCTTTGATCGCCTCCGCTGTTTCCGACACAAGATTTAGCGCGGCGACGAGCGCAGTGCTCGCAGGGGCAGGCTGATGAGCCGCGCCCTCGCTTCCGCGGACGGGTTCGCCCATCGCTTGGTTTAAATCGGGCGCATTCATTAACGCCTCCGGCCGTCGTCTGTTTAGGCTTGTCGAGTATCGACAGACTATTGTTTCCCTGATGGTTGCGCGACCCAAGAATCAACCGTCGTGCAAAATGCCTCGAAAGGTGCAAACTGACGGCTCGGAGGCCGTAGTTCCCAAGGAGGTCGCAATGGTGAAATTTGGCATCTTGGCGACGCTGGAGGCGAAGATCGGCAAGGAACATGAGGTTGCGGCGTTCTTGAAATCGGCGCTGCCGCTCGTGGAAGCAGAGCCGGGAACGGTGTCGTGGTTCGCGATCCGAGTGTCGCATTCCACCTTCGGTATCTTTGACGTCTTTCATGACGAAGCTGGCAGAGACGCTCATCTTGCCGGGGAGGTGGCGAAAGCGCTCATGGCCAAGGCCCCTGAGCTTTTCTCGCAGCCGCCGAAAATCGAAAAAGTTGACGTGCTAGCTTCAAAGCTAGGCTGAAAAGCAAAAACGCCCCGCCGTTACATCCACGGTCGGGGCGTTCCTGGCGACGGCGACGAATGCCGGCGCTCGGCATGATGTAGGGCTCAAAGCAGGCGGCGCAACGGTCCGACTTGCGGGCGACCGCCTCGGCGCTCTCGATGATGCGCCGAACAATCCGCATGACGACGCCGTCGTATGTGTCCGTGACGCGCGCGAGCCAAAGGAAGAGCCGCGCGAGCTTGAGCCGCCACGTCAGCGCAATGATCGTGCGAAGCGGCAGACGATGAAGCCGCGCCTTGACGTTGGAAAGGTCGGTCATTGTCACGGCTCCTCATGCCATTGACGGTTCGCTGTTTCGGTTCGAACTCGGACCTCCTGCGCAAGGAGGCAGACTGCCTCCATGTCTCCTTCTCCAAGTGGATACGGGTAGTTACAGGTTAGTCCTGTCATGAGCATCCAGAGCGCGCGCGAAAGCTCCATCGCCTCTCGGAGATTTTCCTCCAAGTCTCTTTCGGGGATCGGTTCGGCGCTCATGACCGCGCCTCCTGATGGCTAGCGAGCCAACGTTCGGCCTCGGCGCCGCCGCGCAGGTGCGGTTCCGCGAGAGAACCGCACTCCAGATTGTCGTCGATTTCTCGGCGGTTCTCTTGAGGAACCACCGTATTGCGCGGGCGTGAAGCCGCAACGACAATTTGTCGCTGCGGCGTACTGCTCAAGCAGATCGAGCCGCCGACCGCCCATGCGTAGTCCTGATCGTCGTCGTTAAGGATGGTGCCGGGCGCGCTCATTGCAGCATCTCCGCGCGGCGCAGTTCGAACTCCGCATTGAACGCTGCATGAATGGCTTCCATCTGGTCATGAAGATCAAGAGAGAGTTGAGTCAGCGCGTCGGCGGAAGTATCGCCAAGTTCATCGCGAACGCCGCAGATGGCGAGATGCAGCGCATAGATCCGGCTTTTCATGTCCGACAATTGGTCGCAATGGGTGTTATCCATGAGGCGCTCTTGCACGGGCTCGACAAGTTCTAATTTCCTTTGCTTGTTGCTCATGATTGCGCCTCCTGCTGGAGGACGGCGAGCGCATTGCGAACAGCGCCGAGCAGGGGCTCAGGATGGTGTTCGCCTGGATCGCAATGCGGTCCTTCAAGATGTTCAACGACGAAGGCGAGCAACGCCAGCGCGCCAGATGCGGTTGTCGGCTGCGTGGCGAGGGCTCTCATCTCGGCGTCGAAATATGCCTTGTTCCTTTCGCTGAACTCGTCTTCAGCTTCCGCGCAGCCGCTTTCGTCCTGCACTCTCTCAAACGCCGCTTCATGGATCAGGAGCTGTTCGCGGGCATTAAAGAAGTCTGTGATCTCATCGCCAGATAGGGCCCCCTTTATGTTCACGGAGTGAAGAAGGGCGGCGGAAGATTGGAATTTCTTGCCCATGAATTGGATAACGGCGATCTTGTCTCGCTCGGCCTCCAAATCTTCAATTTTGCTGTTGAGCGACGCGAGCACCTCATCAGTGCGCGCCTTGCAGCGGCGTTGCTCGGCGATGACGTCGAAAATCGGATCGGGTTCCGCGACGACATCAGCAAGTGCCGGAAGCCCGGCGACGGGCGTAGCGGCGATGCCGGCCACTAAGGCGCGGCGTGTCGTTCCTGTTTTCATGCAATCTTCCTCCTTTGGATAAGCCGAGGGCATTCGTCGAAAGGGTGGTTTCGGCGGCGGAACGCTTGCGGCTTTCAGCGATGGCTGATATTTAAAATATCAACATGGCGAGGCTTCATGTCAACAAAAAAGATATTTGAAATATCAGTCCGGCAAGTTAAGGCCGCCAGAGAGCTGCTCGGTTGGAAGCAAACCGACCTAGCAGCAGCGTCGGGGCTTTCGATCGTGACCATCCGGCGCACAGAGGCCAGAGAGGGCGATTTGACCGGGAGAGACGAAACGATTTCCGCCATCCGCTCCGCGCTCGAAAAGGCCGGCGTCGAATTCATCGAACAGAACGGCGGCGGGCCGGGCGTGAGGCTCAGGAAGGCGCGCGGCAAGTGAGCGCCAGCGTAGCACCGCGCCGTCGCACGGCAATTGTCGAACGTCCACGACCGCAGCCAATCTTGACGAGAGCTTTCGGAGAGCAGAACTTGGCGACCACTCCAAGCCGGTGGAGGGTTCACAGATGACAAGTCCAAACGTTTGTTCTGATATTGCCGTTTTAAAAGAAATTCATGAACTGACGGGACGCATCAGCGACCAGCGCATTCAAACAATCCTGCGGTCGGTTATTGACGCCGTAGCCCTTAATCCACAGCCGCTGCCGCCTCGCGCTCATGAATTATTGCAGGCTGTGGTCAATGCGCTTAATCCACAGCCGTTGCCTCTCGCGCGTTAGGCTCACGAAAGGGCGCGGCAAATGAGCGCCTAGCAGCGCCTGGTCAGCGACGATGATTCAATTCGCTCGCGTGCGCCAATATTCGCTGACAATCGCTGAATTGTGGGGGACAAG
This sequence comes from Methylocystis suflitae, assembly GCF_024448135.1. Classification (GTDB taxonomy): domain Bacteria; phylum Pseudomonadota; class Alphaproteobacteria; order Rhizobiales; family Beijerinckiaceae; genus Methylocystis; species Methylocystis suflitae. Next base: position 3,609 of record NZ_JAMRYX010000005.1, read on the forward strand.
AAGGGGGATTATAGCCCGACACAGATGCAATTTCGCAGCAAATTCAATTAGTTAGATCTGCCTTTGGTCGGAGTGAGAGGATTCGAACCTCCGACCCCCTCGTCCCGAACGAGGTGCGCTACCAGGCTGCGCTACACTCCGACAGAAATGGCCGAAGCCGCTTCGGGCCGTTTTATAGCCACAGCAGGATTGCGCCGCAACTGCTTTCCAGAGCTTTTACCGCCAGACCCGCTCAAGCGTGACAAAAGCGAAGTCCGCTTCGTCCTTGGGGCCGCGCGGCGGCGCTTGGCGCGCGATCTCACGCCAGTCTTTGGGGTTGATCGCCGGGAAATGCGCGTCGCCAGCGATATCGAGCGCGACCTCCGTCAATTCAATCACGTCGGTGAGGTCGAGAAAGGCGCGATAGATTTCCTCGCCGCCCGCGATGATGATCTCGTCGACGCTAAGCAGCGCCGCCAGCCGACGCGCCGTCGCCAAAGCCTCCTGGGGATCCGCCGCGACATGCGCGCCTTCGGCCCTGAAATGGGGATCACGGGTGAGCACGACGCTTTCTCGTCCGGGCAGCGGCCGTCCAATCGATTCGAAGGTGCGCCGCCCCATGATCATCGGCTTGCCCCAGGTGCGCGCCTTGTAGCGCTTGAGGTCGCTCGATAGCCGCCAGGGAAGGCCGTTGGCGACGCCGATCACGCCATTGCGTCCGCGCGCGACGACGGCGACGATTTTCGGCTCCATCGGTTATACCGCGATCGGCGCGGCGATCGCCGGCCAGGAATCATAGTTTTCGACGCTCAAATGTTCGTATCTGAAGTCAAAGAGCGAGCGCACCGAAGGATCGAGCTTGAGGCGGGGCAGGGGCTTTGGCTCGCGCGAGAGCTGAAGCCGCGCCTGCTCAACGTGATTAAGATAGAGATGCACGTCGCCGAAACTGTGCACAAAATCGCCCGGAACGCAGTCCGTGACCTGCGCGACCATATGCGTCAGCAACGCATAGCTCGCGATATTGAACGGCACGCCGAGAAAGACGTCCGCCGAACGCTGGTAAAGCTGGCAGGAGAGGCGTTTTACGCCGTCAATTTCCGCGACGTGAAACTGGAACAGGCAATGACAGGGCGGCAGCGCCATCTTGTCGACCTGCGCCGGGTTCCAAGCCGAGACGATCAGCCGGCGCGAGAAAGGATTGCGCTTGATCTCTTCGACGACATTCGCGAGCTGATCAATCTCGCCGCCGTCAGCCGGCCAGCGGCGCCATTGCATGCCGTAGATTGGACCAAGGTCGCCGTGTTCATCGGCCCATTCATCCCAGATGGTGACGCCGTTCTCGCGCAGATATTTGACATTGGTGTCGCCCTGCAGGAACCACAGCAATTCGTGAATCACCGATTTCAAATGCACGCGCTTGGTCGTGACCAGCGGAAAGCCTTGCGAAAGGTCGAAGCGCATCTGGCAGCCGAAAAGCGATAGCGTCCCGGTGCCGGTGCGGTCGTCCTTGCGCACGCCCTCGTGCAGGATTTTATCCAGAAGGTCGAGATACTGACGCATGTCGCCGATTCAATCTTTTTTGGCCGAAGGTTGCGACTCTCACTCCATACGCCGTGCGCGCCATCCGAAGCAAAGGGCTGCGGCGTTCACGCCCATGGATTGACGACCGGCGTGCGCGCCTTCTCGAAATCGCCAGTGTCTCGGGTCACGACCGTCAAGCCGTGGAGAAGCGCTGTGGCGGCGATGATGAGGTCCGGCTGGGAGAAAGTATATCGCGTCTTGCGCCCTTCTTCGACGAGCAGGCGCCACTTTAACATGACGTCCTCGCTGACCGGCAGCGTCCTTTGTGAAAACAGCGGCCGCACTTTGAGCGTGAGCCAGTCCTGCAATTCCCCCCGACGCGCGGGATCAGTGACAAGCTCGATCCCAAAGCGGATTTCCGCAAAAGTGACCACGCTGACATAGAGCCGATCGAGCGGCTGCGCCGCTACGAATGCGACAACTTTTGCGTTGGGCCTCGGACGACGCAGTTCCGAGAGCACATTGGTGTCGAGCAGCCATCCGCTCACAACTCGATCTCGCGCACGGGCATCGCTTCCCGTTTGGGCTCAATGTCGATGTCGCGCGCGGGCGACGCTTGCATCGCGGCGATCAACGCTTCCCCCGTGCGCTCTCCCTCGAGCCGACGAAATTCCTCCGCCGAAACGACGACGACGGCGTCGCGTCCGTGAACAGTCACATGCTGGGGCCCTTCGCTGCGGACGCGCCGCACCAGTTCGCTGAAGCGCGCCTTGGCGTCTTGAAGGAGCCACCGGCCCGGTGAAGTCGGCTCCTTTTGGGTTGATTTCGGAAATCTAGTCATACTGACTAGTCTAGCGTAGAAAGGCTCGGATGCAAGCAGGGTCCAAGGCTGGCGACCGCTCTGCGAGAGTATCTTGAGAAGCGCACACGCTCGCTCGCGAAAGGGGAGGAGGAGCGCCGCCACCCTCTCCCTTTTGCCGCCACCCTCTCGCTTTGGGAGAGGGTGGCGCGCCGATTCCCGCGCCCGAGCCTTTGCGGACCCGTCACGCGGTCCTTATATATTGCCTCGCTGGGGAGCGTCGCTTCCCGACATATGGGGGATGCACATGTCGCGTTTCTTCGCGCTGAGGCGCGGATCGCTGTTTTCTTTCGCGCTTGCGGCGCTGTTGGCGCTCGCGCCCGCCATCGCCGAGGCGCGGATGGGCGGCGGCGGCAGCTTTGGCAGCCGCGGCTCGCGCAGTTGGTCGGCGCCGCCGTCGACCCGAACGATGCCGGGCCAGGCCTCGCCCTTCGAGCGCAGCGCCGCGCCGCGTCCCGCGCCGGGGATGGCAGGGGCGACGTCGCAGCAAGGCGCCTTTGGCGGCGCTTTCGGTCGCGGCATGCTCGGCGGTCTCGCCGGCGGCCTGCTGGGCGCCGGCCTCTTCGGCCTGTTGACGGGCCATGGCCTCTTCGGCGGCATGATGGGCTTTATGTCGATCATCGGCCTGCTGTTGCAGATCGCGCTGATCGTCTTCCTGGCCCGCATGGCGTTCAATTGGTGGACGCGTCGCAATGCAAACGTCATGGCTGGGGCGGGTCACCGTCCGAGCCCGGGCTTCACCTCGCCCTTTACGGCGCGCGCGCCTTTTGGCGCCGCGGGCTTCGGCTCCGGCGCCTCTCTGGAAGCCGCGATGGCGACGCCGATCAAGATTGCGGCCGAGGACTTCAACGCCTTCGAACGCCTGCTCGGCGAATCACAGGCCGCCTATAGCCGCGAGGATCTTGGCGCGCTGCGCGGCATGTCGACGCCGGAAATGGCCTCCTATTTCGATGACGAACTGGAGGAAAACCGTCGCAAGGGCGTCATCAACCGCGTCTCGGACGTGAAGCTGCTGCAAGGCGATCTGTCGGAGGCGTGGCGCGAAGGCGTCGACGAATACGCCACCGTCGCCATGCGCTTCGCGCTCAATGACGTGATCGAGGATCGCGCCACCGGCAAGCCCGCGCCCGGTTCGCCGGGGCCAACGGAGACGTCCGAGGCCTGGACTTTCCGCCGACCGGCGGGCGCCGGGCCGCAGGAGTGGAAGCTCTCGGCGATTCAGCAGGCGGCGTAAGTTCGCCATTGGCTGCAATCTTTTGCCCCTCCCGCAAGGGAGGGGCTTTTTTATTGCCGGTCCGGGCGCGGCGCGGCGTCTTGACCCTTTGACCGGCGTCCGCAATGTGCGTCGCGCTATGGAATTTGGAACTTTTGAAGCGCGCGCCTCCGATGCTGCATGATCTTTCTGCGCTGCCGATCGACGATGTGCTGCCGGCGATCCACGCGGCGCTTGAGGCGTCGTGCAACCTTGTCATCGTCGCCCCGCCCGGCGCAGGCAAGACCACGCGCGCGCCGCTTGCGCTGCTCGACGCCGACTGGGCGAAGGGCCGCAAGCTCATTTTGCTGGAGCCGCGACGTCTCGCCGCCCGCGCAGCGGCAATCCGCATGGCGGCGACGCTGGGCGAGACCGTCGGCGAAACGATCGGCCTGCGGATGCGCCTCGAATCGAAAATCTCGGCGCGAACGCGCATCGAGGTCGTCACCGAGGGCGTGTTTGCGCGGATGATCCTCGATGATGCGGCGCTCGAGGGCGTAGCCGGCGTTCTGTTCGATGAATATCACGAACGCTCGCTCGACGCGGATCTCGGCCTCGCGCTGGCGCTCGACGCCCAGACAGGACTGCGCGAGGATCTGCGGCTCATCGCCATGTCCGCGACCCTCGACGGCGCCCGCGTCGCCGCGCTGATGAGCGCCAAGACGATCGAGAGCCAGGGGCGCGCCTTTGGCGTCGAGACGCGTTATCTCGGCCGCGAGGCCAATGCGCGCATCGAAGATTCGATGCCCCGCGCGATCATGCTGGCGCTGCGCGAAGAGCGAGGTTCGATTCTCGCCTTTCTGCCGGGGCAGGGGGAGATCGCGCGCGTCACCACACGCCTTGCCGAGGCGCGTCTGCCGGATGACGTCGACGTCGCGCCGCTCTATGGCGCGCTCGATCGCGGCGAGCAGGATCTGGCCATCGCCCCGGCGCGGCCGGGACGCCGAAAAATCGTGCTCGCCACGTCGATCGCGGAAACCTCGCTTACGATCGAAGGCGTCCGCATCGTCGTCGACAGCGGGCTGGCGCGTGTGCAGCGCTTCGAGCCCGACCTTGGATTGTCGCGACTGGAAACGGTGCGCGCTTCACGCGCCAGCGTCGATCAGCGCCGCGGCCGCGCCGGCCGCACCGAGCCCGGCGTCTGCTATCGCCTGTGGGATGAGCCGCAGACGGCGTCGCTTCCGGCCTTCGCCGCGCCCGAAATTCTCGACGCCGATCTGTCCGGGCTTGCGCTTGATCTCGCGGCCTGGGGGGTGAGCGATCCGGGGCGACTCAAATGGCTCGATCCGCCGCCTTCGCCCGCCTGGAAGGAGGCGGTCGCACTCGATCGCGAACTCGGGGCGCTCGACGACGACGGTCGGCTTACCGACATGGGCCGCGCGATGCGTGCGCTGCCGCTCGCGCCGCGGTTGGCGCGGATGGTCGTCGAAGCGGCGCGCGTCGGCGAAGCGAAGCGCGCCGCCGCACTCGCCATGCTGCTCTCCGAGCGCGGACTCGGCGGCGTCGACGCGGACCTGTCGCATCGGCTCGAGCGCTTGCAGGGCGAGAAGTCGAAGCGCGCGGGTGACGCGCTGCGCCTCGCGGCGCAATGGGAGAGACTGGCGAATGGCGCGATGCCCCCTCCCCAACCCTCCACCGCTGGCGCGGGAGAGGGAGCAGACTCGGCGCTCCATGTCGCGAGTCGCCGGTCATTAGCGTTCCCTCTCCCGCGAAGCGGGGGCGGGTCAGGGAGGGGGCCTTTCTCCGACGGCGCGTTGATCGCGCTTGCCTATCCCGACCGCATCGCGAAATCGCGCGGCGGGCGCGGCGAGTTCCTGATGGCGAACGGCCGCGCCGCGATATTGCCGGTCGAAGATCCATTATCGCGGGCGGCATTTCTCGCGGTTGCCGAACTCACTGGCCGGGCGGCGCAGGCGCGAATCCTCGCGGCGTGCGCGCTCACCGCCGAGGAGGTCGAGGCGATCGGGGGCGACCGCATCGAGACTCGCGACGAAACGATCTTCGACGCGGCGAGCGCGAGCTTGCGGCGGCGCGCCTTTCGGCGTCTCGGGGCGATACGACTCTCCGAGCGCAATCTGGCGGTCGAGGCGTCCCAAGAAAACGCCGTGATGCTCGCGCGTGGCGTCGCCGCCCTTGGCGTCGCGCGCCTGCCATGGACGAAGACGCAAATGCAGCGGCGCGACCGGGCCGCCTTTTTGCGCCGCGCTGAGGGCGACGAGTGGCCGGACCTCTCCGACGCCGCTCTGGCGGCAAGCGCCGAAGACTGGCTTGCGCCGTTCATTGAGGGGCGCACGTCGCTTGCGGACATTGCGTCCGACGACCTCGAGGCCGCGCTCGCGGAGCTTCTTCCCTATGAGTTGTCGCGCAGACTCGACGCCGAAGCGCCGCCGTATTTCGAAACGCCGGCCGGGTCGCGCCATGCGCTCGACTATGGCGCCGAGAACGGACCGATCCTCGCGGTGCGCGTGCAGGAGCTTTACGGCCTTTCAAGTCACCCGACGCTTGCGCGCGGACGCGCGCCCTTAACGCTGGAACTGCTCTCGCCGGCGCATCGGCCGATCCAGACGACCCGAGACCTGCCGAGCTTTTGGAAGGGCTCCTGGAACGAGGTGAAGAAGGAGATGAAAGGGCGCTACCCGCGCCATCTCTGGCCGGACGATCCGGCGGCCGCGCAGCCGACGACGCGCGCCAAGCCGCGGGGCTCGTGAGTCCTGCGGCCGGGCGAAGCGTGGAACCCTTATGGCGCGCTTGCGGTCGTGGCTCGCGTGGCGTCGCGCGGCAATCGCTCAATCGTCACTTTCGCTGTGCCGGTGTTGTTGTCGTAAAAAACTTGTTTGCGACCGTCCAAGGATACGTGCACGGCGTCGTTGACGAAGAGGAAAAATTCTCCCGTATCGCTCGCAATGAATTCAGATACGAAGGTTTTGCGCGGGAAAGTCGTTGTGCAACTTCTTCCGCCATAGACGAAACTGTCCTGCGTCCAGGCCTTTTTCGCCGCGTCCAATTCTTCGGGCGGCAGGGGATCGCCAACGCCAAGCGAAAGGTCGCCGCCAACGCAGGATTGCAGATCCTTATGAGTCGCACAAAAACTGGCGCGCGCCGCCGACTCTGCGTAGTCGGACGGGAGCGACGAGCATTTCTCCCCATAAGGCGACAACGCGCCGCCGCCGTCGAGCGGGATCAGCGGCCATTCGACGTCTCCGCGCTCGCCAATTCGAGCGATGGGTTGGAACCAGGCGGCCGAAGGCCACCGACGCAGAGCGACGCCAGCCCTGTAAACGAAGCCCTTTCCATCAAAGCCGTAGGGATCGGTGAGCATCAGCCGATCGAGCCAAGGGTCGTCTTTTTCCGGGTCGATGCTGATCGTCAGGCGATAGCCTCCGCCGCGCTCAAGCATCCAGCCGCTCGCCCAGCACGGATCGCTGGTCGCAAATCTTCCGCTTGCGCGCGACACCCAGTCGGGCGGATTAGAGCCTTTACAGACGCGCCCGGAGCCCTCCAGATAATTGAAGCCAATTCGGTTGATCGCAATGAAGAGGGGGGCGAATACAAACACGATCGCATAAGCGGCAGGCAACAACGCGCGGCCGCCCTCAAGCAGCGACCTCGCCACAGGCGAGCTTCTCACTGCGCGCACGAATGTCGATGTTCCGCTCGGCTTGGGTTCAATGTCCTTCTTGAGTTTGTCGTTCTTGATGTTCCACGCCAAGCGCGCATGATAGCGCGTAGCGTCTTCATAAGAGTCGCTCTTGTAACGAAGAACGAAATAGGTCAGCGCCAACGCTATGCTGAAAAACGGATGGTTTAGCGCCGCTTTGACATGGGCGTAGAGATAGGAAGGCGTAAAGGACAGGATTGTGTCGCCCATTCCGCGCAGCACATTTTCAGTGCCGGACATGAATCGCGATAGCGCGTCGCCCGCGGGACCGAGCACGCGCAGAAGCCGCTGGAACGGGAGCGCAATTCCCGAAATGTGGCTCCAAACGCCCTTATTAAAATCGTCAATCGCCGGAGCAATCACCGGCAGGGCGAGCACCGTGAGGAACAGGGCCACGAAGAAGTAATAAGCAATTCGGTTGAGCCACACATAATCCCGGGCGATCTCCATCTCGGCCCGGTTGGGAGCGTCGAGGCTCCTCATCGCCCCTTGCGCAATGTCGAGTTCGTTGTCGTCGCTACGTATGCTGGCTGGCTCGGCTGCCGGAACCGCTTCGCGAATGAGCGCGTAACCCGGGCCGGTCTCGGCGCGCGTGATGGAGCGGTCCGGCATGAACACGTCGGCGCCTTTTGGTTCGCGCGTGATAACGTCGGCGCTGATTTCGCCCAGCGCCAGCGGCGCGTAATCGTCGCTTCCATCCACGAGCCGTTCAACGACCGTATGGTGCACCATCGGCCGGCAGTACGGGTTCTTCTCCGGATCCGTCAGCGTCACTTGCCGCGGATCGTAGCGATACAACACCGCCGCGCCGGCTCGAGAGTTGTGCAGCGGTCCGAATGGCGTCGCAGTCCTTCTGAAATCAGCCAGCGCCGTTGGGTGGAAATTGAGGGCTCGGTCGGGCTTGGCGTTCTCTGCTTCTCGAATCATCCACACCAGCGGGCAATGCGCCGTCATGTCGTCGGGATAGCCGCCGCCGACGTCGGAATGCACGCCGGCGAACCACACCTCCTGGATTTTTGAATCGCCGTCGTCAGGCCGCAGCGCGACGCGAATCGGATGGAACGTGCGCCGCTCATCGTCAAGCGACAAAGCCTGCCGCACACGGTTGACCCTTTCCCACATCGTATGATCGCCGCCGAACTTGATGGGGAAGACCAAGCGATGGACGACATCGCGCATTTCTTCAATCGGGACGCCATAGGCTTCCACGGTGTCGAACAGCCCCACAAAGTCGATCGAGAGCTTGTCAGGCGTGCGGTCCGAAGCCGCCTTTTTCACGTCCGCATAGCTCGGCTGCCCTCGAAGCTGCTTCCAGACGCCGAAGATGGCGTCTCGCAGCTTGGGCAAACGCAGAAACACCCAGATATTCTTTTTCCGTTCCTTATCCTGCTCGCAAAAGGCCCGCCAGGCGTCCTCCGAATTTCGGACCATCTCCTGATGCGTTACCCGCTTCTGCTTGAATTCCGTTGGCAGCAGACCTTGCGTGCGGATCAGATCAATCAACATTCGAACGGTGAACGCGCCGCGGCTGAAGCCGAACATATAGATCGCTGCGTCAGGCTCCCAATTCCAGGACAGGAAGCGATAGAGCTTGCGCACGTTCGACGGCACGCCCAAGCCCGTGGCGCCGTCCAGCATCGCGAGCGGCTTGAAGCCCTCGGTGCCGACGCCCGGAATGTAGTAAACGACCTGGTCTTTGTCGGAGAGGCAAAGCGCCTGAGAAAGCCGACAGATGTTCGAGATTTGCACCAGCCTTCCATTTCCGGTGCCATCCGCCAAAATAACAATTTTCTTAACCATAGCGAAACCTCAAAAAAATAATGCAAATAGCGGTGCCAAACGAAAATCCTACGAGCGCTCGCCGCGCCCTGCAAGGCAAAATTGAATCGCCCCAGGCCGAATTTGGCGCGGCGCACATTTTCGCTTATGCCAAGGCGACGCTCGCCCAAGCGAAGGATTGTTGATGTTTCCCAAGCCCGTTGCCAATTTGCGCCCGAATACATTCGAATATGAAGAGGCGCCGCTCATCAAGTCGACCGGCTTTCGCGAATATGACGCGCGCTGGCTGTTTGGCGCCGATCTCAATTTGATGGGCGTGCAGGCGCTAGGCATGGGCCTTGGCGCGCTGCTGCGCGAATTGGGCGTCGCGCCTGAAATCGTCGTCGGACACGATTATCGCAGCTATTCTTCATCGATCAAATTGGCGCTGGTGAGCGGCCTCATGGCCGCCGGCGTGCGCGTGCGCGACATCGGCCTCGCTTTGTCGCCGATGGCCTATTTCGCCCAGTTCGATCTCGATGTCGCGGCTGTCGCGATGGTGACGGCCTCGCATAACGACAATGGCTGGACCGGCGTGAAAATGGGCGCGCGGCGGCCCGTGACCTTCGGGCCCGAGGAAATGGGCCGGCTGAAGGAAATCGTTCTCGCCGGCGAATTTCACGAGGCGGAAGGCGGCTCCTACCGCTACATTGAGAATTTCGGCGCGCGTTATATCGACGACCTCACCCGCCGGCCGCCGTTCGCCCGCAAGATGAAGGTCGTCGCCGCCTGCGGCAATGGCACCGCCGGCGCCTTCGCGCCGCAGATGCTGGAGCGCCTCGGCTGCGAGGTGATCCCGCTCGACGTCGCGCCCGACTACACGTTCCCGCGCTACAATCCCAATCCCGAGGATTTGCACATGCTGCACGCCATCGCCGACAAGGTGCGCGAGACGGGCGCCTGCGTCGGTCTCGGCTTCGACGGCGATGGCGATCGCTGCGGCGTCGTCGACAATAAGGGCGAGGAGATTTTTGCCGACAAGATTGGGGTCATGCTCGCGCGCGATCTCTCCAAGGTCCACCCGAACGCATCATTCGTGGTCGACGTGAAGTCGACCGGGCTTTTCGCGACCGACCCCGAGCTCGTCGCGCGCGGCGTCGTCACCGAATATTGGAAGACCGGACATTCCTACATCAAGCGCCGCGTCAGCGAGCGCAAAGCGCTCGCCGGCTTTGAAAAGTCTGGGCACTTCTTTTTCAACGAGCCGATCGGACGCGGCTATGACGACGGGCTGCTCACCGCCGTCCACGTCCTCGAAATGCTCGATCGCAATCCATCGAAGTCGATGGCCGAGCTCTACGCCGAACTGCCGAAGACCTGGGGCTCGCCGACGATGTCGCCGCATTGCGACGACGAAAAGAAATACGGCGTCATCGACAAGGTGACGGCGCGCATCGAAGCGATGCGCGCGCAGGGCGCCCAGATCATCGGGCAGCCGATCCGCGACGTCGTCACCATCAATGGCGTGCGGGTGACGGTCGCCGACGGCACCTGGGGCCTCGTGCGCGCGTCGTCGAACAAGCCGGAGCTCGTCGTCGTCGTCGAAAGTCCTGTGTCGCAGTCGCGCATGAAGGAAATGTTTACGGCGATCGACGCCGTGCTGCGCGAAAATCCCGAGGTCGGCGCCTACAACCAGACGATATAGAGCCGTTGGAGGCGATCGGCTTCTCGACAAATCGGACGAGGCGCCGAAAATGGAACCGATGCCGCGCGGACTTTTTGCCGACGTCCTGACCTTTTTGCGGTTCTATACGCGCCTTCCGATCGGCGAGGGCGCTCCTTCGCCGCTTGACTTCGCGCGCATGGCGCCGGCGCTGCCGATCGCCGGCGCCGTGATTGGCGCCACGGGCGCGGCGGGTCTGTTGGCGGCGCGCATCTGCCATCTTCCTGCGCTCGTCTGCGCGCTCGTCGCCGTCGCGGTCCTCGTGCTCGCCACAGGCGCGCTGCACGAGGACGGACTCGCGGATGTCGCGGACGGGTTCGGCGGCGGCGCGACGCGAGAGTCGAAGCTGGCCATTATGCGCGACAGCCGCGTTGGGACCTATGGCGCGCTGGCGCTGTGTTTCTCGATCCTGTTGCGCGTCGCGGTGCTCGCGTCACTCCTTGAGCGAAGCGTCGCGCTCGCGGCGCTCGCGCTCGTCTTCGCCGGCGCCATATCGCGCGTCGCCGGACTGGCGCCGATGATGTGGCTTCCGTCA
>NZ_JAMRYX010000006.1 GCF_024448135.1 Methylocystis suflitae
AAGGCGGCGCGGGATTCGCTCGCGCCGCTCTTTTGCCGTTCCCGGAGACGAATTGTAGAAGCGGACGCCGCGTCCCCGCGGCGCCCACAAACACGCGAGGCCTCCGCTCCAAAATGGGGAACTCACAGGCGACCACGATCGCAACGACGCCATTCGCCGATCAACGCCCGGGCACATCCGGCCTGCGCAAGAAAGTCGAGGTCTTCAAGCAGCGCCACTATCTTGAAAACTTCATTCAATCGATTTTCGACAGTCTGGAGGGATATCAGGGCGCAACGCTCGTCGTCGGCGGCGACGGCCGCTATTACAACCGCGAAGCGATTCAAAAGATCCTGAAGATCGCCGCCGCCAATGGCGTCGGCCGCGTCGTCATCGGACAGAGCGGCATATTGTCCACGCCCGCGGCCTCGGCGCTCATTCGCGCGCTTATGGCCTTCGGCGGAATCGTGCTGTCCGCCAGCCACAATCCCGGCGGCCCGCACGGCGACTTCGGCGTGAAATATAATGTCGCGAATGGCGGCCCGGCGCCCGAGAAGGTGACGGATGCGATCTACGCGCGCACGCGCGAGATCACCTCGTTCAGGATCATCGAAGCCCAAGACGTCGATATCGACAGGCTTGGCGAAACGCGCGTCGGCGACATGCGCGTCGATGTCGTCGACAGCGTCGCAAATTACAAAGCGCTGATGCAGACGCTCTTCGACTTCGATCGCATCCGCGACGCTTTTCGGTCGGGCTTCACCTTCACATTTGACGCCATGTCGGCCGTCACCGGCCCCTATGCGCGCGCGCTATTCGAAGAGGAACTCGGGGCGCGGCCGGGCAGCGTCATCAATGCGACGCCCCTGCCCGATTTCGGCGGCCATCATCCCGACCCCAATCTCGTTCACGCCAGGCATCTTTATGATCTCGCCATGTCGGACGCCGCGCCCGATCTTTGCGCCGCGTCAGACGGCGACGGCGACCGCAATCTCATCATCGGCCGCGGCCGTTTCGTCACGCCCTCGGACAGTCTCGCGATCCTCGCCGCCAACGCCACGATCGCGCCGGGCTATCGCCGAGGCGTTGCGGGAATCGCCCGCTCGATGCCGACGAGCGGCGCCGCCGACCGCGTCGCGGAAAGGCTCGGCGTCCCGCTCTTCGAGACGCCGACGGGGTGGAAATATTTCGGCAATCTGCTCGACGCCGGCCTCGTGACGATCTGCGGCGAGGAAAGCGCCGGCGCCGGCTCCAACCATGTGCGCGAGAAGGATGGGCTGTGGGCGGTGCTGTTCTGGCTCGACATCCTCGCGGCGCGCAAAGAGAGCGTCGACGCCATCGTTCGACAACATTGGACGACCTATGGGCGCAATTATTATTCGCGTCACGACTATGAGGAAGTCGCGAGCGACGGCGCCCATGCGCTGATCGACGCGCTGCGCCAACGTCTGCCGACTCTCAAGGGCCAATATCTCGGCGGCCTTGAGGTCGCGACGGCCGACGACTTCGCCTATCACGATCCGGTCGACGGCTCGGACTCGCGGCATCAGGGCCTGCGGGTGATCTTCGCCGACGGCTCGCGAATCGTTTACCGGCTATCGGGCACCGGCACGGCCGGCGCGACGCTGCGGGTCTATATCGAGCGCTACGAACCCGAACCCGCGCGGCAACATATGGAGACTGAGGCTGCGCTCGCCGATCTCGTAAGGCTGTCGCGCGAAATTGCCGCCATCGAACGCTATACGCAGCGCGCTGCGCCGAGCGTCATCACTTAAGCCCCCAAGCCGGTGAACAGGACTCAGTCGCGTGAACGATGCAGCCCTCCAATGCGAGCCAAGAGACGCAATGGAAATCAGCGAAGATGAACCCGAGACTTTCAGCCAGCATCCCTTCCGGGAGGCTGTCCTCGCGGAGCTGCACGCGCGGCCGTTCCTGCCGCTCGACGCGCCGCGGCGCATCTATCACTACGCCTTCGCCACGGACCATGAAGCGGCGGCTGCCGATCGTGAAGCGATCGGCGCGCTCGCGCTCGCGCATGGCGTGCTGGCCCCGGATCCGGGCGCGCGATTCCACTACTTTATCTTTGGCGACTGGCGGCTTCGCTGGGAGCAACATAGCGAATTCACCACCTACAGCTGGTCGACTGGCGTCGGCGCCGATATCCCCTTCGCGCATGCCGATCCGTTCAAAGCGGGGGAAATCTCCTTTAAGCCGCCAGGCGTTCTCATCGTCGCGACGCAGCTCTGCGTCGTCGATGGCGCGCGATCGGTCGAAGAGCTTGCATCCTATTTCAATTCGCAGAGTCTGTGCGTCGTCGGCATCGAAGATCGCGACGCGCAGGTTCTGACCGACTTCGCCGTCGACGCCTATGGCTTTACGCGCATGCTGATCCGCGGAAAGGCGCTGCCGCGCTTCGAAGCCGGCCGTCTCGCGCAGCGCGTCCTCGAGATCGAAACTTATCGCACGATGGCGCTGCTCGGGCTGCCGCTCGCGCGGCAAGTGTCGCCGCAACTCGCCAACATGGAGCGAGAGCTTTCGGGCATCACCGAAGCGCTGAACGAAGCGCATGATATGCGCGTCAATCACCTTTTGCTGAAACGGCTCTCGGACCTGCTCGCGAGCGGTCAGGCGCTGTCGACGCGCACGGCCTTCCGTTTCGACGCGAGCCGCGCCTATCGCGCGCTGGTGAAGAACCGGCTTTCGCAGCTGCAGGAACGGCGCGAAGGACAATATGTGACAATTTCAGAATTCCTCAATGCGCGCCTTGATCCAGCGATCGAAACCTGCAACGCCGTCGAGGCGCGCCAGACCCGGTTCTCGGCGCAGGTCGAGCGCGCGACCGATCTGATGCGCACCGGCATCACGCTGGAGATGGAGCGGCAGAACAGCGCGCTGCTTGAAGAGATGAACCGCCGCACGCGTTTGCAGATGCGGCTCAACCGCATCGTGCAAGGAATCACGATCGCCGGGCTCGCCTATTTTCTCACCGGACTCTTCAGCTTTATCGCTAAGGGGCTCAAGGCCGCTGGCGCTCTGCCGCCGCAGGTTTCCGCCGATCTCGTCGCCGCCCTCGCGATGCCGATCGCGGTGCTCATCGCCATCGCGTTCATGGCCCGCGTCCACAGATTGTCGCGAGAGGCGGCAGAGGAAGAACACTTGGACTAACGTCTATTCGACGTCGAAAGGCGCGACTCCCGTCGGCTGGCCGTTCTCACCAAGCGTGATTTTCTCGATGCGCGCTTCGGCCTCGGCGAGAAGCGCCTCGCAGCGCGCCTGCAGCGCCTTGCCGCGCGCGTAGAGCTTCACCGACTCGTCGAGCGAGACGGCGCCTTTCTCCAGATCGGCGACGATGCGCTCGAGTTCCTGCATCGCCTGTTCGAAAGGCATCGAGGCGATGTCTGCGGCGGCGTCCGGCTCCTGCGTCATGGCGTCTCTAATAAACGAAGCGCGCATCCTTGGCTATGCGGCGGCTGAGCGATCGCCCGGCTCGGCGCGGCCGACGATGCGCAGAATCACCGGAAACTCCTCGCGTGTGCGGCGCTCGATCTCGTCGAGCGCGTCATGGGCGCTTTGCACGGATACGGTCGCGTCGAGACGGCAGCGGAAGTTGACGACGATGCCGCCGGCCGTTTCGCGGACGCGCACGTCCCGCACTTGCGCCGGCGGTCGGGTCTGAGCGGCGACGCGCGCAAGCGCCGCTTCAATCGCGCCGGCAAGCCCGGGATCGGCGACCTGCGCCGCGAGCAAGTGCAGCTCAAGCGGCTCGATATGCGTGTCGACTTCGGCGTCGGCGCCAAATTCGTCGCGCAGCGCGCTCTCGAAATCGGCGGCGATCGCATGCGCGCGGCCGAGCGGCATGGCGCCGTCGAGTTCGACGTCGACGCCAATCGACAGCCTCCCCTCGATTTGCTGGGCGATGACATGATGGGCGTGAATGTGGCGACGCGCCCCCACCAGCAGGATGCGTTCCGCGATCGTTTCGTCGTCAAGCGCCCGCGGCTCGATCGACAGCGTGACCCGGGCGCGCGGCGTGACTGTGGCGATCGCTTCGGCGACGGCCGATTTGATGCGCGCCGCCTGCTCGACGCGCAAGCCGCGCGAAACCCCAATCGTCGCTTCGCCGATGATGTCATGGCCGATCATGCGCAGCCGCAGCGAATCGATCGCGATAACGCCCGGCACGTCGACGATCGCCCTCTCGAGACGCGGCGCCATTTCGCGTGGCGCGGCGTCGAGCAGAGTGTCGATCGTGCGGCGGCCCAGCCGAAACCCCGCGACGGCGATGAAGGCGGCGACGCCCAAGGCGGCGAGCGCGTCGCCGCGCTCGAACCCATAATGCGCCGCAACGAGACCGAGCAGCACCAACGCAGATGACACCAGATCGCTCGAAAAATGCAGCGCGTCAGCGGCCAGAGCGTCGCTGCCCTCTTCCTTTGCGATCCGGCGCAACTGCCGCGAGCGCACGAAATCGACGACGATCGAGACGATCAGAACGCCATAGATCGGCCAGCCGGCGTCGATCACGACATCCGTCTCCTGCAACCGCCGCCAGGCTTCGCCGACGATGAACAAGGCGAGGCCGAAGAGGAAGCCGGTTTGGATCAGCGCGGCCAGCGCCTCATATTTGCCGTGGCCATAGTGATGTTCCTCGTCCGCCGGCTTTTCTGCTTCGCGCACAGCAAAGAAAGTCAGCACTGTCGCGCCGGTGTCCACGAAGGCGTGTCCGGACTCCGACAGAAGAGCGAGCGAGCCCGACCATAGACCGGCCGCAAGCTTTGCCGCCGCGAGCAGAGCGCTGGCGGCGATCGACGCCCTGGCGGCCGCCAGCTTGACGCTCGGCGCCGCTCGAGGAAGAGCCTTCGTCTCGGTCACGTCGCTACGCACCTATGTCTTTTTGGGAGCGCCAGCGCTCTAGCAGGCGCCCGGCGCGGGCGCAAATCCACGCCGTGGAACGCTATTATGGCGGACGCATCAGATAGGAGCCGCATATGAGATTTCTGCACACCATGATCCGCGTCGGCGACCTCGACCGCGCGCTGGCGTTTTTCTGCGGCGCGCTTGGGCTACAGGAGGTGCGCCGCACCCAGAACGAAAAGGCGCGCTATACGCTCGTCTATCTCGCCGCGCCCGAGGACGTCGCGCAAGCCAAGGAAACCGGAGCGCCGATGATCGAACTCACCCATAACTGGGACGAAGACGCCTATGCCGGCGGGCGCAATTTCGGTCACATCGCCTTTGCCGTTGAGAATATTTACGAGGCCTGCGCGCGGCTGCAGGCGGCGGGCGTGACGATCAATCGGCCGCCGCGCGACGGCCACATGGCCTTCGTGCGAACGCCGGATTTGATCTCCATCGAGTTGTTGCAGAAGGGCGCGCCGCTGCCGCCCATGGAACCCTGGGCTTCGGCGCCCAATATCGGCGCTTGGTAGGCGCCCAAAATCGGGCTCGTAAGGGCTACTGCGGCGCCACATGATCTGTTGCGCCGCAGCTACGAATTTTTCAGCTGCTCGGAACTATTGTTCCAGCCATGAGTTGAGTCTGGAGTCGTGCTGTGGCCTCAGCTCGGCTGATCTTTATGTTGTTGAAATGCTGGCGAACTTTCGTCGCGAAGCTGTCACGCCTTTCAGTTAGAAGGCAGCAGCGCACGGCATGGGGAGCGAAGGTCTCTCGGCTCTTGCGCCGACAGCCTTGTTCGCCGGATTTGAGTATCCCATCCGAACGTCGGATGCGGAATTTTTTCAGCAATTATACAGATAACGTTCAGCTTGACTGGATAGCTTGGCGGAAGCGAACGCGCCTAATGGCGTGAGGGAACTGATGTCGCGGGAGAACCGCGGCCAACAAAAGGGTTCCAAAATATGGAACGTTCGAGGGCGGAGGTCGTCATGGTCATCGTGGATCTGATCAATTCCTGCTCCAACGACAAGGTCGCACATGCCGCCTTGGCCTGCATTGGCGGCGGCTTCGCCGAGCGCGTGCGCGCTGCTGCTGAAGAGAAAGGCGTCAGCGTGGGCAAATTCGTCGCAATGGCGGTGCGCGAGTTCGCAAGCCGGTCGGATGAAGCCGCGCAAGAGGCGCTTCGGGCCAAGGTCGTCCGCGACGACCAGCCTCTGCTGAGAGGATTGCGGGAGGTTCTCCAAGTGGCGCTGGAGCGCGACCCGTTCTTCTACGACAGCGAGGCCATGGCGGCGGCGACGCCCCCCTATGCCTTCAGCGCCGCGCGAGAGAACGCGCTGCAATATCACTGACCCCATCTGATTGACGTTCTTAGAATGGCGGCCTCGCTTCGGCGACGTCGCCATTTCTGCGTTTAGGCCTACATGTATCGTAGGACACTTTCTGGGCCAGGATGACGCATTTTCTCGACCAGGCGCAGATCGCCGCCATTCTCTCGACCTATGGCTATTGGGCGATCTTTATCGTCGTGGCCCTGGAAAGCGCCGGCATTCCCCTGCCCGGAGAAACGATGCTCGTCGGCGCGGCGATTTTCGCACGGCTCTCCGGGACGATCGCCATCGAGAATATCGTCGTGGCCGCCGCTGCAGGCGCGATCGTCGGCGACAATGTCGGCTATTGGCTGGGGCGGGAGTATGGAACGAAGCTTCTCGAACGCTACGGCCATCATGTCGGGCTCGGGCCGGAGAAGCTGCGCCTGGGCCAATATTTATTCTATCGATGGGGCGGCGCGATCGTCTTTTTCGGCCGCTTCGTCGCGTTGCTGCGCATTCTCGCGGCTTCGCTCGCGGGCGCAAACCATCTGCCGCCTGGCCGCTTCTTCATCTATAACGCGACGGGTGGCGTCGTTTGGGCGTGCGTATTCGGCTTTGGCGCTTATTACCTTACCGCTGGCTTCGAAAAAATCGAGGGCCCCATCGCGACCGCCCTCGTCGGCGGGCTCGTCGTCGGGCTATTCGTGCTGTGGCGCTACTATAAGCGGCACGAGGCGCGGCTGATGCGGGAAGCCGACGCCATGCTGAGCCAGCGGCAACGCTAGATCCGCTGCGTTTGGGCGGTATCGCCCAGATACAGCTAACGTGGCGCCCCTGTTTCCCAGCGTGTTCTAGCCGAAACGGGCGCCCATGCGCGCGTCGATGAGCGCGCGGTTGAGTTCGCGCGCCAGCTCCGCTTTCTGATCCGGCCCCAAAAAGGCGCCGATCTCAATGCACTCGCCGCGCGAGATCAGGGCCACCCGCTCCGTCCCGAATTCTTCGTGGATCGTTTGCTCAAGCCGCACCCAGGAAGGATTGAAGCGCCATTCCTTTCGCTGTCCGCGCGCGCCGATTTGCGCGAACACGAGCTCCAGGGGCGTCAGGTCGAGCGTTTCATGACTGAGAGCGGCGCGGAAGCTGATGCGGAAGGCGAGATAGAGACCGACCACATCAAGGCCCATGAAGCCGGCGACGGGCCAAGCGCCCATGAAGAAGAACGGCAGCGCGAACAGGAGCTGTCCGAAACAGAAGATCATAATGAAAAGGTAGAAGGCGTGCGGCGTCATCGACCGATGCGGCGTCAGCCGCGCTTCGTAAATTTTCCGCTCGAAGGGGTCGGACATTTCTCCTGCCGGCTTTGTCCCTCAGATTCTAAAAGTTATAACGCGCCCATGGCGGAAACAAACAGTCAGCGCGCGCGCGTCGCTAAAAATCCACGCGCCGGTCGGCGGCCGGCGGCCGCTGAAGCCGCGCGCATCGAAGAGATTTTTGCGCGTCTCGCAGCCGCAAATCCTGAACCCAAGACCGAACTCGGTTACAAAAACCCCTTCACGCTGCTCGTCGCCGTCGTGCTGTCCGCGCAAGCGACGGATGCTGGGGTCAACAAGGCGACTCCGGCGCTCTTCGCACACGCCGACACGCCCGCCAAGATGGCGGCGCTTGGCGAAGAGCGCGTGCGCGACCTGATCAAGACGATCGGCCTCTACCGCGCCAAAGCGAAAAATATTGTCGCCCTGTCGCGATTGCTGGTCGAACGGCATGGCGGAGACGTGCCGCGCACGCGCGAGGCATTGACGGCGCTCCCCGGCGTCGGCCGCAAGACCGCGAATGTCGTGCTCAATGTCGCCTTCGGCGAGCCGGTGATCGCGGTCGACACGCATATCTTTCGAGTCTCCAACCGGCTGCCGCTCGCAAGCGGCAAGACGCCCGAAGAAGTCGAAGCGGGCCTGGAACGCATCGTGCCGGAGAAATATCTGCTGCACGCGCATCACTGGCTCATTCTGCACGGACGCTATGTGTGCAAGGCGCGCAGGCCAGAATGCCCGCGCTGCGTGATCGCCGATTTGTGTCGGTTCAAAGCCAAGACGATCTGATTTTCCGATCCTTCGAGCCCACGCCGGCGATGAGGACAAAGTCACAGACGCTCGGTGGGCGACGTGGGATTTTTTAAAATCACGCCCAAGGGCCGAACGCCGTCGGAGAGGAACCGCGATGAATTACAAAATGGCGATCATCATCATGGGCGGATTGCTGCTTGTCGCCGCCATGATCCCCTATGCCTACAAACCGCGATGCACGACTGCGGAATGCACGCCGGAGCGTCCGTATTAATCCGCCAGACGGCGATGCGAGACGCCTGCCGTGCAGGCGTCTCGCAATGTTCTCGCGTCAATTGACCTGGCAGGTCGACTCATATCTTCCGCAGGCCCGGGCGTCGCCCCTGTCGCAGCTCTGTTTCCAGGTCCGACAACCCGGCTTTTTCCACGGCTGGCTTTCAAATTCGCTGGATCGTTTACGGACAGGCACGCAATTATCCGTTTCCGGAACCTGCCGCGTGCCGGGCGGGCAGCCATGCATCGAATGGCCTTCCTCGCCGCGCGCCGGCCGCTGTCGCTGGCCGCTGTCGACGCAAAACTTTTGGGAGATGAAGCAACTCACCCTGCCGCCTTCCTGGCAGGAAGACCTGGCGGGCTGATAATGAACAGCGCCGCTCCCATAGTTCGCTTCGAGCCTTCGAACCTCGACGAGCCCCTTGTTGTTGGCCTTTGAAAGCGCTTCCTCCCTGGAATAGCCGCTGGCCGACGCCTGCAACACGCCGCAGAAAGCGAAGGCGCTTCCTGCAGAAAAAAACAGCGACAGAACCAGCGTGGTCGAGATAAGCGCAATATGTCTGACGTTCATGCAGCCCCCCTTTCGCCCCGGCTCAGGCTAGGGCTGAAGCGGGACGAAAGATAGCGAATGCGGAAATTAAATTGCGGCGAGAGCAGTCTGTCGGCGCTAAATGTCGAACCCTCCTACGACAATTCTTTCCCCAATCGCCCGGCCAAATCCTGAATATATTGCCAAGCGACGCGGCCAGAGCGGCCGCCGCGGGTGATCGACCACTCCAGCGCCTCGGCGCGGATCGTCGCCTGGGGCGCGTTAAGGCCGAAATGGTCGGCGTAGCCGAAGACCATCGCCAGATAGTCGTCCTGGCTGCAATTGTGAAAGCCGATCCAAAGTCCAAAGCGATCGGAGAGCGAGATTTTCTCCTCGATCACCTCGCCGGGGTGGATCGCGGTGGCGCTTTCATTTTCCATCATGTCGCGCGGCAACAGATGGCGGCGATTCGACGTGGCGTAAAACAGCACATTGTCCGGCCGCCCCTCGACGCCGCCTTCGAGAGCGGTCTTGAGCGCCTTGTAGCTCGTCTCCGCGCCGTCGAACGACAGGTCGTCGCAAAAGACGATGAAGCGAAAGGGCGCCTGCGCCAGCGCGCCGAGCAGCGCGGGCAGCGCTTCAATATCCTCGCGATGGATTTCGATGAGTTTCAGCCCCTTCTCGGCGAGCGCGCCGTGAACCGATTTCACCAGCGAGGATTTGCCCATGCCGCGCGCGCCCCACAGCAGCGCGTTGTTGGCGGGCAGGCCCTGCGCGAAGCGGCTGGTGTTGGCGAGAAGCATGTCGCGCTGACGATCGACCCCCTTGAGCAGCGCCAAATCGACGCGATTGACGCGGCTGACCGGATGGAACGCGTCGCCGGCGGCGCGCCAGACGAACGCCTCGGCGGCGGAGAAGTCGGGCGCGCGCGGCTGTGGCGGCGCCAGGCGCTCCAGCGCCCCGGCGATGCGGGCGAGCAGCTGCGCGACATCCTCTTGCGACATGAATTCCTTCTCATCATTGGCGCCAAGCTCCCTCGTCCTCGAGACGCGTGCTTCGCACGCTCCTCAGGATGAGGGAGCTTGTTGTGCGCTGCTTCACTCAGCATCAAGACCACAATGACGCCGTGAAGCCTGTTCCTTCTGCGGAACCAAGGACCCTCATCCTGAGGAGGCTCGGCAGGAGCCGTCTCGAAGGACGAGGGTCCGGCTCCTTTTTCCGTTGACGATCGCCTGTCGACTCTCAAAGCTGATTTACCGCATAGCCGGATTTATATCCCGGCGCAAAGCCGCTCTCGACGCCCTGAAAGGCAAATCAATTTGACGTCGGACGCCAACGCCCTTCTCGACAGCGCCAAGGTCTTCATCGCGCCTCTCGACGCCGAGAAGGCCGAAGCGGCGCTGGCGCGCGTTCTCGAAAAAGACGGCGCGGCCAATGGCGCGCTCGCGGCGCTGTTGCGGGACCGGCCGAAGGCGCGCGATCTGCTGCTCGGCGTATTGGGCTCGTCGACCTATCTGACCGACCTTGCTCTGCGCGATCCGGCGCGGCTCGCGCGCATCGTCGCATGCGATCCCGCGCAGCGCATTGAAGCGCTCATCGAAGAAACGCGAAACATCGAAACCCAAGACGAAGCCGAGCTGATGCGCCGGCTGCGCCTTACGAAGCAGGAAGCCGCGCTCGTCATCGCCCTCGCCGATCTCGCCAAAGTCTGGGACATGCCGGAGGCGACGCGGGCGCTGACGCGGATCGCCGACGCCACGCTTTCCGCCGCCATTCGCTTCACGCTGCGCGCCGCCGCGCTCGCCGGCAAGATCGAACTCGCCGATCAGCGCGATCCGGAACGCGGATCTGGATGGATTTTTCTTGGCATGGGCAAGGGCGGCGCCTTTGAGCTGAATTACTCCTCCGACATCGATCTCATCGTCTTCTTCGACCGTTCGCGCGCGCGACTCGCCGAGCCGTCAGAGGATGTGGATTTTTTTGTCAAACTGACGAAGCGGATCGTGCGGATCATGAGCGAGCGCACCGCCGACGGCTATGTGTTTCGCACCGATTTGCGGCTGCGTCCCGATCCGGGCGCGACGCCGATCGCCATCCCGCTCGAAGCGGCGCTGAGCTATTACGAAAGCATGGGCCAGAACTGGGAGCGCGCCGCCTATATCAAGGCTCGGCCCGTGGCGGGCGACATCTTCGCCGGTGAACAATTTCTGCAGGAGCTCGCGCCCTTCGTCTGGCGCAAATATTTCGACTTCGCCGCCATCGCCGACGTGCATTCGATCAAGCGGCAGATTCACGCCCATAAGGGACATGGCAAGATCGCCGTCGTCGGCCACAATATTAAACTGGGCCGCGGCGGCATTCGCGAGATCGAATTCTTCGTGCAGACGCAGCAGCTCATCACCGGCGGCCGCGATCGGCGCCTGCGCGGGCGCTCGACGCTGGCGATGCTCGATCAACTCGTCGAGAGCGGCTGGGTGGCGCGCGAGGCGCGCGACGATCTGCGCGAAGCCTATCTCTTCTTGCGCGACGTCGAGCATCGCATCCAGATGGTCGCCGACGAGCAGAAACACACGCTGCCCGAGACTGAGGACGGCGTCGCCGTCATCGGCTGCATGATGGGGTTTTCGGGCTACGCCGATTTCGCCGCAGCGCTGCTGAAGCGGCTCGACGTGGTGCAGAGCCATTATGCGAAGCTTTTCGAAAGCGCGCCGCAACTGACGTCCTCGGCCGGCAATCTCGTCTTCACCGGCGACGACGACGATCCCGGCACGATCGAGACGCTCGCCAATATGGGCTTCGCCAACCCCAAGACGGTGACGGCGACCATTCGGGGCTGGCATTTCGGCCGCTACGCCGCGACGCGCTCCACCGTCGCGCGCGAACGCCTGACGGAGCTCACGCCCATCCTGCTCGAGGCGATCGCGGCGACGGAAAACGCCGACGCCGCCTTTCTCGCCTTCGACAGGCTCATCTCGAAACTGCCGGCCGGCGTGCAGCTCTTTTCGCTACTCGTCTCGCAGCCGCGACTTCTCAAACTCCTCGCCGCGATTACGGGCGCGGCGCCCAAGCTCGCCGAAACGATCTCTCGGCGCCCGCGCGTGCTCGACGCGCTGATGGAGCCGGCTTTTTTCGAGACGGTGCCGACGCAAAGCGAGTTGGAGCAGCGCCTTGCCGCGCAATTCACCGAGGCGCGCTCCTATGAAGACGCGCTCGACCGCGCCCGCATCTTCGGACAGGAGCAGAAATTCCTCATCGGCGTGCGCATTCTGACCGGATCGGTGTCGGTCACTGAGGCTGGCTTCGCCTATACCCGGCTCGCCGAAACGCTGATCGCCCGGCTCTTCGCGCGCGTCTGCGAGGAATTCGCCAAGACTCATGGAACGATCGATGGCGGCGCCTGCGCGGTCGTCGCCATGGGCAAGCTTGGCGGATGTGAAATGACGGCCGCGTCCGATCTCGATCTGATGCTGCTCTATGACGCCGACCCGCTGGCGGAATCACAGGGCGGCGGACGGCCCATTTCAACGCAGCAATACTACGGCCGCCTTACGCAGAGGCTGATCAGCGCACTGTCCGCTCCCACGGCCGAAGGCCTGCTCTATGAGGTGGATTTTCGCTTGCGCCCGTCCGGCAACAGCGGGCCGCTCGCCGTCAGTCTCGCCGCCTTTTCGGACTATCAGGCCCATGAAGCGTGGACATGGGAGCACATGGCCTTGACCCGCGCGCGCGTCGTCGCGGGTCCTGAGCCGTTCACACAACGGGTTGAAGCGGCGATCCAAACGGCGCTGACGCGTCCTCGCGACGCGCAAAAACTAAAAGACGACGTGTTGTCCATGCGCCGGCGAATCGAAAAGGAAAAGGGCGCGACGAGCCCTTGGGAGGTTAAGCAGGTCCCCGGCGGATTGATCGACATCGAGTTCATCGCGCAATATTTGATGCTGCTGCATGGCCCGCAGCATCCTGAGCTTTTTTCAACGAACGCCACGGTCGCCCTGCAGCGTGTAAAAGACGCCGGGTTTCTCGACGCAGGCGCGGCGGAGGCGCTGGCGGAGGCCTCAAAGCTCTACCAAGGGCTGACGCAATTGCTGCGGCTCGCCATCGACGACGCTTTTTGTCCCGCCGACGCGCCGCGCGGACTGACGGAGCTGTTGCTGCGCGTCGGCGACGCGCCAGATCTTTCCAACCTCGAAGCCCTGCTCGCCGACACGCAGAGGCGAACCCGGGAAATTTTCACGAACGTCGTCGGAGAGGTCGCCGAGCGCCCGGGTTCGGCGTAGCCGGGAGTTGTCAGAACCGCCCCCTCGGGCATAGATACGCCGGATTCCTCGCGCAGGAGCATTTCCCGCCGGCGGCGACGGCCGCTTTTGTTCAAGGCCGCCCTGGCCTCTTTTTGGAGCACATCATGTCTCACGCCCGCAAGAATGCGCGTTCTTTCGCCCGCGCCGCGCTCGGAACGACCGCGCTCGCCGTCCTGCTGGCGATGAGCGCCGTCAGCGCCACATCTGCGGTCGCGAAAACCCTCGCCAAGGTCAATGGCGTCGAGATCACCGACGAGGATCTGAAGCTCGCGATGGAGGATCTTGGCCCCGCCATTCCGCGTCAGCTCGAAGGAAAGGCGCGCGAAACCTATGTGCTCGACTTCCTGATCGACGAGCAACTCGTGGTGCAGAAGGCGCAGGCCGACAAGCTCGCCGAGACGCCGGAATTCGCCAAGAAGCTCGCCTATCTGCGCGACAAGGCGCTGATGGAGACGTTGCTCGGCGACGTCGCCAAGAACGCGGCGACTGAAGCGGCCGTCAAGCAGACCTATGACGAAGCGGCGAAGAGCCAGAAGCCCGAAACGGAATATCACGCGCACCACATTCTGGTGCCGACCGAAGAAGAGGCGAAAGCCGCGCTGAAGCGCGTCAAGGGCGGCGAGGATTTCGGCAAAGTCGCGACCGAACTTTCCAAGGACCCGGGCGCCAAGGGCGGCGACCTCGGCTGGTTCACGAAGGACCGCATGGTGCCGGAGTTCGGCGACGCGGCGGCGAAGATGGAGCCGGGTCAGGTCTCCGATCCGATCAAGACGCAATTCGGCTGGCACATCATCAAGCTCGACGAGAAGCGCCCGAAAGTCTTCCCGCCGCTCGACGAGGTGAAGGATCAGGTTGCCCGCTACGTCGTGCAGAAGGCGCAGAGCGAGCTCGTCATGAAATTGCGCGAGGGCGCCAAGATCGAACGCTCCGACGCGCCGGCCGAGGGCGCGCCCGGCGCCAAGCCGGCAGCCCCGACGCAAAAGCCGGCTGACGCCAAGAAGAAGTAAGCGCCGAGCCCTTCGCCCTCCGCTTTGTGGGGCGGGTCGAAACGCGAGGGGCCGCGCGACGGCGCGGCTCTCCCCTTAAGGGGAGAGCGAATTGCGCGAGTCCGCCCCCAGCCAGCCTTGACGCGGAGCTGTAGCGCCGGGCACATCCGCGCAGGTCCACTCCGATTGACAAGGCTCCGCTATGGCTCATGACGCCGCCGTCTCCCCGCTCGCGCCGAAATCCGCGCCCGATATCCCGCCGCTCGAGGGCGTTCGCTTCGGCGTCGGCGCCGCGGGCGTGCGCTACGCCGGACGCACCGATGTGATGCTGGCGTTGCTCGATCCGGGAACGACGGTCGCGGGCGTCTTCACCAAATCCAAATGCCCCTCGGCGCCGGTGGATTGGTGCCGCGACCGGCTCGAAGGCGGCAAGGCGCGCGCGCTGCTCGTCAATTCGGGGAACGCCAACGCCTTCACCGGCAAGACCGGCGCACAGGCGGTCAAATTCTCGGCGAAGCTCGCCGCCGCGGCGACCGGCGCGCCCGAGCGCCAGATTTTTCTGGCCTCCACGGGGGTCATCGGCGAACCGCTAGACGCGCATAAATTCGATGGCGTGCTGGAGAAGCTCGCGCAAGAGGCGCGCCCCGACGGCTGGCTGGACGCCGCACGCGCCATCATGACCACCGACACCTATCCGAAGCTCTGTACCCGAAGAGCGACGATCGCCGGGGTTGAAGTGACGATCAGCGGCTTCGCCAAAGGCGCGGGAATGATCGCGCCGGATATGGCGACGATGCTCGCCTTCGTCTTCACTGACGCCGCCATCGGCGCCGAGGCGCTGCAAGCGCTGCTCGATAGCGGCGTCAAAGGCAGCTTCAACGCCATCACCGTCGATGGCGACACGTCGACCTCCGACACGCTGCTGGTCTTCGCCACCGGCGCGGCGAAAAAACGCGGCGCGCCGAAGATCGAAAAGGCGAGCGACAAGCGGCTGATCGAATTCAAGCGTGCGCTCGACGCCGTGCTGCTCGATCTCGCCCATCAAGTGGTGAAGGACGGCGAAGGCGCACGCAAATTCGTTGAAGTGACGGTGACGGGCGCCGACAGCGCCAAGGCGGCGAAGCGCGTCGCCTTCTCCATCGCCAATTCGCCGCTTGTGAAGACGGCGATCGCCGGCGAGGACGCCAATTGGGGCCGCATCGTCATGGCGGTCGGCAAGGCCGGCGAGAAGGCGGATCGCGACAGGCTCGCGATCTGGTTTGGCGGCGTGCGCGTCGCCCACAAGGGCCTGCGCGACCCGGACTATGACGAAGCGGAAGTTTCGCAGATCATGAAGCGCGACGATATCGTCATCAACGTCGATCTTGGACTCGGCAAAGGCGCGGCGACCGTGTGGACCTGCGATCTCACCAAGGAATACGTCGCGATCAACGGCGATTACCGAAGCTGATCCGCCGGATGATTCTCCCGAACGCGGTTTACGCCGCGATCTTCGACATGGACGGAACGCTCCTCGATACGGAGCGGCTCTATCTTCGCGCCATTAGCGATGCGTGTTCCGCTATGCGGTTGGAGGCCGACGATAGTTTCTTTCTGCAGATGCTCGGAACGCCCTGGTCGAATTGCTACGCGCTGATGGAACGCCGATTCGGCGGCGGTTTCGTTCGGGAGCGCTTCGACGGCCTGTTCGAGGATCGCTTTGGCGCGCTGACCCGGAACGGCATTCCTGTTAAGCCCGGCGTGCGCGAACTCCTGTCGCATCTTCAGTCGAGGTCGACGCCAATGGCGGTCGCGACGTCGACGACCGGAGAGATTGCAAGACGCCAGCTCGAGCGCGCCGGTCTTCTGAACTATTTCGCAGCGCAGGTCATGGCGGATATGGTGAAGGAAGTAAAGCCCGCGCCGGAGACCTTTCTGAAGGCCGCGGAGGCGCTTGCTGTTGCGCCCCAACATTGTCTGGCGCTCGAAGACTCTCCCGCCGGCGTACAGTCCGCCGCTGGCTCAGGCGCAATGACGATCATGATTCCTGACCTTGCCCCGGCGACGGCGGCTGAGCGGTCGCTGTGCGTCGCGGTCGTCAAAACCATGCATGACGTGCTAGATTGCCTCATCGCCGCCGAAGCCGCCTCGCCGGTCTGACGCGGGGCGTGGGCGTCGGCGCCGGTCGAAGTTTACGACCTGCGTTTCGTCGTGGAGCGTTATTGTCATGCGTTGCGTCAAGCTTCTCTTCGCCGGGCCGCTCGTACTGCTGTCAGCCTGCAACGCCGCGCGCGGTCCGTCGCCAAGCGTTGGCTTCGATCCCTCGCAGGCGAGCTACATCAGGGCGCCCGGCAGGGGCGTCATCGCCGGACAGGCCTTTCTGCGCGACGCCTCGGGATCGAATGTGCGCTACGCCGCGGGCGAAACCGTGAGGCTGATACCGGCCACGACCTATGCGCAGACCCGCATCAAGAATTTTTACGGGTCGGTGAAATTCCTGCCGGCCGCGTCAATTCCGAAGGTCGAGCCGGATACGCAATACGCCGCTCTGACCCGCACGACGACGACGGAGTCGAATGGGCGATTCACCTTCGAGAATGTCGCGCCCGGACGCTATTATCTCACCACCCAGCTCATCTGGAAGCCGAAGGATGCGCCTGCGCCTGAAGGCGGCGCGATGTATGAAGAAGTGACGCTCACCGGCAAGGAAAACGGCCCGGTGAAAGTCGTTCTCTCCGGCAATTGAGCGCGCCTGTGTCTCTATTGCTCGTCGTGGCGGCGGCGCTCGTCGACGCCGACAATCGCGTGCTCATCGCGCAACGCCCCGAAGGCAAGCAGCTCGCCGGTCTGTGGGAGTTTCCCGGCGGCAAGCTGCATCCCGGCGAGCGGCCGGAAGACGCTCTCGCGCGCGAACTCGAAGAAGAACTTGGCGTGCGGATCTGCGCGCCCTGCCTCGCGCCTTTGACCTTCGCGAGCCACGCCTATGACGACTTTCATCTTCTGATGCCGCTTTACGTCTGCCGTAAGTGGGAGGGCTTTATTTCGCCGATGGAGGGACAGGCGGTGAAATGGGCGCGCGCCCGCGATCTGCGCAATTATCCGATGCCGCCCGCCGATGCGCCGCTGATCGGGCCGCTGATTGATTTGCTGGGCTGATCGGACTGCAGGCTGACCAAAATTTTTTCAACATTGGTTCTATGAGCCGAAGGAATTCCTGATCATGATCATTGAAGGCGCGGCGCATACAGAAAGCTCGAACCGTCGCGCGCGCTACGCGGCAGGAAAGACTCTGCGCAAGATCGTCCCGCGCGAGTCGCTGGCGAACTTTACGCCCGCCGTAAACCGGAATGCGGCGGCGATCATCGCCGAGACCGAGCGCGATCGCATTCAATCCCTGCTTCCGCTTCGCCGCGAGTCGATGGCCAAATCGCCGCATGCTTTTCTACGCGGCGCCGCCGATGTCATGGCCGCCGATCTTTCGGCGCAGCCGGCCCCAGGAATTCGCGCGCAGGTCTGCGGCGACTGTCATCTCATGAATTTCGGCGCCTTCATGTCGCCGGAAGGACATCCGCTCTTCGATCTCAATGATTTCGACGAGACGCTGCCCGATGTGGACGTCACGGTCGATTTGCGCCGCTTCGCGACAAGCGTCGCCGTCGCAGCGCTTGGCGCAGGTAAAAGTGAGCGAGCCTCAAGATCGACGGCGCGGGCCGCCATTAAGACCTACCGCAGGGCCGTGATAGAACTCGCCGCCGTGTCGCCGCTCCAGGCCTGGAACACCCGCGTGCCGCTACGCGACGTCGTCGCGGAACTCCGTAACCGCGTTCTTCCCGCCGTTGCACACGCCGCTCAGTCCACGCGTGGGGACGAAGACGATCATGCCGACAATTTTCCGAAGATTTCGAATGGAGCAAACGGCGGCTTGCGAATCGAGGACAGGCCGCCGCGGCTCTTTCACTTCAACGAAAGCGTCGCCAACCAATTCGATGTCAACGGGCTCATTGCCGCCGCGTTCGCGAATTTGCCGCCGCACGTCGCCGCTTTATTGGGCCGCTACCGTTTGTGCGACATCGCTTTCAAGGCCGTTGGCGTCGGCAGCCTCGGAACTTATTGCACGATCGCGCTGTTTATGAGCCCGGACGACGAGCCCCTGTTCATCCAGGTGAAAGAAGCGAAGCAGTCCGTGCTGGAGCGCTTTGGCCTTGGCGTCTGGTCCGGCGTTCAGGGCGAACGCGTCGTCAGAGGCCAACGCATGATGCAGGCGGCAACCGACGTTTTTCTCGGCCCGACGCGCGACCCGGCTTCGCAGCGAGAATTCTACATGCGTCAGCTGAAGACGCGGCGTCTCGGCGATCTCACGGAACTGCTGCAACGCCACGACCTACTGGATTACGCCAAACTGTGCGGACGCACCTTGGCGCGCGCGCATGTGCGTTCCGCCGATGCGGCGACTCTTGCGGGCTACATGGGAAAAAGCGAGGCGTTCGATGACGCGCTCGCGTCGTTCGCGATGGTCTACGCGCAGCAAAACGCCAAGGACTACGAAGCATTTTGCGCGCAGCGAAACGCTAGCCCTGCTCGTCCCTGACTGTCGCGTAGCTCGCCGGAATCGACAGAGTCCAAATCAATCCGTCGGGCGGAAAGTTGAGCGTCGCCGTTCCGTCGAGCGCCTGCGCGACGAGGCGTTTGATGACCTTATGGCCGAAGCCTTCGCGCGGCGGCATCGCCACCGCCGGACCGCCGCTCTCGCGCCATTCGATATTGAGCCGACCGTCTTCGAAGCGCCATGTCAGCGAGACGGCGCCGTCCGGCCGCGACAGGCCGCCATAGCTTAGCGCGTTCGTGGCGAGTTCATGCAAGGCGAGGCCGATGTTCTGCGCCGCCTCCGGCTTCAGCATGATTTTCGGGCCGTCGATCGTCGCGCGCGACGACACGTCGCCCTGCGGCACGTCCATGCAATAGGCGAGCTGCGCGCGCACCAATTCGCGCATCGAGGCGCCGCGCCAATCCTGCGACACGAGCAGATCATGCGCCATCGACAGCGCCTGCAGGCGGGCGCCGAATTTGCGCTGAAAATCTTCGACGGAGGGCGAACCGGCGGCCGTCTGCCGCGACATCGCCTGCACGACGGCAAGCAGATTCTTCGAGCGATGCACGAGTTCGCGCAGGAGCACGCGCACATGCTGCTCGCGCTGCTTGCGCGGCGTGATGTCGCGCGCGGTGCCGAGAATGCGGACCGCGCGGCCTTCGTCGAAAAAAGTGCGGCCGCGCACCGAGACCCAGCGCTCGATGCGGTCGGTCTGACCGATGACGCGATATTCGATCTCGTAATCGCCTTCGTGCGTGGGATCGAGCGCGACGCCGACAGCCTCTTTCGTACGCTTCTTGTCCTGGGGATGCAGCGCGTTGCGGAAGATTTCAAAGCTTGCCGGAACGCCCTCGGGAAGGCCCCACAGGCGGCGCACGCGCTCGTCGATATGCACTTCGCCGGTCAGGAGGTTCCAATCCCAGATGCCGGTGCGCCCGGCGTCGAGCGCGAGCTGCATCCGCTCCAGGGCGAAGGCCTGCTCGTCGCAGAAGGACCGCGGGTCGCGCGCATCTACGGTCGTTGGGCGAGTTTCCGTGTCGGTCACGCGGCGCCTATCGTCGTGGGAGGACGACACCATACTCCCAGACGCGTCCGGGCGCGAGGGGTTAGATATCCACGAGTTCCGTCGCGAAGGCGGCGCGCTCCTGAATGAAGGCGAAGCGCGCTTCCGGCCTGTTGCCCATCAGCCGCTCGACGCAGTCCGCCGTCTCCTCGCGATCTTCCGGCTCCACGACGACTTTGAGGAGCGTGCGCTTGCTCGGGTCCATCGTGGTTTCCTTGAGCTGAGCCGCACTCATCTCGCCTAGCCCCTTGAACCGGCCGGTCTCGATTTTTCCCTTCCCGGTCAGCTCCTTGGCGATCAATTCGTCCCGATGTTCATTGTCGCGCGCATAGACGGTCTTCGCGCCTTGCGTGAGCTTGTAGAGTGGCGGCTGCGCCAGATAGAGATGGCCGTTCTCGATGAGGCGCGGCATCTGCCGATAGAAAAAGGTGATGAGCAGCGAGGCGATATGCGCGCCGTCGACGTCGGCGTCGGTCATCACGATCACCTTCTCGTAGCGCAGATCCTCGTCGCGGTAATGCGCGCCCAGTCCGCAGCCGAGCGCCTGGGTCAGATCGGCGAGCTGCTGATTGGCGAGGAGCTTGTCCTTCGTGGCCGAGGCGACGTTCAAAATCTTGCCACGCAGCGGCAAAATGGCCTGCGTCGTGCGGTTGCGCGCCTCCTTCGCCGAACCGCCGGCGGAGTCGCCCTCGACGATGAACAGCTCCGAGCCCTGCGCCGAATTATTCGTGCAGTCGACGAGCTTGCCGGGCAGCCGCAGCTTGCGGGTCGCGGTCTTGCGGGCGATGTCCTTCTCGGCGCGCCGGCGCAGGCGCTCCTCGGCGCGCTCAACGGCGAAATCCAAGAGCTTATTGGCCTGCGAGGGGGCGCCGGCGAGCCAATGGTCGAAGGCGTCCCGCACCGCGCTTTCGACGATGCGCGCCGCCTCAATGCTCATCAGCCGGCTTTTGTTCTGGCCCTGAAACTCCGGCTCCCGGATGAAGACCGAGATCATCGCGGCCGACTGGCCCATGAGATCGTCGGCGCCGATGTCCTTGGCGCGCTTCGCCTGCCCCACGCGTTCGGCGTGATCCTTGAGCGCCTTTAGGAGCGCGGCGCGAAACCCCGCCTCATGCGTGCCGCCGTCGGGCGTCGGGATGGTGTTGCAATAGGAATGGACGAAGCCGTCGTCCTCGGCGAGCCAGGAGACCGCCCATTCGAGCGAGCCATGGCCGCCTTCCCGCGTGATTTTGCCGACGAAAGGCTGGTCGGCGACGAGCTCCTTGCCGTGGATCTCGCGCGCCAGATAATCCTTCAAGCCGCCGGGAAAGCGCAGCACCGCCTCAGGCGGCGTGTCCGCGCCGGGGTCGATCAGCGACGGATCGCAGCGCCAGCGGATTTCGACGCCGCCGAAGAGATAGGCCTTGGAGCGCGACATGCGGAAGAGCCGCGCCGGCTTCCAATGCGCGCCGGCCCCGAAAATCTGCGCGTCGGGCTTGAAGCGCACCTTGGTGCCGCGCCGGTTGTTGACGCGGCCAAGCGTCTTGAGCTTGCCAAGCGGCAGGCCCCGCGAAAACTCCTGGCCGTAAAGCTGGCCGGCGATCGCCACCTCGACGTCAAGCTTTTCGGACAGCGCGTTGACGACGGAGACGCCGACGCCGTGCAGACCGCCGGAGGTCTGATAGGCCCCAGAATCGAACTTGCCGCCCGCGTGAAGCGTGGTCATCACCACTTCCAGCGCCGATTTCTTGGGAAATTTCGGATGGGACTCGACCGGAATGCCGCGGCCGTTGTCGCTGACCGTGAGCCAGCCGTCAGTTTCCAGCGTCACTTCGATGAAGGTCGCATGGCCCGCCACGGCCTCGTCCATGGCGTTGTCCAGCACCTCGGCGAAGAGGTGATGCATCGCCGCCTCGTCGGTGCCGCCGATATACATGCCGGGGCGCCGGCGGACGGGCTCGAGCCCCTCCAGCACTTCGATCGAGGCGGCGGAATATTCCGCCGGCCCGCGCTTTGGGGCGGGTTTCGACGCGGGCGCCTTGCGCGGCGCGCCGCTGAAAAGATCGGGTTTTGAAGCCATGAGCGATCTTAGCGCGATTCGGGGCAGTGTGGGTCGGTTCGGCGCACGCGCCTTGGCGTGACCGACATCGGGAATTCACAAAAAAGGCAGACGAGGCTTGCGCTTGTCGCATAGGCGACGCTGAGGCATGCTCGGACCCGGCTAAATACTCACTTAAGGATTTTTGCTCAACCGAAAAATTGGAGCTAATCCATGGCGCATGACAAACAATTAGCGGTGTACGAGGTCACCCCGCCACCTGCCGCCAGGGCCCTCACGCCCGCCTTCTTCGTCGAAAGCACAGCGCCCGACAATATCGACGACAAGGAAACCGTTCTGCCGACTCCAGATAACTGCAAGGTTTCCGAATTAGAGAAGATCGTCGAGACACTGGCGAATCAGAAAAACCCTAAACTCCTGATTACCGTCCACGGCTTCAACACGCCGCGAAAGAAAGTTCTCGAAACCTTCAAAGAGTCGTTCATCGCGTTGAACGACGACGACGCGCTCGAGAACCGCGGCCTCGTTTGCATCGGTTATCGTTGGCCGTCAGAAGCGATGGGAACCCCTTGGCGAAGCGGTTTGAACGCTGCGCCATTATTCCTCCTCGGCATTCTCTTCGTCTCGCTCGCCGCCGTATATCTCGTGAACTTCTCTTTCGAGATTTGCGACTGGTGGAAGCTCACGCGCGTCGTCGTGACGGCTGTGACTGCCGCGATGGTCGTCATTCCCCTCACCCTTTTTGGCTTGCGGCTCATCGTCTATTTTCGTGACGGCTTTCGAGCGACGAATTACGGCGTGCCCGATCTCGTCAATCTCATTCGCGAGATCGACGACAGGCTTCCCAAACGGCCGAGCGAGGACCCCGACGATCTTATCGGAAGGGTCGAGCTGTCCTTTATCGGCCATAGCATGGGCGGCTTCGTCGTCACCAACGCCGTGCGCATTCTCTCCGACGTGTTTTCCCCACTCGCGATCGCCGCCATGCGCCATGGCCCAGAGACGCTCGGCAGCGAAGAGGAGCGCGGGCAGCGGGAGCTTCGATCGAAGATTGGGAAGAATTTTATATTGCGCCGCCTCGTTCTCGTCTCGCCCGACATTCCTTCGGAAGTGCTGCTGTTGGGCCGCAGCAATGCGCTGCATTCATCATTGATCCGCTTTCAGGAGGCCCATCTTTTCTCCAACGAAGGCGACGAAGTTTTGCGCGACATTTCGACGGCGGCGAATTTCTTCTCGCTGCCGACGAAGAGCCGCAGGTTCGGCTATCGCCTCGGCAATGTCGGCGTGCTGACCGGCTGGGGACTTTCCGAACAACTGACGCTCGGCAATCTGCGCGTCGGCGCGCGCACCCTTTACGAGCTTTACGCTGAACTCGACGCCGTGCAATCGGAAGAGTCATTCGCACAGAGGCTGACCTATTTCGACTGCACTGACAGCATCGACGCGAAGGGCCATGGGGTAGTGACGGACGCGACGCCCGGCGCGCCGCCGAATCTGTCTTGGCTTGGACATCTGCGCCTGCTGTGGGTCTATGTCAGAGGCGAGGTCGACGTCCATTCCGGCTATTTCCTGAAGCCCAGCCTCGTGCGCGAGCTGATTTATCGCTTTGCCGCCATCGGCTACGGCGACGCCGAGAGGCTTTACGGCGGTCTCGGCGCGTTGAGCGCGGAATGTGAAAAATATCAGATCAAAGCGCTGAAGCCGGGCCAGCGCAGCGTCGCCGCCGCTGCGGCGGAAGACGCGAAAGCAGCCGTGTCGCCATGATCGGCCTCATCGTCGCGCTCTTCAGCGTGCTGCTGCCGTTGGCGCATCTGACGTTAAGCAGAGTCCCAAGGACTCGCGCACGCGTCGTTCGCCTGCTGTTGCTGTACGCGCTGGTTCTCGACGTCGGCGTCATCGGCCTGCCGCTCGGCTTCGTCCCGCATGTCTTCTTCCCCGATCAGACCGCGCGCAGCATCGGCTGGGCGCCGGGAAGCCCGTTCCAGTTCGAAGTCGGCGTTCATGACGGCGCCTGGGGCGTTCTCGGTTTTCTCTGCATTTGGATTCGCGGCGCCTTTTGGCTCGCCACCGGACTTGGATGGTCGTTGTTCATGCTCGGGGCGACCTATGGCCACATCGAGCAGACGCTTCGCGCCGGGGACTATGCGCCCTACAACTTTTTGACGATTTTCTCCGATGGCTTTATCGCGATCTGGCTGCTCCTGCTGCTTTACCTTCGCCATCGATGGGACGCGGAGAAAGGCTAGGCGCAGATGAAGCGCCGCGGATTCACGCATGCGACGGCGAATGCCGTCAGAGGGTAAGATGGAAACGAAGGTCGATGAAATCGCCGAGCGCATCTATCGACTGTCGACATATGTGCCGGAGATCGCGGCGCCCGGCGGATTCACCTTCAACCAGTTCCTCATCGACGCGGACGAGCCGC
Source organism: Methylocystis suflitae (assembly GCF_024448135.1). Lineage (GTDB taxonomy): Bacteria > Pseudomonadota > Alphaproteobacteria > Rhizobiales > Beijerinckiaceae > Methylocystis > Methylocystis suflitae. The sequence continues at coordinate 24,425 of NZ_JAMRYX010000006.1, forward strand.
TGCTGTTTCACTGCGGGCAGCGTTCGCTGTTTCCGTGCGTATCGAAGACCTTGACCGCGATCATGCCGATCGAGCAGCTGCGCTGGATTTCCTTCGGCCATGTCGAAGCCGACGAATGCGGCGCGATGAATCTCTGGCTCGCCGCTGCGCCGCAGGCGCAAGTGGTTCATGGCCAGACGGCGTGCATGGTGTCGCTCAACGATCTCGCCGACCGGCCGCCGCGCGCCCTTGCCGACGGCGAAATCATGGACATCGGTGGAAGGCGCGTGCGCTACATCGACACGCCGCATGTGCCGCATGCGTGGGAATCGGGGCTGATCTATGAAGAGACGACCCGCACGCTGTTTTGCGGCGATCTTCTCACGCAAATCGGTCAAGGACCGGCCATCACGACGGAGAGCGTGCTTGAAGCCGCCATCGCGGCGGAGAACGCCTTCCAGGCCACCTCGCTGACACCGATGACCGGCCCGACGATCCGCATGCTCGCGGCGCTGGAGCCCCGCCGCCTCGCCGTCATGCACGGCTCGAGTTTTCAAGGCGACTGCGCCGCCCTGCTCTCGCAGCTCGCGGATTTTTATGACGCGGCGCTTGCGGCGAAAGGCGCCCGCCTAGCCACCCCCTGAAGATGAAACTTCGACGCCGCGCGCGAATGCTGCAAAGCGTGTCCCTCCCAAGGCCGGGCATGACGCAGACAGCTCGCGCAACGCTTTTCGTTAGTTTCTCGCATGTAACCGTCATGGCCGGGCTTGTCCCGGCCATCCACGTATCGACATTGCATGCGCCTTGCAGCCATTGCGTAACGTCCCGGCGTGGATGCCCGCGACAAGCGCGGGCATGACGCGGAGAGTCTGCGCCAAATAGAAGCCTTTATCCCCGCCTCCGCTCTGGATCCCCGAGCGCGCTCCGCGCGTCGGGGATGACACACCGCTGTGCAACAACCTGCGCCTTCGGCGATCAACCTCCCGGCGAGCATCGACGATATGTCGATCCTGCGGTAAGACATCCAGGTAAACCTCAAGGAAGACATGCAACGCTGCTTCGTCGCTCTCGCCGCCTGTCTCGCCAGCGTCTTTCTCCTCGCCGCGCCGGCGCAGGCGGAAAAATTGCGCATCGCGCTGCAGAAGACCGGCACGCTCGGCTGGGAACTCGCCGTCGCTAAGGCGTTCGGCCTCGACAAGACTGCGAAGCTCGACATTGACGCCACCGAACTCGCCTCGACCGACGCCGGCAAGATCGCCATCCAGGGCGGCGGCGCCGACATCATCGTCTCAGATTGGCTATGGGTCGCCCGCCAGCGCGCGCAGGGCGCGAAGCTGACCTTCTACCCGCACTCATCGGCGATCGGCGCGGTAATGACCAAGAACCCCGCGATCAAGAGCGTCAAGGACCTCGCCGGCAAGTCGCTGGGCGTCGCCGGCGGGCCCCTCGACAAAAGCTGGCTGATGCTCAAAGCCTATGCGCTTAAAGAAGGCGTCGATCTCGACAAGACGGCGACGGTGCTGTACGGCGCGCCGCCACTCATCGCCGAAAAGGCGCTGCAGGGCGAGATTGACGCGGCGCTCGAATTCTGGAATTTCGCCGCCGACCTCGAAGCCCAAGGCTTCACCCGCGCCGTTGAGCTCACCGACGTCGAAAAGGCGCTCGGCGCCAAGGGCGACGTCGTCGTCACCGGCTATGTCTTCGACGAGGATTTCGCGGCAAAGAACAAGGACGCGCTGGCGCGGTTCTTCTCGATGACGAAGAAAGCCAAGGAGCTGATTGCGACATCCGACAGGGCCTGGGGCGCAGTCATCGCGCAGCGCCTCGGCGGCAAGGACGCCAAGACAGTCGACATCTACCGCAAGCGCTATGTCGCCGGCGCGCCGAAACGCTCGGTCGCCCAGGAAGAGGCCGACGCCCGGACGCTCTATGGCGCGCTCGCCGCGCTCGGCGGCGAAAAGCTCGTCGGCTCCGGCAAAACGCTCGATCCCGGGACCTTCTACAAGGGCGCCGAAGGCAAGCCGCGTTGATCCGTCTGGTCTCGCTTACGGCGCTGCTCCTGCTTTGGCAGTTCGGCGCGTGGCTATCCGATCCGCGCCGACTTCCGGGACCGGCGGCCGTTTTCGAGAAGGTTTATGAAGAGGCGCTTTCCGGCGCGTTGTTCTCCAATCTCGCGATCACGCTCGCGCGCGTTATCGCCGCCTTCGCGCTCGCCATGAGTTTCGGCGCGGCGATCGGCTATGTCATGGGTCGCAACAAGCTCGCCGACCGGCTGCTCGATCCCTGGCTCGTCACGCTGCTCAATCTGCCGGCTCTGGTCGTTATCGTGCTCGCCTATGTCTGGGCCGGCCTCACGGAAGTCGCCGCGATCGGCGCCGTCGCGCTCAACAAGCTGCCCAACGCCATCGTCGTCGTGCGCGAAGGCGCGCGGGCGCTCGATCCGCATCTTGAGGACATGGCGCATGTCTTTCGCTTTTCGCCCACAGCGCGTTTCAAGCATCTCGTCCTGCCGCAGCTCGCGCCCTATCTTGCGGCGGCGACGCGTTCCGGCCTGTCGCTCGTTTGGAAGATCGTCCTCGTCGTCGAACTGCTAGGGCGCTCCAACGGCGTCGGTTTCGAAATCAACATGGCCTTTCAGCTCTTTGACATGAAGCTTCTGCTTGCTTACGCGCTTCCCTTCGTCGCGCTGATGCTCGGCGTCGAAACTTTTCTGGTGCAGCCTCTTGAACGACACGTCTCGCGCTGGCGGCGCGGCGTCTCTCGACGTCTCGATCGCGTCTAAGGATTATCATTCGGCCCGCGGCAGCCCGCGTCGCGCGCTGGAAGATTTGCGTCTGACGCTGCCTGCGGGACAGGCGGGCGCGGTCGTCGGCCCTTCCGGCTGCGGCAAAACCACCTTGCTGCGGCTCATCGCCGGACTCGACAAGGACTACGTCGGAACGATCGTCCTGCCCGAACACGGCCGGCTCGGCATGGTTTTCCAAGAGCCGCGATTGCTGCCCTGGCGCAGCGTCATCGACAATATCCGCATCGCCGCGCCGCATGCGCGCGAAGACGACATCGCCGCGCTTCTCGACGAACTCGGGCTCGCCGAGCACGCATCGCATTTCCCGCGCGAACTCTCGCTGGGGCTCGCCCGGCGCGTCGCGCTTGCGCGCGCGCTCGCCGTCAAGCCCGACCTGCTGCTGCTCGACGAGCCGCTTGTGTCGCTCGACGCGGCGCTGGCCAAGGATCTGCGCGAGATGATCGCAAGGCTCATCGACGAGCGGCGCATCACTACGCTGATCGTGACTCACGATCTCGCCGAGGCGATTGCGCTCGCGGATAGGATATTCCTTTTATCACCGCGTCCGGCGCGCGTCGTCGCGACGCTCGATGTGCCGACGCCGCGAAGAGCGTTGGAGAGAGAGATGGCGGAGAAGCTCGAGACCCAGGCGCGGGACGCGCTTGCCGTCGCGCGCGCCGGGCCGCAGCAGGAAAAACATTAGGCGCGCGCCTGTCCGGCGCTCACCAGAGCCCCCTCACCAGGGAAGCTCTTCGCCGCGATAGTCGAGATAGCGGCGCGTGTCGGCGAGCGTCAGCGACTCGACGACTTGAATGACGCCCGCCACGCTGTCGCGCACGTCGAGCGTCGCGTTCGGCCCACCCATGTCGGTGCGCACCCGGCCCGGACTGAGGGCGACGACGACGACGCCTTCCGCCTTCAGATCGTCAGCGAGACATTGCGCGATCTTGTTCAACCCTGCTTTTGAGACGCGGTAGGCGACATTGGATGTGCCGCCGAGCGACATCGAGCCCAATCTGCTGGTCATCAACACGATGCGGGGACGGGCGCTCCGCTTCACCCGCGGCAGGAAGGCCTGAACGACACGCAGCGGGCCGAGCGTATTGATCGAAAGTAGATCGAGCGCGCCTTCAAAATCCATGTCGGTCGAGGATTGGCGCTGCGGCCCATAGGCGCCGGCGTTGGCGATCAGCACGTCGATCGGATCGCAGACTTGCGCGGCGGCGGCGCTGATCGCCGCCGCGTCGCGAACGTCAAATTGCAAGGGCGCCGCCTGCGGCGCGGCCGCTTTCAGCGCCGCCAGGCCCGCCGGGCTGCGCACGCTCGCGGTCACGTGCTCCCCTCGCGCCGAAAGCTGACGCGCAGTTTCAAGTCCGATGCCGCGGCTGGCGCCGACAATGAGCCAGTGAGACATGTCGCTGTTCTGGCGCCCCCCCAGTTCCTCACCAATATAGAGCGAGCGAAGGCTTGGGGCAGGCGCCACAGCTCTGGTGAGCAGTGCAACTTTCTGCGGAGTGCAGACCGACGTGCAGACCGACTTGGCGTGACCCGAGCGGCGCGCTTCTGCGCCGCGTCGATCATTCCTCGGATTTCGGAGCCGTTACGCCGCCGGCGCAGGCGCCGACTCGATGCGCGCGACGCCGTCGCGCACCGCCGCCTGCACCTTCTCGAAGGCGCGCACCTCGATCTGGCGCACGCGCTCACGCGACACGCCGAATTCCTCGGAGAGCGTTTCAAGCGTGACGGGATCGTCAGACAGTCGCCGCGCCTCGAAGATGCGCCGCTCGCGCGGATTGAGCACGTCAAGCGCGCCGCGCAGCGCCTTCAGGCGATTGTCGCTTTCTTCTTGGGCGACGAGCAGATGCTCCTGATCGACGCTGTCGTCGACAAGCCAGTCCTGCCATTCGCCTTCGCCCTCCTCGCGCAACGGCGTGTTGAGCGAAGCGTCGCCGCCCATGCGGCGATTCATGTCGATGACGTCCTGCTTAGACACGCCAAGCCGATGGGCGATCTTTTCGACGTTCTCGGGCTTCAGGTCGCCTTCTTCGAAGGCGGAGATGCGGCTCTTGGCCTTGCGAAGATTGAAGAAGAGCTTCTTTTGACTCGCCGTGGTGCCCATTTTGACGAGCGACCAGGAGCGCAAAATATACTCTTGGATAGAGGCGCGGATCCACCACATGGCATAGGTCGCGAGGCGGAAGCCGCGCTCGGGCTCGAAGCGCTTGACGGCTTGCATGAGGCCGACATTGCCTTCGGAAACGATTTCCCCGATCGGCAGGCCGTAGCCGCGATAGCCCATGGCGATCTTCGCCACGAGCCGCAGATGCGACGTGATCAGCTCCTGCGCGGCTTTCGCGTCTTCATGCTCGCGCCAGCGCTTGGCAAGCATATATTCCTGCTGCGGCTCCAACATTGGAAACCGCCTGATTTCAGATAGATAGCGGGCTAGGCCGTCTTCTGAGACGATTGGCAAGGCATTCGCCATAAGTCCCTCCTGACGAACCCCCTGAGTATGGCGGGTCCGCAAAGCGCGGCCACGAAACGCCGACCGCGACAGGGGGACATTATAGGGCGCCCCTAGAGGGCTGGAAAATGACAATTGCGTGAAGGGAGGCTAAAGCACGGATTAAGATTCAGCAATGTGAATGGCGCGCTTCAAAGGCTCGGCCGCGCAAGTTTGGCCGCGCAAGTTTGGCGAAGATCCTGCCCGTTATAATCCCGCGATCTTCGGGCCCGAATTCACTTCGACATTCCGCCCAGCACGCCGCGCAGAATTTGGCGCGCGATCTGTGTGCCGGCGGACCGCGCCGCCGATTGGATCGCGGCGCGCGCCGCGAGTTCCACCGGCGACATGCGCTTCTTGTCGCCCTTGCCAAAGATGCCGCCCAATATGCCGCCGAGCGCGCCGAGCAGACCGCCGCCTGCGCCGCTTTCGGCCTCGCCCTTGACGGCGCGCGCCTGCAGCATTTCGAAAGCGGATTCACGATCCACCATCGTGTCGTATTTCCCCCCGAAGGCGCTCGCGCCCATCACGGCCTTCCGCTCCTGCGGCGATATCGGTCCAACGCGGGCGGACGGCGGCGCGATCAGCGTTCGTTCGACGACTTCCGGCGTTCCCTTGGCGTCGAGCATGGACACCAGCGCTTCGCCGACGCCAAGCTGCATGATCGCCTCGGCTTCCTCGAGCGCGCGATTGTCGCGAAACGTCTCGGCGGCGGCGCGTACCGCCTTCTGATCGCGAGGCGTGAATGCGCGCAGCACATGTTGGATACGGTTGCCGAGCTGGCCCAGAACCGTGTCCGGCACGTCAAGCGGATTTTGCGTGATGAAATAGACGCCGACGCCTTTCGAGCGGATGAGACGCACGACCTGCTCAATCGCGGACAGCAGCGCCTTCGGCGCGTCGTTGAACAGAAGATGCGCCTCGTCGAAGAAGAAGACGAGCTTCGGCTTGTCGAGATCGCCCACCTCCGGCAGGGTTTCGAAGAGTTCGGAAAGCATCCAAAGAAGGAAAGTCGCATAGAGCCGGGGCGCGCGCGAAAGCCTGTCGGCCGCCAGAATATTGATTACCCCGCGGCCGTCGCGATCGACGCGCAGGAAATCCATGATGTCGAGCGCCGGCTCGCCAAAAAATTGATCGCCGCCCTGCGTCTCCAACACCAACAGCTGCCGCTGAATGGCGCCGACGCTCGCGGGCGCCACGTTCCCGTGTGTCTGCTTGTAAGTCGCGGCGGACTCCGCAACATGCGCGAGCATCGCCCGCAGATCCTTCAAGTCGAGCAGCAACATGCCCTGCTCGTCCGCCGCCTTGAAAACGATATTGAGAACGCCCTCTTGCGTATCGTTCAGATCAAGCAGGCGCGAAAGAAGCAGCGGCCCCATTTCCGAGATCGAAGCGCGAACCGGGTGTCCCTGCTCGCCGAAGATATCCCAAAAGGTGACGGGAAACCGGTCGGGCTCGTAAGCAACGCCAATCTCCTTGGCGCGCGCGACGAAGGCCGACTTGCCTTCGCCCGGCTGCGACAGTCCCGCGAGATCGCCTTTGACGTCGGCGAGAAAGACGCAGGTTCCGGCGTTCGAGAAGCCTTCGGCGAGCAGCTGCAGCGAAACGGTTTTGCCGCCGCCGGTTGCGCCCGCGATTAAGCCATGGCGATTGCCAAGCGCGAGCCGAAGATAGTGGTACGCGCGCGGCTTCCCGTCCGTTACGCTTGCGCCGACGAGGATTTTGCCCGGAACGGCGCTCGGAGTTTCGCTCATGGTTCGCTCATGGTTAAAAGCGCTTTCACAGCCAGGAATCGCAATTGCGCGAAGCTACACCATCGGCGCGGGACGCGCATGTCCGGCCCGTTCGGCGCGGTCTCGGCCGACAGCGCTTGGCGAATGCAAAAGGGCAAGATAAGTTCGCGTCGGGAGAAGGTCCAATGAAGCTACGCTTGGCGATGATCGGCGTCATCGCCGCCGCCGGCGTCGCGCAGGCGGTCGGCGCAACGAAGCCGCGAACGGCGCCGGCGAAGCTGGCGCAAACCGTCGATCTGGAGAACCAGCGTCCCGTGCCGCTGAAAAGCTTCGAGATCATCATGGCGGCAAAAGACAAGACGGCGCCGGAAGCCATCGTCGGGAAGCTCGATAAGCCGCTGGCCGCCGGAGGCCGCACGCGGTTTCCCATCACCGGCGCCAAAGGTTGCCGCTTTGAGGCGCGTTGGGCGTTCGACGACGCGAAGGACTCAGGCGACGTGGACTTATGCAATGACGCCCATATAGTTTTCGCGGACTGATCCTATTCGAGGTTCGCTCAGCGGACCCGCTGCGGCGCGCGCCGCCCATGACAACAATCAGGAAACGCACGATGGCCAACGGATCGAAGGGTGGCGCAAAGGGAGTGAAGCGCAGTCCAAAGGGCGCACAATCCGCCAGCGGACCAGGAATCTCGAGACCGCTGTTGATCGGCGTCGGCGCCGTCTTCGCGCTCATATTCGGCGCCTTTGTCTACTTCACCAGCGGCAAGCCCACGACGTCGACGGAAGCCATCGGCGGACCTTTTCAACTCACCGCGCATACCGGGCAGCAGGTGACGGAGCAGGATTTCCTGGGCCGCCCCTTCCTCGTCTTCTTCGGCTATACGCACTGTCCGGACATTTGTCACACCACGCTCTTCGAGATGTCGGAGATCTTGCGGGCGATGGGACCGGACGCCAAAGTCGGCGCGCTGTTCGTCACCGTCGATCCGGAGCGGGACACGCCCGAGTCTCTCAAAGATTATCTCTCCAATTTCGATCCACGCATCATCGGCGTCACCGGCCCGCGCGCTTCGCTCGATCCCGTGTTGCGCGAATATCGCATCTTCTCTAAGCGCGCGCCCGGCAAGGACGAAGACTATTCCGTCGACCACACCACTGTCGTTTATCTGATGGACAAAAAGGGCCACTTTGTAAGCCCGTTCAACGTGGCGCGACGCCCTGCCGAAGCCGCGCGTGAGCTTGAACGCCATCTGTAGCGCGCACAGTCGCCTGCGTCGGAGAGCGCACAAAAAAGCAACGCAAGGGAAATATTTTCATCGAGCCGCAATTTTGGAACTCGCGACTCATATGGCGTTTGCGCTAGCATGAGCGCTATGCTTCGACTCCTGCGCGAAGGACCGGCGCCAACTGGCGGCGCGTCGATTCTCAAATTAGTCCACGCCGGCGAAACAATCCTCGTCGCTTTGCGTCGGTCACAGAATGCGCGGCGATTCACTTTGCGCGTGCGCTTCGCCGCACGCGATGCGGTGTTGACGATGCCGAAGCGGGCGTCATTGCGCGATGCGCGAGATTTCGCTCAGCGCCACGCCGCCTGGATCGCTTCGCGTCTCGACAGGCTTCCTGCAACCATTCCTTTCGCGCATGGTTCGGTCGCGCCTCTTCGCGGCGTCGATCATATGATCGCCCATCATCCGGACCGCCGCGGGGTCACCTGGATCGAGCCAAGAGACGACGCTGAGGCTCCCTTCACGCTTTGCGTCGCCGGTCAGACCGAACATGTGCACCGTCGCGTTCAGGATTATTTGAAGCGGGAGGCGCGGCGCGACCTTGAAGAGGCGGTCGCCCGCCATACCGGCGCACTCAGACTGCCGCCCCGCGGCGTCGGCCTGCGCGATCCGATCAGCCGATGGGGATCGTGTTCGGCCTCCGGCTCGCTGAACTTTTCCTGGCGGCTGATCATGGCGCCGCCGTTCGTCCTCGACTACCTCGCCGCCCACGAAGTCGCGCATCTCGTGCATCTCGACCATTCACCGCGATTTTGGAAGTTGACGCGGCGGCTTTGCGCCGACACGGATCGCGCCGAAGCCTGGCTCTCCGCCCACGGCGCGCACCTCCACAAATATGGAGCCAAGGCGCGATGATCGGCCGCCGCCGCCTGCTCGGACTCGCCCTGCTCCTGTCCCTGCCGCTGTCGCAAGCCGCGTCGGCGCTGGCCGAAGAGCCGCGCAAACGCCTGCTCGTTCTCGATTTCGAGCTGGTCGACACGTCAAACGAACCTGTCGACCAAAGCGCCGAACATGCAAAAAGACTGGCGCGGGCGCGCGACGACATCGGCGCGGGACTCGCCGCGCGGCGCGTCTATGAGGTCGTCGACCGGGCCCCCATCGCGGCGGATCTCGACGCGATCTTGAAACAAACCTACATTCGCACCTGCAACGGCTGCGAAGTGTCGCTTGCCCGCAAGGCCGGCGCCGATCTCGTTCTGACGGGCGTCGTCAATAAGGTCAGCACGCTGATCCTCAGCATGGGCGTTTCAGTCGCGCGCGTTTCGACGGGCGAACTGATCTATCATCAGGGGTTCGATTTTCGCGGCGATAATGATCAATCCTGGGCGCGCGCGACGAAATTCTTCGTCGATCGCATCGCCCGCGATCCGCCGAATTGAGCGAAGGAGGCCCGTATGAGCCAGAGCGCTGGGTGTGAACCGACGGCGACGTCACGCCCGCCCTGGTCCATGGTGGCGCAAGCCCGCACGCGCGGCGCCTTGCTTGACGCCCTCGTGCGTCGGGCGCAGGCGCTGCCGCCCATCCGCATGGGCGTCATCCATCCTTGTGACGCGCGCTCGGTCGAAGGCGCGATCGCCGCTCGCGACAAAGGGCTGATCGTCCCGACTCTTATCGGTCCACGGGCGAAGATCGAGGCGGCCGCGCGCGCGAGCGGGGTCTCGCTCGAAGGCGTCGAGATTGTCGACGCGCCACACAGCCACGCCGCCGCCGATCAAGCGGTGGAGCTCGTGCGCCGCGGCCGACTGCACGCGCTGATGAAAGGCGCGCTGCACACGGACGAGCTGATGACCGCGGTCATACGCGACGGCGCCGGCCTTCGCACCGACCGGCGGATCAGCCATGTCTTTGTGATCGACGCGCCGTACTATCACAAGTTGCTGCTCGTCACCGACGCCGCGATCAACATCGCGCCGACGCTCGACACAAAGCGCGACATCGTGCGCAACGCCGTCGATCTCGCACATGCGATCGGCATCGAACGCCCTAAAGTGGCGCTGCTTTCGGCGGTGGAGACGGTCGAGGGGAAAATCCCGTCGACGATCGAGGCGGCGGCGCTCTGCAAGATGGCCGACCGCGGCCAGATCGCCGGCGCCGAGCTTGACGGTCCGCTGGCCTTCGACAACGCCATCTCGCGCGAAGCGGCCGACGCCAAGCACATTGAGTCCGAAGTCGCCGGCGACGCCGACATTCTGGTCGCGCCAGATCTCGAGGCAGGCAATATCCTGGCGAAGCAGCTCGTCTTCCTGGGCGGCGCCGATACGGCGGGGCTGGTGCTCGGCGCGCGTGTCCCGATCGTGCTGACGAGCCGCGCCGACGACGTCGATTCGCGCGTCGTCTCTTCGGCGCTGGCGCAGATTTTCACGCATCGGCCGCGCGCCGCGCCGTAGAGCGCGTGATCTGGCGTTCTCGACAGAACGCCCGTCGCGTGGCAGAACGCGACGCAACAACTCCCGGCGCGAACGGCTCATTCTATGCCCTCATGCTGAGGAGGCTCCGTAGGAGCCGTCTCGAAGCACGAGGGCATAGGCCGCGCGCGCTGCGT
>NZ_JAMRYX010000007.1 GCF_024448135.1 Methylocystis suflitae
ACATAAACCGGGAGAAGCTCCTATGGTTGTCGTCATGCTGCTGCTGGCCGCGACGCTGTCGCCGCTGTGCTTCCTTTATGCCGCGCCGCGTCGTGTCCCGCAGCGCGCCCGCTGCGAGTTCGCGCCGTCGCGCCGTCGCGAAAACTAATGAAGGTTGGCCCGCCAGCGTCGCTGTGAAGGCGACGAAGGCGGCGTCCGCCGACCCTCGTTCGGTCTATTCATTCCGCCTCAACCGTTCACCGGCGCATTGTCTTGCTTTTCTTGCTGAACTAGATCGTCAATGGCGGCGCGCGAGATCCGCGCGCGGAATAGGAGAGGCCAATGAACGATCTTCTCGTGATTGCATTTCCGTCGGAAGAAAAGGCCGAAGAAGTTCGGCAGAAGCTCTTCACCATGCAGAAGGAATATTTGATCGAGCTCGGCGACGCGGTCGTCGCCGTAAAGAATGCCGATGGCGCGATAAAGCTCAATCAGCTGTTCAGCACCACGGCGCTTGGCGGAGTCTCCGGCGCCTTTTGGGGCGCTCTGATCGGTTTGATCTTCATGATGCCGCTCGCAGGCGCCGCGATCGGGGCCGGCGCCGGCGCGGTGTCGGGCGCGCTGACCGACTTCGGCATTGACGACCAATTCATGAAGGACGTGGCGGCCGCGGTTCCGCCCGGCGGCGCGGCGCTGTTCCTGCTCGTGCGCAAGATGACGACCGACAAGGTTCTCGAGGGACTCAAAGGAGTCGGCGGCGTCGTGCTGCGGACGTCTTTCGACAAGTCCAAGGACGACGCCATCCGCGCCGCGCTGGCGGCGCAGCCGGCGACGACCTGAGACGGCCCGATAAGAAAATTGCGCGCCAAGATGGCTCGGCGCGCAATTTTCTCGATCAAGTTTCCGCTTCTCCGATCTTCCGGCGATGCGCGTGGAGCGTCAAATACAAGCTTGCGCCGACGAAAATCACGCCAAGCGTCGCGACGACGATGAAAGGCGACGAGGTCTGAATCGTGGCCAGGACGGGTGCGGAAACAGCCAGAATCACGCCGACGATGCAAATCTGCCATGCGCCAGCGTGGACTCCCGCGACGAAGGTCGACAGCGCGAGGATGACCATCAGCATCAGTCCCGCAGCGTTTGGATTGACCACTTTAAGCATCGCATCGGTGTAAATCAGGGCCATTGCGGCGAGAACGGCCGCCCAATGCAGAATTTGAGTCCAGACCAGCCGCGTGCGTTCATGCGTCGTTTCCGCATGACGCCAGCCGACATAGATGCAGATCGCGCAATAGATTGGCGTAAGGAGCTCCCAATAATAATCGACGGGGCCGCCTGTGAAGGTGACGAGGCCGATGCCCAGCACCGCCATCGACAGCATGACGATGTAGGGCAGGTCGATCTTGAGAACGTCGAGGAAGAGAACGTCGGCCGGCTGGGTCCGGATCTCTTCGATGCCATGCTCGATCGTCGTCGCCCAGCTCTCCTCCTCCGGCGCAACGTGGGGCTCTTTGGGTTCGGCCGGGTCGGAGCTATTGGACATGAGCAATCCTCATTGGTTCGGGAGCGAATGACGCTGCGGCGACCATCCCCGCTTGTCACTCGCGCCTGTTGGCCGAATTAGAAGGTCAAGATAGTTCGAGCACGAGAACCGAGCAACCGGCGAGATGGGAATGGGGCCGGCTCGTCCGGCTGCTGGTAAACTCGGGCTCCAGGATCGCGTGAGGCGGTTGAAGTCACGGGGAAGACGACAAGCGCGTGATGCGGGACGTCGGCCGAATGTCATTCGCGCGTCACAAGGGCGCCAGCAAAGGCTAGACTTGACGAAACATTCGGCGCAGTTCGATTTGATATTGGCGGGCAGGAAGCCGGGTTAGGAGCGCTAATGGCCAAAGCTGACGAAGCGGCGGCGACCATCACGGTCGAGGGCCTGCAAGCCTTGCTGCGGGCGATCCGGGCGGGCGGTTATCGCGCCATCGGCCCCACCGTGCAAAATCAGGCGATCGTTTACGACGATATCGAATCTGTCGACGATCTGCCCCGCGGGGTGACGGACGAGCAGGACGGCGGCCGCTACAGATTGGCCCGTCGCGATGACGATGCGCTCTTTGGTTATGCCGTCGGGCCGCATTCGTGGAAGAAATATCTGCATGCGCCGAAGCTGCGACTTTGGACGGCCGAACGCGTTGGCGAGAACGCCAGCGTTACGCCCGAAGCGCCGCCGACCGATCGTCTCGCTTTTATCGGCGTGCGGGCATGTGAAATTCGCGCGATCGAGATCCAGGACAAGGTTCTCGTCAACGACATGTACGTTGACCCGCACTACCAGGCCTTGCGCGAAAGCGCGCTGATCGTGGCAGTCAATTGCGGCAAGGCGGGAGGCACCTGCTTCTGCGTTTCGATGCACGCGGGTCCGCGAGTCGAGCAGGGATTTGACCTCGCCCTGACCGAGCTTCTCGACGGGACCGAGCACAGCTTTCTCGTCGAGACCGGCAGCGACGAGGGGCGCGCGCTCCTGGCGCAGGTTCCGCATCGGCTCGCGTCAAGTCGCGAGGTCGAAGCCGGTGAGGCTGTCATTGAACACACCGCAGCCTCGATGGGACGGAACATGCGTTCGGATGATCTCAACGAACTGTTGATGAGCAATCTCGAACATCCGCGCTGGGACGAGGTGGCGACGCGCTGTCTGAGCTGCACAAATTGCACCTTGGTTTGTCCGACCTGCTTCTGCACGTCGGTGGAAGACACATCCGATCTTTCCGGAGCGCGCGCGGAACGCTGGCGACGCTGGGATTCCTGCTTCACCATGGATTTTTCCTACATTCACGGCGGCAGCGTGCGCGCCAGCGCGAAATCGCGCTACCGGCAGTGGATGACGCACAAGCTTGCGACCTGGATCGACCAGTTCGGCTCATCGGGCTGCGTGGGCTGCGGGCGCTGCATCACATGGTGTCCGGTGGGCATCGACATCACCGAGGAGGTGCGCGCCATCCGCGGCGGCGACGCCTCCACCGAGGATTCGCGATGAAGGATATTGCCGATCTGCTGCGTCATCATCCCTTCGCAGAGGGGCTCGATGAAGAGACATTGGCGCTTGTCGCCGGATGCGCCAAAAATGTCGTCCTGCAGCCGGGCGATTATCTGCATCGCGAGGGCGCCGCGGCGGATTCCTTTTATCTCGTGCGACATGGCGCCGTGGCGCTGGAGACTTTCGTGCCGGGGCGCGGGGCGTTCACCTTTCTCACCGTCAAGAGCGGAGAAATTCTTGGCGCCGACTGGCTCATTCCGCCCTATCGGTCGTCATTCGACGCGCGCGCCATCGAACTGACGCGCGCCATCGCTTTCGACGGGAAATGTCTGCGCGGTAAATGCGGGGCGGATCCGCGCGTCGGCTATGAAATGATGAAGCGCTTCATTCCGCCGCTCGTCAAACGTCTGCAGTCGGCGCGCATGCAGGCGCTCGGGATGTATGATGCCGCAAACGCTTAAAGCCTGCGCGCCGCCGCCTTATCCGATGGCGCCGACGATGACGCCGGTGACGCGCTTCATCCGCGAATCGGCGGAGGTGTTCACCTTCGACCTCGCCCCCGAGTGCGCCACGCCCTTCGCGCCGGGGCAATTCAATATGCTCTACGCATTTGGCGTCGGCGAAATACCGATCAGCATCAGCGGGGATTCGCAGTCGCCAGAGCGGCTCACCCACACGATCCGCGCCGTCGGGCCGGTGAGCGCGGCGCTCGGCAGATTGAAGGCTGGCGATCAGGTGGGCTTGCGCGGTCCCTTCGGGGTCGGCTGGCCGGTTGAGGAAGCCAAGGGCTTTGATGTTCTGCTGATCGGCGGCGGCATTGGCCTCGCGCCGCTTCGGCCCGCAATTTACTGGCTGCTGCGCCATCGCGCCGCTTACGGCCGGGTGGGCGTGCTCTATGGCGCGCGCACGCCGGAGGATCTTATCTTCGGCGCGGAACTCGAGGAATGGCGGCGAACGCCCGATCTCCAGCTGCGCGTCGCTGTGGAGCGCGCCGGACCAGATTGGACCGGGGACGTCGGCTATGTGACGCCTCTGCTGTCCAAGCTTCGTTTCGATCCGGCGGACGCCATCGCCATGATCTGCGGACCGGAAGTGATGATCCGGGCGACGGCGCTCGCGCTCGAAGACGCGGGCGTCGCAGATTCGCGAATCTTCGTCTCGATGGAGCGCAATATGAAATGCGCCATCGGCCATTGCGGCCACTGTCAGTTCGGTCCGCTGTTCATCTGCAAGGACGGACCGGTGCATCGCTATGATCGCGTGCGCAGTCTTCTCGCCTATCGGGAGCTTTGACGTGAAGCGTATTCGACCAAAGCTCGCCGTTTGGAAATTCGCCTCATGCGACGGCTGTCAGCTCAGCCTTCTCGATTGCGAAGACGAATTGCTGGAGATCGCCGGCGAAATCGAGATCGCGCACTTCCTCGAGGCGACGAGCGCGTCGGCTGGAGGTCCATATGATCTTTCTCTCGTCGAAGGTTCGGTGACGACGGCGCATGACGCGGCGCGGATCCAGGAGGTTCGCAAACAATCGCGGTTCTTAATTACGATTGGCGCCTGCGCCACCGCAGGCGGCATACAGGCGCTGCGCAATTTCGCCGACGTGCGCGAATATGCGGCGATCGTCTATGCGCGGCCGGACTATATCCAAACGCTGGCGACCTCGACCGCGATCGCCGATCACGTGAAAGTCGATTTCGAACTGCGCGGCTGTCCGATCAGCACGCGGCAGCTCGTCGAAACGATTTCTGCGTTTCTCGCCGGGCGCAAGCCGCAAACGCCGCCGCACAGCGTCTGCGTCGAGTGCAAGATCGCCGGCAATCTCTGCGTCATGGTCGGTCACGGAACGCCGTGTCTGGGACCCGTCACCCATGCGGGCTGCGGCGCGCTCTGTCCCTCTTACAATCGCGGCTGCTATGGCTGCTACGGCCCGATGGAGACGCCCAACGCGCCGTCGCTGTCGGCGTGGCTGGGCAAGCTCGGCATGGATGAGGATGCGCTGAAGCGCGTCTATCGTAATTTCAACGCCAATGCCGACGCCTTCCGTAAGGAAAGCGAACGTCATGATCGTTAAGACGATCAAAGTCGATCAACTTGCCCGAGTTGAGGGCGAGGGCGCGCTCAAGGTCGTCGCACGCGACGGCGTCGTGCAGTCGGCCGAACTCAACATCTTTGAGCCGCCGCGATTCTTCGAAGCCTTCCTGCGCGACCGCATGTATAGCGAAGCGCCGGATATCACCGCGCGCATCTGCGGCATCTGTCCGGTCGCCTATCAGATGAGCGCAATTCACGCGATGGAGAACGCGCTCGGCGTCGTCGTCGACGGACCGTTACGCGACCTGCGACGGCTCATCTATTGCGGCGAGTGGATCGAGAGCCACACGCTCCATATTTACATGTTGCACGCGCCGGACTTCCTCGGCTATGCGGGCGCAATCGAAATGGCGCGCGACCATGCCGACATTGTGCGCCGCGGGCTCGATCTCAAGAGAGCCGGAAATTCGATCATCGCGCTTCTCGGCGGCCGCGAGATTCATCCGATCAATGTCCGCGTCGGCGGCTTTTATCGTGCGCCGCGCCGGCGTGAACTTCAGCCGCTCGCCGAAGAGCTGAAGCGCGCGCGGGACTTGGCGCTCGCGACCGTGCGATGGACGTCCAGCTTCGATTTTCCGGATGTTGAGCGCGACTATGAATTCGTCGCCTTGCGCGGCGAGGGCGAATATCCCTTCAACCAGGGCCGCATCGTCTCAAGCCGCGGGCTCGACATCGCCGCCGCTGAATATGACGAACATTTCGAGGAGAGCCATGTCGAACATTCGACCGCGCTGCATGCGCATATCAAGGCGCGCGCCGCCTATCTCACGGGGCCCTTGGCGCGCTACGCGCTGAACGCCGCGTCGCTCTCGCCGATCGCCCGCGAGGCGGCGCGCGACGCAGGCATGGGGCCGGTCTGCGCCAATCCCTTCCGCAGCATTATTGTACGCGCCGTTGAAGTTCTTTACGCCTGCGACGAGGCGCTGCGCATCATCGACGACTACGAAGAGCCGGAGCGGCCTGCAGTCGAAATCGAGCCGCGTGCGGGAACCGGCTATGCGGCGACCGAGGCGCCGCGCGGCATGCTTTATCACCGCTATCAGCTTCACGCCGATGGAAAGATCGCCGACGCCCGCATCGTGCCGCCGACGTCGCAGAACCAGCCGAGCATCGAAGAGGATCTGAAGATTTTCGCCAACGCTTGGCTCGATTTGCCGGACGACGCTTTGCGTCACCGCTGCGAGCAGACCATTCGCAATCACGACCCCTGCATTTCCTGCGCGACGCATTTTCTGCGGCTCGATGTCGACCGGGGCGGATAGAGCGCGCGAAGATCCGCGCATCATTGTGCTCTGTATCGGCAATCCCGATCGCGGCGACGATGCGGCGGGCCGCGCGGTCGCGCGCGCGCTGCGAGCGTTGCTGGCCGACGTCGACATCATCGAGGAGGAGGGCGAGGCGACGCGCGTATTGGCGCGGCTCGAGGGCGCGGACGCCGCCTTTATTGTCGACGCCTGCTTTTCGGGGGCGGAGCCAGGCGAAATCCGCCGCTTTGACGCCAGCGCAGGCCCGATTCCGCGAGCGGCTCTTGGCGCATCGACGCATGGCTTCGGCCTCGCCGAAGCTCTGGAGCTCGCCCGCGCGCTGGGCGCCTTGCCCTCGCGCTGCGTCGTCTATGCGATCGAAGGCGGGACATTCGATATCTGCGCGCCGATGTCGCCGGCGGTCGCGGCGGCGGTCGATATCGTCGCGAACCGATTACGGACGGATATTCTCGCAAATAACTGAAGCGGGGCGGTCCGCCGCACACATTCGCCCCAAGCCCGAAACGACCAGCAACATTGCGGTAACCTGGCCGAAACGCTGGCATGCTTAAAGTGTGCGCTCACAGTACCCAGGATTCGCTCGCTTAGCGCCGCCGAATGCCTCCCCGCACAAAGGCGCCGCGCAGACCAAGTATGGAGAGCCGAATGCAGCGTCTCGTTTCCGCGTCGAAAGTCGTCGCCACCGCCTCGACCGTTCGGATGCTCGTCCAACTGCCGATGCAGATCGTTCGACGCATTGCCGCTTCGCCGGACGCGTTTATCAACGCCATAGAGCGTCTTGCAAAACATTAAGCTTGGCGATCGCCTCGACCGCGCCAGCTTAGGATAGAAGTATAAGCTGCGTTGGATACGTTTGACTACGTAGCGTTCGCCGATGGGTTGAATGATCTTGCGCCTGTCCCAGTTGAACTGGCTAACTGCCAATTCATCTGAAGGAAAAAATGCGCAAGCTCGCGCCATTGATCATCGGGGCGACTTTGGCTTTCGCGCCGTTGGCTGAAGCGCAGCGATCGTAATCAAATGATGGCAGCGTCCAGTCCTATGGCGCGCTCTGGCGCTATCAGAAGAGGGATTGGAGCACGCCCTGGCGGCCTCTTAACCCTGGCGTGTGCTGGCAATGGAACGATTACCTCGGCAACTGGCTATGGGTGTGCTGAGAAACACGCCAATTCGTTGAGCAAGAAACGCCCCGCTGCAACGCTTCAGTCGGGGCGTTTTATTGGACGCTTTAGAACTCGCGTCGCCGCCAGTCCAACGCCGCGCTGAGCGGCTTTTGTGCGGCAGAGACCGGGAGCGCTCGTCGTTCCATCACGCCTTGCGCCTAGGCGGGGCCGCATGTCGGCCATATTGGCGTTCCCAATTCAAGGTAGAGGAACAACTCCTCCAGCTATGAAGGCTAGGCATGGGCTTTCCACGGGCGCAATCATCTGTCGGGCTGTCGCCCGGAAAAAAAGAGATCGCCCTCTTTTCGGCGAGCGCAATTGCTGCTCGGACGGACCGTCCGCTCGGCAAGTTGGTCTGCATGGCTAGGGCAAACGGCATTTTTGCCGTCTCGGAAATATGCAAGGGACTCACGATACTCACCATCGGCGACATGGTGATCGCGGATGGAGTCGGCGAATTTGTGTGCATCGCGGCGCTGGCGATCGGGGCGCCGCCTTTCTTACGATGGCGTGCATCGGAATATGCCAATTCAACAGTAGCGCCGTCTCTATGATCAACGGCCGTTGAGAGCGCTCCGAAAAGGTTGGGTGAATGAAGCCGCGCTAAGCGCCGCCAAACAAGTTTCTTTACAAAAGGCGTTCCGGATTGGTGAGCGAATGATTTTGAAGATCCTCTTCTCACGCGCCATCCGAGCGGTTGTGCTGCTGTTTTTGCTTCTCGCGAGCGCAGTCGCACATGCGCGGGGCGCGAAGGTCACGGCTGAACCCATCCCCGACGCAGTATGGGCTTACATGCAGGGAAGGTCGTGGCGCGCGGAGCTTCCATGTCCGGGACGCAACGCGCTTGTTCTCTTGAGGGTGCCTTACCTCGACTTCGACGGTAACGCGCAGACGGGCGCTCTGATTGTTGCAAAGAGCGTCGCAAGAGCGGTCGCAGCGGCCTTTGAGGAAATCTACGACAGCGGGAAATTTCGAATCTATCGAATGTCCCTGATCGATGAATTCGGCGGCGATGACACGCGATCGATGGCGGCGAATAATACGAGCGCCTTCAATTGCCGAACGACCGATCGTGGCGCGATGTCGCGACACGCCTATGGAATGGCCGTGGACATCAATCCCGTTCAAAATCCCTACCGGGAAGGAAACCTAACCGAGCCTGAAGCCGGGCGCGCTTATGACGAGCCCTCCGAGCGCAGGAGAGATATCGTCGGGATCATTGTCGACGGCGATGTCGTCACCAGGGCCTTCGCGCGACAGGGCTGGCGCTGGGGCGGACATTGGAAAAGAAGCATCGACTATCAGCACTTTTCCAACGACGGACACTGACGCGTCAAAGGTCGGGGCGGCGTGAGCGGCTGCGCCGGCCTTCTGTCGATCATTTCCGATCGGTGCGAGTCTCGCCGAAGCAATCTCCTCCGTCACGACCGGCGGCTTTTATATCGGCAATGTGTGCGGCGGCCATTGACGCGTCGGGTCGGGGAGCCAAATGACGCCTCATCCAAAACTGAGCGAGCGCAGCAAGCGGCCCTGGCTGAGGGCGACTCGCAAAAATGGAGGATCCGCTATGACTGATCAAAGGCCATCTGGGGAAAAGGAGTGGGAAATCACGCCCAACACTTACATTTTCGCCGGCGTCGGCGCGGTCATTTTGGGTGGTCTCGCCTATGCAGCTCTCGGCGGCATTCCTAACACCATCGCTGCAGCCGTTGTGGGCGCGCTAGCGGGCGGCAGTTTGGGACTTTTCTTCTAATCAGCGATCGAATCGGCGCGGGCCGGACTTTGGCTCGACCCGCGCCCCGCTCTCCGACGCTCAGCGGCCGGGCGGCCAGGGCGGGGACGGCGCTGTCATGGTGATGAAAGCCGGCTCACCAGGCGTCCCATTTTGGGCCACGGCCTAAAGAGACTCCGACCGACGATGCAACCGCGGGGCGTTTTTGCGGACCTCTGCGCTG
Source organism: Methylocystis suflitae (assembly GCF_024448135.1). Taxonomy (GTDB): domain Bacteria; phylum Pseudomonadota; class Alphaproteobacteria; order Rhizobiales; family Beijerinckiaceae; genus Methylocystis; species Methylocystis suflitae. The sequence goes on from NZ_JAMRYX010000007.1 coordinate 9,482, forward strand.
TGGCGCCCCCGCCACAGTCGCGCGGAAAGCGTATGGGAAGAGCCGAATAGCCTGTTAATTGCTTTGACTGTGCAAGGGTTTGCGCTTTCCTTACCTCCTATCGTCTGAGGCGCACAGGATTCGGACCAAGGCGTCTTAACCTTTAGGAGAAGGTATAATGAAAAAGGCAACTTTTGCCGCTTTGGCCCTCACGTTGATGGCAGGGTCGGCCATTGCCGCCGACCTTCCGTCCTATAAAGCGCCGCCGCCGCCCCCGCCGCCGATCATGACCTGGACGGGCTTCTATGCCGGTCTCAACTTCGGTGTCGGCTTTTACGACCGAAATTCATCCAACGCCTGGGGCGTGGGCTTTAACAATCACGGCGGTAGCCGGGCGGGCGTCGTCGGCGGTGGTCAAATCGGCTACAACTACCAGATCACGCCGATGTTCGTCGTCGGCATTGAGACCGATTTCCAGGGCACCAGCATCGGCTCTGGCGCCGGCGGCAACAGCTTCAACTGGCTCTTTGGCCTCCCTCCGGTAACCACCGCGACTCTGAACTGGTTCGGCACGGTGCGTGGTCGCGTCGGCGTCAATCTGCTGAGCCCGCAACTGCTGGTCTATGGCACAGGCGGATTCGCTTATGGCGAGGTGCAACGCAACGGCTGGTGGAACCAGAACAGCACGGTGCAGACGGGCTGGACCGCCGGCGGCGGCGCCGAGTATATGTTCGTCGCGCTGCCGAACTGGTCGGTCAAGGCCGAGTATCTCTATACGCAGCTCAGTGGCAACAACAACAACGGCTTCAACTTCGGCTGGGGGTTGAACAACGTCAACAACCGCACCCGCTTCCACACGATCCGCTTTGGCGTGAACTACCACTTCCACTTCGGCTCTTCGGCGCCGGTGCTGGCGAAATACTGATCGATCGTTCGAGCAGGACGCATCCAGGAAAGCCCAGCCCTCGTGGCTGGGCTTTTTCTTTCTCGGCGCGGAGATTGGCGACGACCCGGGCCGCGACACAGTCGGACGTCGGCCTCGCCCGGAGCGATGGCGAATTGTAAGTCCCTCTGGGAATGTCGCCGCAAAACTGAATTGTGGAAGTTTGAGTAAGGGTCGGAGTGAGAGGGAAGTTTCCCTCCTCGCGAAATCAAAGCGCACTCGTCTCAGGGGCCATTTCATCGGCCGCCGTGCAAACTGCCTAAGTTTTGAGAATATTGGTCGGAGTGAGAGTCTAACCTTGTGACTTTCGCCGACCTTCGCCGAAATGCGTTTCTTCCACATTTTCTTGGTATTTGATTCCGCCGACCTATTCCGCCGTTCGCGTTTGTTCGCTATCATCCGCGACGCAATGGGGGACCAATCGGGGGACCATTTAAGGTGGGCGGAAAGTTGACGGTGGCGAGGGTCAGGTCTGCGCCTCCCGGTAACCATCTGGACGGTGGCGGGCTTTACCTCTTCGTCTCGACGGCGTTAGCGCGCTCGTGGGTCTATCGGTTCTCATGGCAGGGACGACGGCCCGAGATGGGGCTCGGCTCATTTCCTGAGGTCGGGCTCGCCGACGCACGAGACGCGCGAGACACTGCGCGCGCAATCCTAAGGTCGGGAAGAAATCCTATTGACGCTCGCCGGATGGAAAAGACGGCATCAAAATCCCGTCCGACGTTCGGGGACATCGCCGACAAGCTGATAGAGGCTAAGGCTCCGGGCTGGCGCAGCGCCAAGCATGCCGAGCAATGGCGCGTCACTCTTAGAGAGGGAGTTATAGTCCCGCTCCGCAACCGCTTCGTCGATGAAATCGATACGGAAGTCGTGCTCGGCGTCTTGAAAGAGCCATGGACGAAAACACCCGAGTCAGCATCGCGGCTTCGCCAGCGAATTGAAGCAGTATTGGACGCAGCCAAAGCGCAAGGCCATCGAACCGGCGAAAACCCGGCAAGATGGCGCGGTCACCTCTCGCATCTGCTTCCCCAGCGGCCGGCGGTCGAGAAAGGTCACCATGCCGCAATGCCTTACGCGCAAGTGCCGGCCTTTGTGGCGCGTTTGCGCAAAGACGATGCGGTCGCGGCAAGGGCGCTCGAGTTCACAATCCTGACCGCCGCACGTTCGGGCGAAGTCTTCGGCGCGACATGGCCAGAAATCGACCTCACTGATTGCATGTGGATCGTGCCGGGGAGCCGGATGAAAAACGGTCGCACACACAGAATCCCCCTCGCGCCGCCGGCCGCTGCGATCTTGCGGAGGCTCTCCGAGCGGCGAACCTGCAATGTGATTTTCGAGAGTCCCCGCGGAGGACGCCCCCTGTCTCATGTGTCGATGCAGAAGGTATTGGATCGACTTGGCGTGCTTGACGCCACGGTGCATGGCTTTCGCAGCGCGTTCCGCGATTGGGCAGGAAACGAGACCGATTTTCCGCGCGAGGTATGCGAAGCCGCGCTTGCCCATGCGATCGGCGACAAGGCGGAGCAGGCTTACCGGCGCGGCGACGCGCTGGAAAAGAGACGCGCGCTTATGAAGGCATGGGGCTTATATTGTCAGGGGGATCCGAAATGAAAAACCCCACAAGGCCGCCGATAGACGAAAAAATACTCGAGATCGCTAAGGAAAGCGGCAAGCCCGAAAGTGACATTTGGACCCGGCCGACTAGCTTTCCGACGCCGATCTTACGCCTATCCGAAAAAAGGGCGGAAAAGACTTTCGATGAAAGGCGACACGAGAGCCTAAAAAATTGGAGGATATGCACCTTCGATTACCTAAAATTTGATGAAGAAGCGCGCACCCATTCGGCATTATTGAGGCCAATAAACAAAAAGCTGCAGCAAAATGAATTGTCCGAAATCGACGCGCGTCGAGAAATAGAGCTACTCGGCTTCGTCATTGACGCCGTTTCGGATCGAAAATTCGACCCAATGGCGTCTACCGATTGGACGCTACTTCAGGCAATCGTTTGGATCGCGACAACCTCGGCGGATCGTGTTCGCGATGTTTCTGCGTATGCGCGGAAGAGAACGGTAAGGCTCAAATCGACCGATCCCGCGCCATGCTTCGAGCTGCATTGGCACGCGTCGCTTCAGGAGCTTCCAGAAGAACAGCAACTGGAAGACGCGCGCAAAGAGCTTTGGGGTGAGCTTCGAAACGAAACGATCACAGCGACGGGCTTCGATGCGCCTGGGGTTTCGCGAAAAGTTATCGCGACCATCGAATGGTCTGACCTATCACTTATGAGAGACGATGTCGTTTACGCCAGCGCGCGGGGAGACGGCGTTTTTCGCTCAAGCGACCATGCTTATTTTCATGTGCGCCTCCGCGTCGCTGACGTTCTGAAAAACTGGCGGAAGGAAAAGGCCGCGGCGGGCGGAGAGACGAAGCAGCAGCGTGGACGGCCCCCGGAGAAAAGACGCCTCGTCATGGATAAAATGAGGCGGGACGTTGCCGGAGGTTATGACCTCGAAAACGCAAAGGGCGTTGAGATGGAGGCAAAGTATGGCGTCAGGCGTGGCACCTGCGAAGCGGCGCGAAAGCAAATCCTAGAGGAAATCCAGAGTGTCAAAAAATAGTTTCTGACATTTTTTGACCAGAAACATTTTCTGACATTTGAAAGGTGCGCATAGTTTTCCCGTCGCCCGCCATCATTCGCGGAAACGACGGAGAAATTACACCATGTCATTCGTTGAGAATGTCGCGAGCGTCACGCTCGCCGAGCGTCTCGACTACGGCTATGTGACAATCAAAGAAGTCTGCGCTTTGAAGCTCTGCGGCACCACGACGGTCTACGCAGATATCAAGGCCGGCGTTTTGAAGGTTGAGAAGCACGGCCGCTCGACTCGCATCTCTGGTCCCTTGGCGAAAGCCTATGTGCCCGGCTCCCGTCATCTGAACGGGGAGGCCGCGTGACGCATGGCCCACACAGCAAAGAACCCGGACGCGGGCGGCGTCCGGGCTCGGAATAGTGATCAGTCTGGCAAGGCGATCGCTTCTGAGAAAACCAAATCCGCTCCCGAAAATCAAGGGAAATCACTCCCGCCAAAGGCGACGCTCGTTCGCCGATGGCCGCAGCTCCGCATCAATCGACTAACAGGTCGCTGGCGAGACTACGCCAGCGGTGCCAGGGGCGACAACATCGAGTCGTTGCTGGCCTTCCTCGGGGAGGCGTTTCAATGAAACGCGAGACGCTCCCCCACCGCCGCGCGGGCGAAACCATCGGCTTTGATTTTCGCGGCTCCGCCTATTCTGCCACGTTTTCCCGCTTCCCCGATGGAAGGCTCGCAGAGCTTTTTATCGACGCTGCAAAGCGATCAAACGACGCCGCGGACGATGCTCGCGACGCGGCTGTGTGTCTCTCTTTGGCGCTGCAATTCGGAACGCCTGAAGCGGCAATCAGGGCTGCTCTGACGAGCGACGGCGCGGGCCGTCCCGCCGGGATTTTGGGCGCTGCGCTCGATGCGATTGTCGAGGAGGGCGCACGATGAATGCGCCTTTAACGATCGACCAGAATCGCAAGCATGACGATCTGCGAGAAGAACTGGTCAGAGGATACCTGATCGAGCTTCTCCAAGACTTCGAAAGCCTTTCGATCAGCGCGCGCGAAGCGCTCTGGCGCAGAAACGATGCGCTGGCGGCCATTCACATCGATCAGCTGCGCCTCGTCGGGCGCGAGATCGTCTCGAATTTCAGATCGCTCCAGACAGGAGACGCCAAATGAGCGCGCCGCTCGTTCCAAATTCAGAAGACTTCGGGCAGGTGGCGCGGGAATACCGCGAAAGCGTCTCATCATCATCGCGACCAGAACGGGCTGCGGCGAGAGATACGTCTAGCGTATGTGGTCAGATCCACATCGCGAGCGCGCCCTGGCCCACGCCGAAGAAGATCGAAAGTAAGCTTCCGCCCGTCGCGCCGTTCGACGCCGAGCTGCTGCCCGCCGCCATGCGGGACTATGTGCTCGACGTATCAGACCGACAGCAGTCGCCGCCTGACTTCGCCGCAGTGGCGAGCTTGTGCGGCATTGCCGCAGTCGTCGGAAATGACTTGCGGATAAAGCCCAAGAGCTTGGACGATTGGGAAGTGACGCCGAATATTTGGGGCGTCATGATTGGTCGGCCATCGGCGATGAAGTCGCCAGCGATGCGTTCCGCGCTCGCGCCTGTCTTCGCGATGCAAGACCGCCTTCGAAAGGATTGGGAGATCGCGAAGCGCGATCGCGAGATCGACGCGCAACTCCAAGGAATAGGTGCAAAAGACGCCGCGAAGGAAGCCGCCAAGGCGATGAAAGCCGGCGACGCTGAGCGCGCGCGGCGTCTCATCGCCGAACATATGGAGCCTGACGAAGGCGACAGTCCTTGCCCGCGCATGATCGTCAACGACGCGACTGTAGAAAAGCTCGGCGAGCTGCTTAATGAAAACCGCCACGGACTTTTGCTTATTCGCGATGAACTTGCCGGCTTTCTCTCTCGGATGGACGCCGACGAATATCAAAGCGAGCGCGCCTTCTACCTAGAAGCCTACAACGGCGACGGCGCATTCACATACGACCGCATTGGACGCGGAACCGTTCATATCGAGCGCGCAACCGTCTCAATCATAGGCGGCGCGCAACCGTCTCGCGTTGCGCCTCTGGTCTGCGGCGCCATGACGGGCGCAAGAGATGATGGACTATTGCAGCGTTTCCAGCTCGCCGTGTGGCCAGACGATCAGCGCGATTGGACTTGGATAGACCGCCGTCCGAACGCGCGCGCGTGCATGAGCTTCGACGCCGCTTTCGAGTCGGTGCAGATATTCGCGCGCAATCTCGAAGCGCCGGCTGTCTTCTCATTCTCGAAGGAAGCGCAAGAGCTTTTCCGTCAATGGATGACTGACCTACAGAGCGCGGCGCGTTCTGGAAATATGCCAAGCGCGCTCGAAAGCCATCTTTTGAAAATGCCGAAGACGATGGCCGCGCTGGCGCTGCTGTTTGAACTGATCGACGGTGGCAGGGAGAGCGTCGGCGTGATTGCGACGGGCAGGGCGCTGGATTGGGCGGACTATCTGCGCTCCCATGCCGCGCGGCTCTACGGCGCCGGAACAATCATCGCCGAGAATGGCGCAAGGCTCATATGCGATCGGCGCGGCCAGTTGGCCGCCAAGTTCACTGCCCGCGATGTGCAAAGGAAGGCATGGGCCGGCCTTTCCGACAAGGACGCCGTATCCGCCGCGATGGACCTTCTAGTCGAGGCGCATCATGTCCGGGGCGCAACCATTCCGAGCACCGATGCGGGCGGGCGACCGTCTGTTGTCTATGAATGGAACCCCAAACTGAGCCGGGAGGGCTAGACATGGGACGTTGGCTCGCCCTCGCTCGCGAAGAGGAAAAAAAATCGCAAACGGTCATTTCCCCTACTGACGAAACTGACAAAACCCCCTCTCTGCAAGTTTCGTCAGTTTTGTCAGTTCGGGGAACTGGCGAATCCGAAAATTCTCTGAGCGTCGAGGCGATAGAAGCCGGCAAGGTTTCGTCAGTTTTGTCAGTAAGGCAAAGGAGCGATTCCGAAAAAATTTCGCCGCGCGCCGAGACCGCCAACCGCAAATCTGCGGTTGTATATGACCCCGCCCCCCTTCAGCGCGAAGCCGATCGGCGCAATGCCGAAGCAGCCCGCAGCCATTCGACTGACCGTTTCTGCCGCTGCGGCCATCTCGCGACATTCGCTTGGCCCGGCGACGACGGCCGCGAAGTCTGGCGCTGCGTCGAGTGTGCGCCGGCATGGGGGCGGGCATGAGCGCCCTTGCCGTCATAGACGCAACGCCAGCCGAACTCGCCGACGCGCTGGATAGGCTACTCACCGAGCTGGTCGCCTACAGGCTGAGACCGCGCGTCGAGAGCGGCCCGCCAGCGCTGAGGCGAGTCAGGGCGGCCGACCTCGCTGCGCAGCCAATTCGAACTCGCCGCGCACGTGCCTTTATCAATATCGCGCACGACCCGTTTGAGGGATCAATGCTTTTCGCCGTCCGCGAGATCGGTGTCGCGCTCTTCGACATCGGCGGCGACGACATGATGCATGCGACTGGCGATGAGGTTTGCGCCCGCGATCCTTCGAACGAAGGGCGGCGCTCAGGAATCATCAATGGTCGATGGGACGGCATTGGAGGCTGGCATGCATGAGGGCGCAGGCATGACTGGCGACGGCCATACCCCCCTCGCGGGTCCTCCCGGCGACTCGGCCGATACGGGTAAGGCGGGGGCTCGAAACGTCTGTAGGTGCAAGGGTCAAAAACGTGTTCGCGGAGATGAAAGGCGAGTCGAAAAATGAGCACTAAAGCAGCGCCGGATGGTCTTAGTTTTCGTCAATTCGCGCGAGCAGAGGGCTGCAGTGAAGCTCTGGTTCGCCGCCGGGTCCGGGCCGGTTATCTGCCGACGCTACCGAACGGAAGAATTTCGGAGGCCTATCTCGGCACCGCTTGGCGAGCGAGCGCTGGCCCGGACGCCCCGCCCGTTTCAAGTGTCCGCGGCGCACTTCTCGAAAACGAAACCCCAGAACAGGCTGCGGAGCGGATCGTCTTCCGGGAAGGCTGCGTTTTCGAAACAGAAGACGAGGCGAAGCGCCACAAGCAAAGTTATCTCGCGCTGCTTCGCGAGCTGGAATACGACCGCGAGAGCGGTCTAGTCGTCGAAATCGAAGACGTTGGCCGTCAATTTGGCGCGGAACTTTCGACGTTACGCACGAAGTTGCTCGCGCTCCCGTCGAAAGTCGCCCCTCGCGTCGCCCTTTTATCGAGCCCGAAAGAGGTTCGGGCTTTAGTCGAGCAGGAAATCCGCGACGCGCTCACGGCGCTGACGGCGGACGACCCCATGCAAAATTCAGCCGCCGTCGCAGCCCGCGCTCGCGCCCGCAAAGCCTCTCGCCGCTGAGGGAGCCCATGAACGCCGCCAGACGCCTTGCTGAGATAACACGACTTCAGCGTGAGCTTGCTGCCGAGCAAACGCGACTAGCCGAAGAAGCCGCGTGGTTGCTCACGCTCGAAGGCCCGGCCCCACAAGCGGCGTCAGACAGTGTCGCGGTCGATATTCTGACGACCGAACACATCACCGTCGGGAGGCTCGCCGAAAAGCTCCGCAGCTCTGAAAAAACCGCTCGCCAAATAGGTGTTGCGGCCGGTGCGCGCGTTCAAATCGGCGGCCGGGTGCTTTTCGACCTTGCCGCAGTGCGCAGACATATCGCTTCCGCAAATTGCCGCGTTTTACCGAGTTCTTCCCTTTTGGGGCACGAGCAAATCGCGGATGATGATGTCGACGCTGAATGAGGGCCAAATGAGTATCATGAGCTTTTTGTCGCCGCCAAAAAAGGCCGGCGACGTTCGAAAACAAATCGACGAAATGACAGCCGCGCTCGCCAAGCTTATCGCCGAACGGCGCGAGCTTGATGCTACGATTGAAGCTCATGATCGAACGCGCGGGCAAATGCTGCTTTCGAGCGCGACCGAGGATGACATACTCGCACTCGATCGGCAGTGCGACCTCGCGAAACTTCGCAGTGAGCGGCTTGGTCTCGCACAATTCGAGCTCGAAAATCGCATCGAGCGCGCGCGGGACAAGGCCGAGCGCGAACGCCTGGCCGCCGAACACGAGCGCGCGGCCTCAGCAATCGAGCAGGCTGCAAAGACGCTTGAGACCCCGGTCGCACATCTTGCCGCGGCCTTCGCGGCGCTCGTCGAGGCGATCCCGGCTGAGACCGGCGCCACCAAGGTTTTCGAGGGACACATTATGCCGCAGCCGGCGAGGCCGGAAGATGTGGCGCAGGCGATTCTCGGCAACGCCCTTTATGCCGCCGCTCCCAGGCTCTTCGAAGCGACGACACTAGTCCGCCGGGGAATGAACGAGCAGGCGCTCGCGTCTGTCGAGAGCGTCATCAGGCTATACGCTCTTGATAATTTCAAAATTGGCGGACGGTCCGGCAAGGACCCCGCGATGTTACCCGCGCCCGTCGCCGCCGATCAGCTCATCATCGCGCCGCTTCGTGAGAAGGCCAGGACACTGCGCGAGGGCGTCGCCGAGCACCTGATGGCGGCTGAGTGAATTCCGGCGGCGGTTTCAGCGCCCGCCGACGGTGGGGCGCGTCGACCAGATCCTTTCGTCGGCGCGCCCATTTCTAACAGAGGAAAAAACGATGACGACAATCGATGGAAACGCAGTCGCCGCGGCCGAAAGGCTGGCCGGCTCCGAAGAGCAAGCGCGGAGAGCCGGCGCGCGCGCCGGACTACTCGGCGATGGCCACCCGCAAGGCTTCGAACGATTGCCGTCTGAGGTGCAGTGGGCGTTCAGCGAAAGTTATACACAAGGACGTCACACCGCGCGCGTCGCCGATGGCAAGGAACACGTGGCCGCTGGCGCGATGAGTATCCCAGCCTACGCGACGACGCGAGAGCAACTCGTCGCAGAGTTTCAACGGCGCGCAGACCTTCAGCAAGAGTTTCTCTCTGAGGCTGCATTCGTCGCCTTCGCCATGGCCGAGCGCTCCGGCAAGTTGCGCATCTTGCGCCGCCCGGACGCTTCGACCGCCGCGTGATTAACTAGCGAAAGGACCGCACATGGCCGGCAAATCAGCCGTCACACTGCGCCTCGGCGTCGAGGGCGACGAAAAAATCCAAGCCGCGCTGCGCCAGATCGGCAAAACTGGCGACGAAGCGATGCAGGGTCTCTCGCGCGAGGCGAAGGAAGCGGCGCGCTCGTTCGATCGGCTTGAAAAGGGCTTGGATGTTTCCGCGCGCTCGGCGGCGCAATTCGCGCGCACCTATGTCGCGGCGAATAATGCAGTCGCGGCCGGCGTGCGCACGCAAGCCGACGCGCAGCGGGTGCTTGATCTTGCGGCGGAGCGGCACCGGCGGCTGACCGGCGCAGTAAACGACAACGCCAAGGCGGCCGGACTGGCGCGTCATGAGTGGGTCAATCTTTCCCGCCAGTTTCAGGATATCGGCGTTTCGCTCGCGGGTGGTCAGTCGCCGTTGACGGTGCTGTTTCAGCAAGGCTCGCAAGTCGCTGATATTTTCGGCTCCAGTGGGGCCGGCGCGGGCGCAGCGCTGCGATCGTTTGGCGCTGGCGCGGTGCGTGCGCTCACTTCGCCTATTGGCATTGCCGTCCAATTGACTGCGGCCGTCGCCGGGATTGAGGTTGCGGCGCTCAAAGCGGAATCGGCGCTCGCCAAGATCGGCGAGACGGCAAAACTGTCAGGGCTTTCGGCAGAGCAAATCCAAGGCGCGAAGATCGTCGGCGCCGGGGTCGGGCTGGATGAAAAGAGCGCTGTCGGCGCTTTCGCCAACGCTTCGCAACAGTTCGAACAGTTCGCGCGGAACGAGGGCGCGGTCAAAAGCGCGCTGGAACACATTGACGCCGGCTTTTTGAAGGTCGCCGATAGGGCGAGGACGGCCGGCGAATTCATTGACATTATCGAGCGCAAGATTCGTGATCTTCCGCGCGCCGAAGGGCTCAATCTGGCGCAGTCGCTGTTTGGCGATGATGCCGGCCGGAAACTGTTTGACGCGATCGAAAGCGGCGCGGCGTCCATGGGCAAGCTTGCCGAGGCGACGGGGCGCACTGGCGACCATCTCGACCAGGCCGCGCGCGCCGCGCATGAAGCGCAGCTGCAAATTGATCGGGCGGCGGCAATCGCCAGCGACAAGCTCTTGAAGGCGTTTCAGGACTTGGGCGACCCGGTCACGTCGATCAAACTCGGCTGGTATGAAATCGTTGGCTCGATCGCGCAAGCGGTTTCGGAGTCGGAAAATCTGCAAGCCATCATGCGCGGATTTCTGCATCCGATCGATACGGTCCGCGAGCTTGTTACCGGCGAGACGCCTTTCAAAGGTCGGCTTATCCCGCTGAGTGACGCCGGGATCGTCCAGCCGGAGGCGGCCGGCGCGTCCAGAGGGCGCTTCGTTGCGCGGGCGGAGGCCGCTAAGGCGGCAAATCGCCGGAGCAGCGGCAAGTCGCCGGAACAGCGCGCCGCGGATAAATTCACGGACATCGAAACCGATCTTCAGGGCAAGATCGCTCTGGCGTCTGTCGCTGCCGAGGGCGCAGAGCACGACAAGATCGCGCTCAAGATCAAAATCGAGAATGAGCAGCGGCGTATCGGCGTCGGCGCGACGCAGCAACAAAAAGACGAAGTAGCGGCGTTGGTGACGCAGCTTGAGGCTGCGGAGAGCGCGCAGAAGGCAGCAACCAAAGAGGCGGAAGCCTGGCGCGATAAAATGCGGGAGGTCGGGGACATCGCGCGCGACGTTTTTTCGTCCGTCGTCAGCGATCTAAATTTGACCAACAAAGAAGGGATCAACTTCAAGTCGACGCTCGATCTCATTGATCGCAAATTGATGGATATTGCCTCGCGAACTCTGTCAGACAGCCTTTTCGGCGGCAAGGATAAGGGCGATGGCTTGCTTGGCGGCCTCATTAAGGGCGGCGCCAGTGCGCTCGGGGGCATCTTCGGAGGTGGAAAATCTACAGGCTATTTCAGCGGGGGGGCACTTTTCTCCAACTCGCCGTTCCATTTCGCCGATGGCGGCATCATGACGAGTGCTGGCCCGCTGCCTTTGCGCCGGTATGCAGCTGGCGGCGTCGCTGACTCGCCTCAACTCGCTATGTTCGGCGAGGGCCGCCAGCCGGAAGCCTTTGTTCCGTTGCCGGATGGCCGCTCTATCCCGGTCGCGATGCGGGGTAACGAGCAGAAAGTCATCATTCAAAACTTTGCGCCGGGAATCGACGTTCAACAGCAAGTCACGCCGCAGGGCGTCGTTCTCACGGTGCAGAGTATGCTCAAGGATTACAGCAAGCAGATCCCCGGCATTCTCAGCGATGCGCAGAGGCGGGGAAATCGATGAGCGATCCCGTCGCCGCTCTGCTCGGCCTTGATGGCATCGAGGCCAAGGTCAAACGCACAATCGACACGGTTGCGCTGTTCGCCGCTGGCAAATCGAGCGACGTTCGCGCCGGCGCAGTGACGTGGTTCAAGCAAGAGCTGATCGACGGCTTGGGCGCATGTCCTGAGTTCGCCGGCAAGGACTTGGGCGCGCTCGCCGACAGTCTCGCGGAACGGCTTGTGAAGCGCATCGATGAAATCGAGGCCAGCGTGGCGGGGAGCGCGTGATGAGCGGCGGGGCTCCACGCAGGGATAGTTGTTCAAATTGCATCGGGAAATGAATTATGAGATTGCTCCGCCAGCGCGAGAAGCGTCGCGCTACGTTTCGCCAGCGTTTCTCTGTAGTCTTGTGCTTCAATGTCTATGAAGAACGATGCTTCCGGCGCAAGCTTCCTCACGGCCGACTCAACGTCCTCCAATTTGGCTCGGAAGAACTCCTTCCGATAGTTTCGGACGTTAACGCGTGACGGTTCAAATTCGGCATGCAGTGATCTTTCAAGAGACGGCGCGTCGTCACTATAAATGATTGCGTGGACGTCAAAAACGAACGGGACACTGGCGTCGCCAAGTTCACGAATTCGGTCGGCGGGATCAAGACGCCGCGTCAGGCCGATTTTTATGACGTCCTCTCCGAACGATCCTATGTTGGAGATGATGTAAACATAACCGGAGCGCGTTTTTTCGGCCATTGCTTGAGCCCGAACCACCCGAGCATGCGCCTCAGCGAGATCCCGCTCGAGCATCGCAATTTGATCGTGGAACGCGTCTAGTTGCGTTCCAACAATGCTCCTAGCCTCAGCCTTGGCCTTTTCGAGAAGCTTTTTGTAGCGTGCTTCTTCCTCTTCTGCGTCTTCGACGTCGTTGAGCAATTTCTGCTCTTCGCGCGCCAATCTCGCTGCTTCGGCGCGCTCCTCGCGCTCTGCCTTTAGTTTCTCGCGACGCTCGTGAGTTAGATACAACTCCTGCAGCTTGAGTCGAGCATATTCAGGACTGATGGAGATTGCATTTGAGGCGTTTAAATTATCGATTTTGGTTTGAGCGTTCAGTATTCGCTTTTCCATCGCATTGACATTGTTCCACCGGGCGTTCGCAATTGCCGCGTCGCACTCATTGTTGAAAGCGCGCAGCGTGAGGCGGATGTTTCGATTGGTCATCGTTTGACCTTTTGATGCGCTGCCGTCCACAGCCCACGTAGTAGCGCAAGTTACAGCAATCTTGGCAGACACCATGAGCTTTTGCTCTTCACGGTTCGCCGATATGGCTTTCTTGTAATCCTCGCTGTCCGTGTAGTCGAAGTGCGGCTCGTATATGCCCATCTCCGCAAACGCTAATTTCTCGTCGAAAATGGCGCCTGCTGAACTAGCTGATCGTAAACTGCGCGTCGGTCGAGATACGATGAGCGCAGCGATTCGATTTCCGACTCTCGACGCTTTATTTCGCCATCAAGACGCTCAATCTCTGAGTCGAGATCTGTGATCGGCTTCAGTCGAGCCACGATATTCTCGATCCGAGAGGTGAACCGATCAGCCTCTGTACGACGTAGGCTTTTCGCGCTAGAAAGTCTGATTGCCAAGTACACAAGCAAGCAGGTGCTGGCGATTGTCAGCGCTCCTAGACCGAGCGAGACACATTGCCATGTTTGCAATGCTCCAGCCTGAAGCACCGCGCGCGATAAAATTTGATCGATGCTAATGCGCATCGCAGCTCGCCATCAACTTGTCGCGCACCACACGGAACGAATGCGTGGCGACGCGGCGTTTCATCAGGCGTGTTTCGCGAGTCGGGCGGCGGCGCCAATCGTGGCTCCCAAGAATGCGCCCACTGCGCTTCCGATCACGCCGAATATTGAACCAACAAAGGCACCAACTGCTGCCCCGACTGCGGCTCCGGAAATGGCAAGCGTTTCTCTTTCGGTAGTGTTCGCCATGGCTCATCCTCCTTCGCTACAACAGCTTCATTGGATGTGTCTGAGCATACTGGCGCGAGCCGACGATTGGCAACGCCAACGCTATTTTCTCGACCTCTTCTCAGCTCACGTTCGGCTTATCGCCAATGGTTAATTCGACGCCCCCGTCCATTAGACCAGAGATAAATGGCTTAAGGCGCTGGCACTAAATGCCGTCATAGCGCCTTTGGCGGTCTTACCAGTAGGGCGACGGGCAATCGCCTCGCAGCACTTCGCCGATCCTATTCGCCACGGACGGAATAGTGCCGGCGGGGAGCGCACCTAAGGGGAAGAATTTTGCTTCTGCAATCTCGAGCGTCGGGACGAACGGCCGCACTTGCCAGAAGTCGCGCACCACGAACAAGGCTTCGTGGTCAATACCGGAAGTGATGGCCTACACCTTGCCGCTGTGCATCCGCAAGACCGGCGAGTCCTTCGCCGTCGAAGACACGAACGGCGTGCGAGACCAGCGCAGCAATATCTGAACGCGAAGCGCTGACCGAAGAAGCCGTGCGGGAGATAACCCAAGAAATGGCAGAATTGCCAAAACTTGGGAAATCAGAGCGCGCCTTTGCTGACCACGCCACGGAGTTCGCGCCGCCGATCTACAACATCTGGAAGA
>NZ_JAMRYX010000008.1 GCF_024448135.1 Methylocystis suflitae
ACATGGCGAAAGTGTCGTCAAAACCAAAGCGAGCGCCGCGCCACTACCTTTGCCGGACAGATGGTGAAAAATCCGTCCGCAGGATCACCGATGTAGCCATGGCGCGAATCCTGACCGCGCCAATGAATCAGACCGCGATCGAATTGGGAATCCTGTGACTCAGAGATCGGAACGTTTGATATTAGACGCATGTATCCGCTTCAATCACAGACGAGACAATGGTTTCCACTTGTTCCTCCGACAAATGCGGCCCCATAGGTAGGCTCAGCACCTCGTCGGCTAAGCGTTCAGCCAAGGGAAAGGCGCCGCGAGTCCAACAGGTGGTGGCCCGATAGGCTTCCTGAAGATGCGGCGGGATCGGATAGTGAATTAAAGTTCCGACGCCCGCCCCGCTCAATGCCTTTTGCAGCGCATCGCGGCGGGGATGACGCACAACATAGAGATGCCAGACCGGCTCGGCCCAATTCGGAACATGAGGCAGAGTGAGACCAGCGGTGACGAGTTCTTGCCCATAACTCTCCGCCAAACAACGGCGGTGTTCGTTCCATTTGTCGAGATGGGCAAGCTTTACGTGCAAGATGG
>NZ_JAMRYX010000009.1 GCF_024448135.1 Methylocystis suflitae
ACCTGCTCTAATCGGCGCGATACGGCACGCGCGCCAAAAAAAACGCCGGCGTTGAGCCGGCGTTTGTTGCTGCAAGAGGCTGTTTCAGGCGCTTAATTCTGGCCAGCGCGAATCGTGAACTTTTCGCCGTCGCAGGCCGCTTCGCCCGAATACACGTTGCGGGCGCCCTCGACGGGCTTGCCGGTCCATACGCAATTCTTCTTGGAATCGGTGCGGTCCACCATTTTCAGCGTGTAGGCGCCGCCGGTGAGTTCGCCTTCAAGCTTGTAGGTGAGCACGGAGCCGTTATCGAGCTGCATTTCGCCCTTGCCCGAAACCTTGTCGCCTTCCGTCGCGACGGTCCAGGTGCCCTGCGCGCGCTTGATGCCAGCCTTATTGGCTTCGGTCACATTCCACTGCCCCGCATAGGCCGATGCGCTAAAGGCGACGGCGGCAAGGGCCGTCGTCAAAGCAAGCTTGATCATTTGTTGTGCTCCCATAGAGTGTTGTGATGAGCAGCATATCGGCCGCAGTCCAACTGGGGCTCGTGAAATGCGGCTATCAAGCCTTTTTGCGTCCGTGCGCTTTGGCGCGCGAACGACGGCGGAACATCGCGTGATATCACGCAAGATGTCAATGAATTTCGCCCTGACCAACGTTAAGCGCTCGATGTAAGGGACGTCAAATGATCGAAGTAGAAGACTGGCGTCGCGTGGACGACTACATCGCCGCGGCGCTGATTTCCAAGGAAGAAGCGCAGGAGGAAACGCTTGCGGCAAATGCGCGCGCTGGCCTTCCCGCGATCGACGTTGCGCCGCCGCAAGGCAAATTGCTGCATCTGCTCGCCTGCGCAATCGGCGCAAGACGCGTTCTCGAAGTCGGGACGCTTGGAGGCTACTCGACGATCTGGCTGGCGCGGGCGGTGGGCGAGGGCGGCAAGGTCGTCACCTTCGAAGTCGATGCGCGACACGCCGAGGTCGCTCGCGCCAATATTGCCCGCGAAGGCATGACCGCGCGCGTCGATCTGCGCGTCGGCCCCGCGCTCGAAATGTTGCCGCTGCTTGAATCAGAGCGGGCGCAGCCTTTCGATCTCGCCTTCATCGACGCCGATAAGCCCAACAACGCCGCCTATTTCGATTATGCGCTGAAGCTGTCGCGCCCCGGGGCTCTGATCATCGTCGACAATGTCGTTCGGGAAGGCGCCGTCGCCGACGCATCCGCCACGGACGGTGGCGCGCTGGGCGCGCGCGCGTTGTTTGACGCCGTCGCCGCGGAAGGGCGGGTCGAAGCGACGGCGGTGCAAACCGTCGGCGCCAAGGGTTGGGATGGGTTTCTGATCGCACGCGTCAAATAGGACGCGTCGTCAGCGCCCTTCAGACGCTGTCGAACGCCCGCTTGCCGCGTCGCTTATGGGGCAAAGGCGCGCCGTCGGCTCCGAACAGGGCCGCTTCGACCTGGTTGCCGCTGTCGTCATAGCGCCAGGAGATTCGCGCCGCGCCCAGATCCTTGCGAATCGTGGGCTTGCCCTCGGCGTTAAAATAGGCCTCCTCGACCTGATTGCCGTTGGCGTCATAGAAGCGCGCCACCCTGGCTGCGCCCAGGCTTTTGCGCTTCATTGGCCGCCCGTCGGGGTCGAAATAGGTCTCGACGACCTCCACCCGTCCGCGCGTCGGCGCCGGGGCCGCAATGGCTTCAGGCGCGACGCGGATGTCGCCGTCGCTGGCGGCGGTCAGCTTTCCATTCTGAGAGCAGCGTCGTTCTCCCGAGGCCGCGCTGCGCGCCCGCTTACCGAGGCGCGGCGCCAGATGAGTTTTCTGTTCCATGATCCCAAATCGCTGCGCGGTCCGATGGCTCGTCGCAACCGCCAGTCTGAGAACTGAGCGGCGCGTGCTCTTTGCGATGCACGCTGACAAACGACGGATACGCTGGTCTGACTCTCCCCCGCCGGCGGCATGCCGACATGTCGGGGCGTGACGCCGCATTGCTGCGGCAAGCGTCAGATCAGGACGGGAGGAGCGCGGGAGCCGAGCGGCGGGGTCGACGCCTCTGGAGGACGAGAGGTCTCGTCAAAGGCCAGTCCGATCGTCGAATAGGACGCGGCCGGGGGCGTCTCGCCGATGAACGGCGAGGCGGCGGTCGCGCCGCCGAGCGATGCGCAATGCACGACGCAACAGACGTCGCCGTGCCGCGCCGGACGCGCGGGCGTCGCAGGATCTCCGGAAAGCGGTCCGGAAGCCTTGCTGAAGCAGATCGTGTTGGCGAAGAGGCCAGAACCGCGTCCGCTGAACGAAACGCCGACAGCCAGGCCTTGCAAAACAAACAGATAGGCGACGAGCAGCGTGACCGCCGTCGAACCGTACTGCGATGTTTTGACTTCGCTGCGCGCGCTCATAGCCCCTCGAAGCTATTCACTGATCTCGTCAAGGTCAATGGCGACGCCGCGCGCAGGCGGCGATTAAAGGGTTCGGACCTCGACGTCAGGGACTCCAGCGCCCCTCGGCGTCCGAGGCGCGCTCGAACGCCTTTTGCGCCTCGATGGCGTCGAACAGCGCGCGGAGCGCTTCCCTGACGCCGGCGCCGCTCGCCGACGAAATGAGCAGGGGCGCCGGATGGCGATCCTGCGTCTCAGGCCCGGCGGATGCGATCGCCCGCTTCAGCCGCTCCCGCTGCTTCTTGAGATGATCCGCGTCGACCGCGTCGATCTTTGAAAGCGCGACGATTTCCGGCTTCTCGGCGAGACCGGCGCCATAGGCGGTGAGTTCGCCGCGGACGATCTTGTAATCCTTGCCGGCATGTTCCCCGGTCGCGTCAATAAGATGCAGGAGCGCCCGGCATCGCTCGACATGGCCCAAAAAGCGGTCGCCGAGGCCGTGGCCCTCATGCGCGCCTTCGATCAGACCCGGGATGTCCGCCAGAACGAGTTCCCTGTCGTCGCTGCGCACGACGCCAAGTCCGGGATGCAGCGTCGTAAAGGGATAGTCGGCGATCTTGGGCTTGGCCGCCGTCACCGTCGCCAGGAATGTCGACTTGCCGGCGTTGGGCAGGCCGATCAGCCCCGCGTCGGCGATGAGTTTCAGCCGCAGGATGATGGTGCGCTCCTGGCCCTCGAGGCCCGGATTGGCGCGCCGCGGCGCCCGATTGGTCGAGGTGGTGAAATGCGCGTTGCCGAAGCCGCCATTGCCGCCTTTGCAAATGACGACGCGCTGCCCGACCTCGGTCATGTCGGCGATGAGGGTTTCCCCATCCTCCTCAAAGATTTGCGTTCCGACCGGCACTTTCAGCACGGCGTCGGCGCCGCGCCCGCCGGCGCGGTTCTTGCCCATGCCATGGCCGCCGGTCTTGGCCTTGAAGTGCTGCTGGTAGCGATAATCGATCAGCGTGTTGAGCCCGGCGACGCATTCGGCGACGACGTCGCCGCCGCGTCCGCCATCGCCGCCGTCCGGCCCGCCGAATTCGATGAACTTCTCGCGCCGAAAGGACACGGATCCGGCGCCGCCGTCGCCGGAGCGGACAAAAACGCGGGCCTGGTCAAGGAATTTCATCTGCCGCTCACGGTGAAAAGAATCGCGGCCGGCGGGCGCCGAACAGCGTATGCGCTTCGCCGCGCTTTAATTCGAAGAGCTCGACTTCCATTTCGCCGCCGCGCGCGGGCGCCGGCCGCACGCCGCGGCCGATCGTCCGAAAGCCGAGTTTCTCATGGACATGCAACGACGAGCGATTATCCGGCCGCGCGGCGGAGACGATGCGATCCAGCGAGGTGATTCCGAAGGCGAGGTCGATGAGGGCCCTGGCCGCCTCGGTCGTAAAGCCTTGCCCCCAATAGGGCTTGCCGAGCCAATAGCCGAGCGTCGCCGAGCCGCGGCGGTCCGCGCCATGAAGGCTCACAAGCCCGATCGGCTCGTTCGGCCGGTTCTTCGGGGTGATGACGAGATGGAGGCCGCCGCCGGCGCCGTTCTCCTCGCGCGCCGATGCGATGAACGCGTCGGCGTCGTGCGGCGCATAAGGATGCGGGATGCTCGCCGTCATCAACGCGACGTCGGGATCGCCAACATGCTGGCGAATCTCCTCGGCGTCAGCCGCGCGCGGCCAACGCAGCCATAGTCTTTCAGTCTCCAGCCGAAAAACGTCGTCGCGGGTAATTTCGGGAAACATTGATTGCTCCAAGCGACATCGGAAATATTGGCCTAAGAGCCTGAAAGGAGTGCGCTCCCCACTGGCCCTTCACGGCGCTTCCGGACATCTCGCCTGAAACGTTCCCGCCTGAATTCGCGAGAGAGGTAGTCGAGACGACTGTCCGCCGGAAGGCCGGCGGCGGGTCGTCCCCTACCGCCTTACTCGGCTGCTGCGGCGGGCGCCGGCGCCACCGATACGCTGGCGCGTCCGCCGCTGGACTTGAATTCGACGACGCCGTCGACGAGCGCGAAAAGCGTGTGGTCCTTGCCCATGCCGACATTGCGGCCCGGACGCCACTTGGTGCCGCGTTGGCGCACGATAATATTGCCGCCGATGACGGCTTCCCCGCCGAATTTCTTGACGCCGAGGCGCCGGCCGTCCGAATCGCGGCCGTTGCGCGACGAGCCGCCTGCCTTTTTATGAGCCATGGTCTTGCTCCGATCTTCCTATGCGGCGACTGGGGCCGCTTTATTCTGCCTGTCGCGAGAGGGCGGTCAGCTCTCGATCGCGGTGATTCTCACAAGCGTCAGGTCCTGGCGATGGCCGCGCTTGCGCTTTGAATTCTGCCGACGGCGCTTCTTGAAGGCGATCGACTTGGCGCTGCGGGTCTGCTCGGCGATCTCGCCGGAGACTTTCGCGCCCGCGATCGTCGGGGCGCCGACCTTGGGGCTGTCGCCGCCCAGCATCAGCACTTCGTCGAAAGTGACGACGTCGCCCGGCGCGCCGTCGAGCGCCATGACGGTGATCACGTCCCCCGCGGCGACGCTATATTGCTTGCCGCCGGTTTTAATGACTGCGAACATCTTTTTTTCCTGTGTTCGTCCCGACGCTGGCGTCTTTAGCCGGCCGGCTTCTTGGCAGTTAGTGGCTTCGCCTCGAACTTGCGCCAGGCGCAAACGAAAAGCGCGGCGAAACCGCCGCGCCGAAGCGACGTTCATCTACCCTTCAAAGCCGGCGACTGTCAATATGTGGGGCGGACGGGGTGGTGGGTCAGTTTGAAGATTTAGCTTTGGGTAAAAACAGAAGCTCTTGCTGGCAAGGTTCTATTGCATCGGAGGCGTCGACTCTCTTGTCGCGATCCAGATGACGTGCCGGGCGCCACCACGTTGGCCATTGGCGCGCACCTTGACTTCATCCACGCGGAACCCGGCTTTGCGGAGGCGCGACGTGAAATTCCGATCCGGCCCCGATGACCAGACGGCCAACACCCCATCATGGCGCAGCGCCTTGCGGGCCGCCCTCAATCCCTCGATATCGTAAAGTCCGTCATTGGCTTCGCGAGTCAGGCCCTCGGGGCCATTATCGACATCGAGAAGGATTGCGTCATAAGTCGAGCGGCCAGACCGGATCAGGCATCCAACGTCGGCTTTCTCGATGCTGACGCGCGGATCCGTGAGGCCGGCGCCGAAGACTTCCGCCATCGGACCGCGCGCCCAGGCCACGACCGCCGGGATGAGTTCGGCGACAACGATCCGCGCTTTCGCGCCGAGGACAGTGAGCGCGGCGCGCAGAGTGAAGCCCATCCCCAGCCCGCCGATCAGAACGCACGGCTGTGGGCGCGCCTGAATTCTCTCGCAAGAGAGCATGGCGAGCGCCTCCTCCGAGCCACTGAGGCGACTGTTCATCAGTTCGATATTGCCCAGCATGATCGAGAATTCTGCGCCGCGACGCTTGAGGCGGAGTTCGCCCTCGCCGCCCGGTATCGGCGCTGTGTCGAGCAGGGTCCAGGGAATCACTGATAACTCTCCATTTCATCGGGAGCGGTTCATGCGACTTGGCTTCCCGGTCGAAGCGCACGACTAAAAATCGGCTAAAAGCCGCCCGTCGAGAATGGTCCCCTAAGGGTCGAATCAAGACATTCATCCGCCGCTCGGCGGGAGGAGTGGCTCGAACTCGAAGCCATCACGAAAAATGGCGCAGCAGCGACAGGCCGGCGAGGAGGCCGGCGACCGCAAGGCCGATTGACGCCACGACATAAACCGCCGCCAAGCCCAGTTCGCCGCGTTCGTACAGCAAGACCGTCTCGAGTGAGAACGCCGAAAAAGTGGTGAAGCCGCCGAGAATTCCGGTCGTGAGGAACAGGCGCCAGTTTTGGGACGCCTCGCCCTGGAAGGCGAAATAACCGACGATCACGCCCATCAGGAACGAGCCAAGCACGTTCACGGTCAGCGTCCCGAACGGAAAGCCGACGCCGATCAGTCGGGCAAGAAGAAGATTGACCCCGTGGCGCGCGGCCGCGGCCAGTCCCCCGCCAGCAAACACAATGAAGAAGCCCATGACGTCGTCCTTTTGAGCGAGCGGACGACAAACATGCTGCGGCAGGCGGCGTTTTAGGCGCGCTCCTCCCGCAGGACGCGCGTCCTTGCGGCAGGAGCCATCAGCCTCATCAGGCGGTTACCGGGAGCCCCATCCCGTGTGGGAGGCAGCATAGTCGAGGCGGCGCAAACGATCAACCGGCCGCCAGCCGCGCTCAGCGCTTCGAACTCTGGTTAATTTCAGCTCGCTCTCAGCCGTCATGCCTGGCCTTGTGCCGGGCATCCACGCCGGTCAACCGCGAAACGCATCGCGCGGAGACGGTAGGTTCGGCTCATATCCTCACATTTGCCTCGCGTCGTCGCGTGGATGGCCGCGACGAGCGCGGCCATGACGCGGGTGAGATGACTCCTCGTTAACCTGGATTGCGAGCCAGCAGCCGCATCGCCCGCGCGGGAACGCTTGCGGGCCAGATGCGTTATCTCACCGTTACGAAAGCATTTTTTGGAGAATTGCGATGAATTTACGCCTTGGCTTGCGCCTCTGCGCGCTCCTCGCCCCAACGCTCTTCGTGCTTTCGATGGCGACGTCATCGCCTGCGATGGCGGCCGGCGGCGTCGGCGCCAAATGCGGCGGCATTATCGGCCTTCACTGCGCCAAAGGCTTGTGGTGCGAGATGCGCCCCGGCTCCTGCCGCGTCGCCGACGCTTTTGGCCGTTGCGCGGTCAGGCCCCACTTCTGTCCACGCATTTTCAGGCCCGTGTGCGGGTGCGACGGCCGCACCTACGCAAATGACTGCGCGCGCCGCGCCGCGATGGTCAACAAGCGGCACAATGGCCGATGCAGGCGCCATTAAAGACGCTCGTTGAAACCGCTCGTCCATATCTGGGCGAAGCGAACGGTGAATGCAGCCGCCGTAGCACATGCTGCCGTTTTTTAAGGGAGGACGACGATATGACGAAAATACTTTGGACATTCGCGAGCGCCCTGGCGCTCTCACTCCTTGTCTCCGCGCCCGCGTCGGCCGCCAAGGTCGGCGAGATGTGCGCCGGCATCGCCGGCATTCAATGCGACAAAGGCTTGTGGTGCGACCCCGAGCCGGGCCAATGCCGCGGAGCGGACATCGCCGGCAAATGTGTGGAAGTTTCAAAGATCTGCACCAAGGACTATCGTCCCGTTTGCGGCTGTGACGATAAAACCTACGGTAACGACTGCACGCGCATTGCCGCCAAGGTCGCGAAAAAGTCCGACGGCGAGTGCCCCAAACCCTACAGGTGAGCCCTGGCGGCGGCGCGGCGCCATCCGGCCGCGCCCATTTCTTCGGCTAGTTGAAGCAGCCGCTGGCCTGCATCTGCGCGAACCAGACGGCGCAGGCCGCCTGGGCGCGCTCGTGGTGGCGGTGGGAGCCGCCGCCATAGCCGCCATCGCCGCCATCGCCGTCATAGTCGCCGGGATCGCCGCCGAAATCGTCGCCGGGATAGCCACGGCGATAGCCATTTCCGTAGCCATGTCCGTAGCCGTTTCCGTAACCATGTCCGTAGCCCGGACCATAGCCGCCATGCCCGCCGCGCCCGTGCTGGTGCTGGCGGATGCAGGCGTTGTAGTTTTGGGCGATCGCGAGGCACAGCGGCACATTGGCCGCCTTGCTGGCGATCGGCGGGAAGAGGATGCCGAGGGCGCAAGCCGCGCCGACGATAGAGTAGGTCACGAGCCGCATGCGGGCGATTTCCTTGTTTGCGCCCCCCAGCGCTTTTGCCGAGGCATTTTCGCGCGCGCCGGCTGAAACCAAGCTGAACAGTCTTGTCTCAGCGTTGCGCGCCCCGATTACCAGCCGGCGATGCGTCGGCAAGACGAATCGCCCGCGCCAAAGGCGTAATGATCGCCGCAGGCGAAGGCCACCGGCGGTTCGCCGGTCTGCTCGAAGATATCGTAGCCTTGCTTCAGATTGCGCCAGAACTCGGTCCAGCGCTGATAATTGCCGCCCGCGCCGACGAAGGCGAGCCAGCTTCCGCCGGTTTCCCGAGCGATCGCCTGCTCCGTCAAGCGGAAGGGAAAAATATGCACCTGCACTTCGTGCTGGCCGGCGCGCATCGCCGCTTCGACGAAGGCGTAGATTTCCTCGATGCCGCGGTCGGTCATGGCGAAGCAGCCGACCGACTTGCACGCGCCATGCACCATGACGAGACCGCCGGTCCGGCCGTTCTGGCGATCGAAGGCGTTCGGATAGCCGACGTTGAAGGCGCGGTGATAGTTCGAATGCGGATGCAGCTGCTTCGCTGAAACGCTGTAGAAGCCTTCCGGCGACTGGTAGTCGGCTTCCTTGAGCTTGGGTCCCAGCCTGCCGGACCATTTGCAGATTGGATAGGTCTTATAGAGCGAGAAGCGGCTGTTGTTCTTTCGAAGCCAGAGCTCGAGCTGCCCTTCCTGCTTGAAGATGCGCACGAAGACCTGATCCCCCATGCCGAAGCGGATCGGGGCCTCCTGCTGAAAGGCGTCCTCGGGCGCAGCCCGCAAGGTCGGCTCGACGGCGCGCGCCACCTGGGTCGGCGGCGCCGACGCCGGGGCTG
>NZ_JAMRYX010000010.1 GCF_024448135.1 Methylocystis suflitae
ACGCAAACGATCAGCGTTCGCGTTGTTTTAATGAGGGCGGACTCTGCTCCCTCTCCCGCGAAGCGGGGGAGGGCTGGGGTGGGGCTACTCCGCCGCTTCGCCCTTCGCGCCGCCGCCGAAGCGGCGCACGATGTAATCGTCGACGATGCGGGTGAATTCCTCGGCGATGCCCTCGCCGCGCAAGGTCATCGCCTTCTTGCCGTCGATGAAGACCGGCGCGGCCGGAGTCTCTCCGGTGCCGGGCAGCGAAATGCCGATGTCGGCGTGTTTCGACTCGCCGGGACCGTTCACGATACAGCCCATCACCGCCACATTGAGCGTCTCGACGCCTGGATATTGCGCGCGCCAAGCCCCCATCCGCTCGCGGATATGCGCCTGGATGTCGCGCGCGAGTTCCTGAAACACGGTCGAGGTGGTGCGCCCGCACCCCGGGCAGGCCGCGACGAGCGGCACGAAGGTGCGAAAGCCCATGGTCTGCAGAATTTCCTGGGCGACGCGCACTTCGAGCGCGCGGTCGCCGCCGGGCTCCGGCGTCAGCGACACGCGGATCGTATCGCCGATGCCGTCCTGCAGCAGCACGCCGAGCGCGGCGGATGACGCGACAACGCCCTTCGAGCCCATGCCGGCCTCGGTGAGGCCAAGATGCAACGCATAGTCGCTGCGCTGCGCCAGCATGCGATAGACGGCGATGAGGTCCTGCACCGCCGAGACTTTGGCGGAAATGACGATGCGGGTTTTCGGCAGGCCGATCTCCTCGGCGCGGCGCGCCGACATCAGCGCCGAGCGGACCAGCGCCTCGCGCGTCACGGCGCGCGCGTCGAGCGGCCGGTCCGAGGCGTGGTTCAGGTCCATGAGATAGGTCAACAGCTCCTGGTCGAGCGAACCCCAATTGGCCCCGATCCGCACCGCCTTGCCGTGCTTGGCGGCAAGTTCGACGATCGAGGCGAACTGCTTGTCCTTCTTTTCCTTGAAGCCGACATTGCCCGGATTGATGCGGTATTTGGCGAGCGCCTCGCCGCAGGCGGGATGATCGGCGAGCAGCTTGTGGCCGATGTAATGGAAATCGCCGACCAGCGGGACGTGGCATCCCTTCTGCGCGAGTTTCTCGAAAATATGCGGAACGGCCGCCGCCGCCTCGTCGCGATCGACGGTGATTCGGACCAGCTCCGAGCCCTGCTGCGCCAGCGCCAGAACCTGCGTCACGGTCGACTCGACATCCGCCGTGTCGGTGTTGGTCATGGACTGAACGACGACCGGCGCGCCGCCGCCGACGATCACCGCGCCGGGGCCCGCGCCAACAGCCACCGCGCATGTGCGGTGGCGGGGCGCCGGTTCGGCGACGACCGGGTCGGGCAGACGGGTCTCGGATGCGGCTTCGTTCATGGGGGTCGTTTCGGCGGTCGTTGCGGACGCCGATAGGTCGCCCGTAACGGCCGTAAGGTCAAGCGCTCCGGAAATAGACGACGGCGGCGATGACGACAACCAAGGCAATCGTAAAGGTCAGCGCGCCGATGGCGTAGAGCCCTTCGGCGGCGCCTTCGAAATCGCCGAGTCGGATGAAAAGTCGATCGGAAAAAGGTGACATGAGGCGCTCTTTTGCAGGACGATTCGTTTGAGAGCCCACCATAACGCCGACCGCGTTTGCGGCTTGTGACGCGTAATGACATCATCGTTACTGCATGCTAAAAGTAAGAGAATTGCTGGAGAAAACCGTCATGGCGGCCAACCGGACCAACTCAAAACGCGAGACGCTCAATCTTCGAGTTCGGCCTGAGGACCGCGAACTCATCGCGCGCGCAGCGACGCTTCTCGGCAAGACGCGCACGGAGTTTCTGCTCGACGCCGGCCGCCGCGCCGCCCAAGACGCGTTGCTGGACCGCACGCTGTTCAATGTCAGCTCGGAAGACTATGCGCGCTTCGTCGAACGCCTCGATGCGGCGCCCGCGCCGAACGAGAAATTGCGGCGCATGATGACGACCAAAGCGCCGTGGGAGTGAAGCCCAATCCACCCCGCCCGATATCCGACGCCGACGAACTCTCCGCTTTCGACTGCGGCGTTTCCGCTCTCGACGACTGGCTGAGACGCCGCGCCCGCACCAATCAGGCGAGCGGCGCATCCCGAACTTACGTCGTCTGCGAAGGTTCTCGCGTTGTCGCCTATTACGCGCTCGCCTCCGGAGCGGTCGCGGTTATCACGGCGTCGCCAAGGCTTCGGCGCAATATGCCCGATCCTGTTCCGGTGGCGGTGCTTGGCCGATTGGCGATCGATCGCACGCGCCAGAACCAGGGTCTTGGTCGCGCGCTCATCCGCGACGCCACCCAGCGCGTTATCCACGCAGCCGAGGCGATCGGAATCAGAGGCGTCTTGGTCCACGCCATATCCGCTGAGGCCGCCGCCTTCTATCAGGCGGCGGGCTTCGAACCTTCGCCATTCGAACCCTTAACGCTCATGGCGACGCTTTCGGATCTGCGCGCGGCAAGCATGCGGTAGCCGGCGAGGCCGAGCGCTTCCGCCTAGGCGCTCGCCGGTTTCGGCGTCATCCAGGCGATGTAGGCGCCGCCCGGCTGTTGCAGCACGGCCATGCGGCCGACGCCGGGGATCTCGAAGGCGTCCTTGCAGATCGTGGCGCCGGCGGCCTTGGCCTTCTCCAGACGCGCGTCCACGTCATCGACGCCGATATAGGTCAGCCAGTGTTCTGGAACGCTCGCCAGTTCGGGGGCTTTCATCTCAAAAATGCCGCCGACCCGGGCGCCCTGCGAACTGATGATCCAGTATGTGGCGCCGTCCATGGGCATTCCCTCGAAGCTCCAGCCGAGAGTTTGGCTGTAAAACTTCTTCGCCCGCTCGACATCGTGGACATTGAGTTCGTTCCAGCAGACCGCGCCATGTTTCGCCGGCGCGCCACAGTCATTGGCATTGGACATAGCCTCTCCTCTTTCATCTCAACGTCGTTGCGACGATCGCAAGATCCGTCTCGGGGGCGGTTGCCTATTTCGGCAGCAGCCCCAGCCGGCGCGCGGTCAGCCAGTCGACGAGGCGCGCCGGCAATAGGCTGCGCAAGGTGTAGTCCGTAAAGCGATTCCTGACGATCGGGATGCGGATGGGCGGGCGCGGCGCCGTCAGCGCCCGCAACACGGCGCGCGCGACGACCTCGGGACCGGGGGCGCGGCGGCCCGCCTCGACAGCCCATTTCAGCATCCTCCCGCCTGGCGCGGCATAGGCCGTGCCCTCGAACATCGCGAGATCGGTCGCTTCGGCCTTGTCCCAGATCGGCGTCGCAATCATGCCGGGTTCGATCAGGATCACGTCGACGCCATAGACGATCAGCTCGCGCCGCAGCGCGTCCGACATGCCCTCTAGCCCGAATTTCGATGTGGCGTAGGCGCCGAGAAAAGGCGCGGCGAAGCGACCGGCGACCGAACTCATATTGACGATGCGGCCTGGCGCCCCGCGTCGCGGTCCGCCGGCGCCGAGCAGGGGCGCAAAGGCCTGGATGATTCGAAGCTGGCCGATCACATTGATCTCGATCTGGCGTCGAAAGTCCTCGATGGGCAGATGCAGCAGCGGTCCGGGGACCGCGAGGCCGGCGTTGTTGACGAGGCCGCCGAGCGTTTCGCCATCGAGCCGCGTCTCGACGTCGCGCGCGGCGGCCGCGATCGCGGCGGCGTCGGTCACGTCGAAGAGGAGCGGAATGACGGCCGCGCCATGACGCGCCGTGAGCGCGGCGGCGTCGGAGTCCTGACGGACCGATGCGAAGACGAGAAATCCGCTCTCGACCAATAGGCTGACGCAGGCAGCGCCGATCCCGGTCGAAGCGCCCGTCACGACGACGGCCTTCATACAGGTTCCTCGAACGCCGCCACGAGATGCGCAAGCGCCACGCGCGTTTCGCCATCGGCGCGGCCATCGACTTTTGCAGGGCGGAAGTGACGCTGGAACGCCTCGACCGCCCGGACCGTCTGCGCGTCATAGACGCCGGTTTGCTCGACGCCGTACCCATAAGCCGCGAGGTCGCGCTGGAGCGAGGCGACCTTGGCGCCCGCGTCGCCGAGCGAGACCGTCGTCGCGCCAGCGCCGATAGGCTCATTGGCGACCCGCCCGACGCCGCGGCGTGCGAGTTCGTCCCAGGGAAAGAACTCGCCCGGGTCCCGCTTGCGCCCAGGCGCGATGTCGGAATGCGCCAGCACGCGTTCGGGCGGTATCGCATGGCGCCGGCAAATGTCCTTGGCGAGCGCCGCCGTCGCCTCGATCTGGACCGCTGGATAGGGACGCGGGTCGTCATGGCCGGGATGAACGATTTCGATTCCGATTGAAGCGGAGTTCATGTCCGTCTCGCCGGCCCAGTGGCTTATCCCTGCATGCCAGGCGCGCCGCGACTCCGGCACGAGCTGCAGCACGCGGCCATCCTCCTCGACGACATAATGCGCCGAGACTTGAGAGTGGGGGCTGCAGAGCAGGGCTAGAGCCGATTCGCCCGTCGGCATGCCCGTGTAATGAAGCACGAGCGACGAAATCGGCCGCAGGCGTTCGCCGTGATTGGGCGAGGGGCACACCCTCGCGCCGGCGCAATCCGGCTCGAAGAAACTCTCGCCGTCTCGCCAGGGTTGGGTGGCGGAAAGCCATTCCCGCGTGCGCGCCTCCGGGTCCGCGCTGCGCAATATGTCGGTGACGACGCAGGCGCTGTCGGCGCCGGCGGCAAGCGCGGCGATGGCGCGCTCCGGGGTCAGTCCGCCGATAGCGACAAGAGGCGTCTCGCCGATTTGCGCCTTCCAGGCGCCGAGCCGGGCGAGGCCCTGCGGCGCAAAATCCATTTGTTTCAGCAATGTGGGATAGATCGGCCCCAGCGCGACATAGTCCGCGGCGACAGATAGCGCCCGGTCGAGCTCGGTTTGGTCATGCGTCGAAACGCCGATCCTGACGCCGGCGCGGCGCAGCGCCGGGATGTCCGCCGCGTCGAGATCGCCCTGGCCGAGGTGGACGAAGTCGCAGCCTTCCTCCATCGCGAGACGCCAGTAGTCGTTGACGACGAGCTGCGCGCCATGTCGCGCGCACGCCTCCCGCGCGATCCCGATCTGAGCGCGCACGTCGGGCTCGGCGCGATCCTTCACCCTCAGCTGCACGAGCTTGACGCCTTGCGGCAGCAGGCGGGAAAGCCAATCGGCGTCATCGACGATGAGATAGAAGGGATCGAGCTTCAGCGCCGCCACCAGCCGTTTCCCTACGCCAGTCTGTCGAAGGGACGGCCGATGAGGGGCGTCGAAGGCTCCGCCATGTCGCGCGGCGTCATCGGCTGCGCGCGGAAGCCGGCCCGGCCGGCTTCGATCGCGAGGGCAAAGGCCCGCGCCATCAAGACGGGGTCGCCGGCGCGGGAAACGGCGGTGTTGAGCAGCACGGCGTCATAGCCCATCTCCATCACCAGCGCGGCATGGGAGGGCGCGCCAAGCCCCGCGTCGACGATGAGCGGCGTTTCGGGAAAATGCGCGCGCAGCGCCCGCAAGGCGAAAGCGTCGTTTACCCCGCGCCCGGAGCCGATAGGCGCCGCCCAGGGCATCAGCACACGGCAGCCGGCGTCGAGCAGCTTTTCCGCCACGACGAGATCGTCGGTCGTGTAGGGAAAGACCTTGAAGCCGTCGTCCGAGAGCGCGCGCGCGGCGTCGACCAGCCCGAAGACGTCAGGCTGTAGCGTGTCCTCTTCGCCGATAACTTCAAGCTTGATCCAGTCGGTCGCGAAGACTTCGCGCGCCATTTGCGCGGTCGCGATCGCCTCCTTGGCGGTGCGACAGCCGGCGGTATTGGGGAGCACGCGCGCGCCGACGTCGCGGATGAGGCTCCAGAAGGCCTCGCCCGCGCGCGCCCCGCCGGCCTCGCGCCGCAGCGAGACGGTGACGATCTCGCATCCCGACGCGCGAATCGATTCCGCCAGGATCGCCGGCGACGGATAGCGGGCGGTGCCGAGCAGCAGCCGCGAGGACAGCGCGACGTCGTAAAGCGTCACCGGGTCAGTCATGCATCAAACTCGCTCACCCGCCCTGTCTCGGCGTCACGATCTCGACGGCGTCGCCTTCGCGAAGCCGCGTCTCGGCGCGGTCCTTGGCGCGCACGAATTCCTGGTTCAGAGCGGTGCCGACGGTTTTTTCATCATATCCCAGTTCGTCGAGCAGCATCTGCAACGTCGTCGCGCTCACATCCTGCGGCCGCCCGTTGATCTGAATCAGCATCCATCACCTCTGGGAAATACCCGTCGTTCACAACGACCTCAGCCGCGCGGCGCGCCAGCGCCGGGGCAAGCAGGAACCCGTGGCGGTAGAGCCCATTGATATAGAGTGTGCGACCCCGCTTCAAAAGACGGGGCAGATTGTCGGCGAAGGCAGGTCGCAGGTCCGAGCCGGTCTCGACAATTTCGGCCTCGGCGAAGGCCGGGTGGACCGCAAAAGCGGAGTTGACGAGTTCGACGACCGACCGCGCGGTGACCCGCGCGCGCTCCTCATTCTCGATCATCGTCGCGCCGACCATGAACAGTCCCCCGCCGCGCGGCACGACATAAACCGGCCGGCGCGGATGCAGCATGCGTATGGGACGCGCCAGGGAAATCTCCTCGCTGCGCAGAATCAGCATTTCGCCCTTCACGCCGCGCAGGCCGGATAGCGCGTCGCGCGCCGCGAAGCCGCGGCAGTCGATTGTCCAATCCGGGATCGTCGCCAGCGCCGCGGCGTCCTGCTGAAAATGCAGCGTCACATTCGGCAGTTGCGCGAGGCGCTCAGTCAGCGCGATGAGCGCCGCCCGGGGATCGAGATGCGCTTCTTGCCGAAAAAACAACGCGGCGTCGAAGCGCCCGGCGAGATCTGGCTCCAGCGCTGCGATATCTTTTGCGTCCAGCTGGTCGAAATTGCGCGAGCGCCGCGCGAAGTCGGCGAGCTCTGCCCGCTCGCGCGCGGGCGCCACGACAAGGCTGCCGGCGACCGTCGCGACGCCAAGCTCGCGCGACCAGAAGTCGAGCGCTTCTTCGCCGAGCGTCGCGACCAGGGGCTCGGCGCTTTCCAGTTCGCACCAGGGCGCGATCATGCCGCCGGCGAAGCGCGAGCAGCCGAGGCCCGGCGCAGACTCGCGCTCGACGATCTCCACGTCGACGCCCTTCCTGGCGAGCGCATCGGCGGCGCAGAGTCCGGCGACGCCGGCGCCGATCACGCGCGCGAGCATGAGCGCCGCCTTTTGGGAAATTTCGCTGACACCATCCCTCCGCCAGTCTCAACTGGATCAGGTTCGAAGGGTCGCCGCCCCCGCGCTTTCGCGCGTCTTGCGGCCTCTCAGCCCCGTGGCGGCGCGCAAGGAAGCGCCGCCGGGCGGGCTCCCCCGGCGGACGTAGGCTGGCGCGAAGCGCTGAGGCAGTCAAGCGCTGCGACCCGACTCCTTTAGGTCGCCGCAGGGCGCCGGGGCTTGCCAGACGTCAAACGATGGCTCAGTTTGCGCAAAGAAAAGCGCGCCATAAAGCGCAGCATACCGGGAGAAAATCATGAGCTCCATCAGCAAAACGGCCTGCGTCCGTAGGACGTTGGCCGGCGCCGTCCTCTATGGACTGCTCGCCTG
>NZ_JAMRYX010000011.1 GCF_024448135.1 Methylocystis suflitae
ACGCTCTGTTTCGGCGCGAATTTGGCGGGCGTTCGGCGCGAGGGCGCGTCCGCGTGGCGGCGCGCATCTAGCGTAAGGAATGTGGGAGCGGTCCGCGCCGCGCGTTCTCGGCGCTTCGCGTCCAAGAAAGAACCCGCGCCGGCTGCGAAGCGACGTGCGCGCGGTTGCTTTGCAGAGACTCTCGCTCTTAATATTGATTAATGACGCGCGATGCGGCGGCGCGCGCGATCAGGAGTGTGACATGAATGAAGGCATCGCGCCTTTTTTATCGCCGTTGACGCTGCTTCTGGGCGGCGGTCTCCTGGCGATCGGACTGCTGTCGCTACTCGATCTGCACTTCTTCAAGACCAAGTGGCAAGGCAAGCTCGCACTGGCGGTCGGCTTGGTCTTCATTCTCGCCACCGAGGCGATGTTCGTCACGAGCGGCGCCAGCGGCCGCTATTTCGAAGGCCAGAAGATGGACGTCACCGACTGCGAATACCAGGCGGAGCGGGATTTTCCGGCGGAGCGGCGATCCAACCCGAAGCTCATTCACGACAAGATCGTCGCTTGCATGGATACGCTCGGCTACGACTGGAGCAAGGAGCACTATCATTGCGTCGAGGCGCCGATCTCCACCAATGTCTTCTGCTATCTCCCGCGGGCGGCCATGCAGCGCAGCATCGTCGCGTGGCAGATGCGATTCGAATAGGTCAGAACAGCGATCCCTGATCGTCGCTGTTGGCGCTTTTCAGGCGGCGCCGCGGGCGCGGGCGCGCCGGCGGATCTGGAATCGCAAT
Source organism: Methylocystis suflitae (assembly GCF_024448135.1). Taxonomy (GTDB): domain Bacteria; phylum Pseudomonadota; class Alphaproteobacteria; order Rhizobiales; family Beijerinckiaceae; genus Methylocystis; species Methylocystis suflitae. The sequence continues at coordinate 780 of NZ_JAMRYX010000011.1, forward strand.
GCCAGCGCGCGCGTGGATTCTGCCGTCGGCGATCTCGATATCGAGACCCGTTCCAGGGGGAGCCTGAGCGACGCTGCGCACCAGCGCGCCGCTGTCATCGTGCACCAGCGCAAAGCCGCGCGCCAACGCCGAGCGATGGCTGAGCGATTCCTGCAGCCGGGCCAGTCTGTCGATCCTATCCTGATGGCCGCCGATCAAGCCGGCGATCGCGCGGTCGAGACGCTGCGCCGAGCCGGCGAGGCGCTGCCTGGCGGCGGCGTTCTCCTGACCCGCGAGCACGCGTCGGGCGCGATAACCCTGCTGCAGCCGCGCGCCAAGACCGCGCAGCTGCTCACGCACGCGCGCCAGCTCCGCCTGCGGCGAGTGGCGGGCGAGCAGCGTTGCGGCGCGCGACAGCCGTAGACGCCTACCGTCTCGGGCGGCGCGGGCGCCGGCGGCCAGCCGCTCCGCCGACCGGTCAAAACGCTGGCGCGGATTGGCGAGCAGGGCGTCGCCAGCGGGGAGCAGGCGCGCGTAGGTTGAAAGCTGGACGCGCCGCTGTTCCATGGCGCGGCGGCGCGCGCCCTCCAGCCGGCTTGTGCGTATGGCGAGATGTTCGAAAAGCTCGACGCGCACCGGAACGGCTTTCTCGGCCGCGCCAGTCGGCGTCGGCGCGCGAAGGTCCGCGACGAAATCGATGAGCGTCGTATCAGTCTCATGACCGATCGCCGAAATAAGCGGAATGGCGCTCTCCGCCGCCGCACGAACGACGACCTCCTCATTGAAGCCCCACAGATCCTCGAGCGAGCCGCCGCCGCGCGCGACGATCAGCACATCGGGGCGGGGAATGGCGCCCCCGGCAGGCAGCGCGTTAAAACCGCGAATGCCCGCGGCGACCTCCTCAGCGCAACTCTCGCCCTGCACCCGCACGGGCCAGACCAGCACGCGACGCGGGAAGCGGTCGTTGAGCCGATGCAGGATGTCGCGGATGACAGCCCCGGTCGGCGAGGTCACCACGCCGACGACGCGCGGCAGGAAGGGCAGGGGGCGCTTGCGCGCTTCGTCGAAGAGGCCCTCGGCCGCGAGCGCCTTGCGGCGCGCGTCGAGCAGCGCCATCAGCGCGCCGACGCCGGCCGGCTCCAGCGACTCGATGATGATCTGATAGGAGGACTTGCCGGGGAAGGTTGTGACGCGGCCGGTCGCGACGACTTCCAGCCCCTCCTGCGGCCGCGTCCGCAGGCGCAGAAAAGTCGATCGCCAGATCACCGCGTCGAGACGCGCATTCTGATCCTTGAGACAGAAATAGGCGTGTCCGGAGGCGTGCGGGCCGCGATAGTTGGAGATCTCGCCGCGCACGCGCACGCGCCCGAAGCGATCCTCGATCGTCTGCTTCAGCGCGTTCGCGAGTTCGGAGACGCTGATCTCAGGCGCATTGGTCTGAGGCGTGGCTCCTCCGATTTCGGTCAGGTCGGACATGGATGAGATATGCTCACGCTTTGCTTCTTGCTTCATCCTTACGCCCATCATGTAAATGCCCAAAGCCAGCAAGAAAACAGCGCCCCCATTTATGTCGCTCAGAGCGTCGCGACGGCCGTCCCTGAGTGAGCGGCTGTTCTCGATCCTGGAAGTGCTTGGAGTCTTTCTGCGCCTCGGGGTAACGAGCTTCGGCGGGCCGGTCGCCCATCTTGGCTATTTCCACGCTGAGTTCGTTGGGCGCCGCAAATGGCTCGATGAGGCCGCCTATTCGGATATCGTCGCGCTCTGCCAGTTCCTACCGGGTCCCGCCAGCAGTCAGGTCGGCATCATCATCGGCATGTTGCGGGCAGGTCTTGCCGGCGGCTTGGCGGCATGGATCGGCTTCACCATGCCTTCGGCGCTTGCGTTGATCGGCTTCGCCTATGGCGTCGGGCGCCTCGGCGATCTCTCGCAGGTCGCCTGGCTGCACGGCCTCAAAGTCGTCGCTGTCGCGGTCGTCGCGCAAGCGGTATGGGGGATGGCGCGAAACCTTTGTCCGGATCGGAGCCGGGCGAGCATCGCCGTGGCCGCGACGCTGCTGACGTTGGCGGTCCCCACCGCCAGCGGTCAGATTGGGGCGATTGCGGCGGGGGGCGTCATTGGCTGGCTGTTCCTCTCGGGGGAAAACAACGGAGCCACGACGCCGCTATCGATCCCCATCACCCGACGCACGGCCGTCGCCTCGCTCGCGTTGTTCGCCGTTTTGCTGGTCGGGTTGCCCATTCTGGCGAAGGCGACCGCCAATCCTACGATAGAGCTTATCAGCGGCTTCTATCGCTCAGGGTCGCTCGTTTTCGGCGGCGGGCACGTCGTGCTGCCGCTGCTGCAGCAAGCCTTCGTATCGCCGGGCTGGATCGACCGGAATGCCTTCCTTGCCGGCTATGGCGCGGCGCAAGCGGTTCCCGGCCCACTATTCACTTTCGCGGCCTATCTCGGCGCAGCGATGACGTCTGAGCCAAACGGCTGGGCGGGTGGGCTGATCTGTCTCGCCGCGATTTTCCTGCCGTCTTTCCTTCTCGTCGTCGGCGCGCTGCCTTTTTGGGACGCTTTGCGTCATCGAACCGCGGCGCAATCGGCGCTCAAGGGGATCAACGCGACGGTCGTCGGCATTCTGCTCGGGGCGCTCTATACCCCTGTTTGGACGAGCGCGATCCTTGGCCCAGCGGATTTCGGGCTGGGCCTCCTCGCTTTCCTCTTGCTCGTCCTATGGCGGACGCCGCCGTGGCTGGTCGTGATCCTCGGCGCATTTGGCGCAACGCTCATCGCCATGGTCGCTTAAGGCGGCTTACGACGCTTGCGAACGTCCGCTTCTTGGCGCGCATTGCGGACATGAAATCGTTCTGGCTCGCGCGTATTTTGAACGCTAGAGCGCGCTGCGAAAAAGTGGGAACCGGTTTTTCGTTTAGAGCGCGCTCTAACTTTTGGGAATCGATCACGTTATCTGCATTTGGGCGATTTCGCCCAAATGCAGCGTGATCTAGCGCAATTCGCTCATCGAATAATGCGTTGGTTGGGCGGAGCCATTCGCCACGTCGGCGAGAAGGTTGGGCGGGAGCTGCGACTGCCTTTCCGTCAATTGCGCGGGCGCGTCGACATTGCCTCGAAGATACCAGCCGCTGACATCAAGTGGCGGCGGCGGCAGATTTTCGGCGCGCGCGTTCACAGCGCCAGCAATCAGGACGAACGACAGGAGGGCGACGGAGCGGCGCATGATGTGCTCCCATTTTCGCGCGCGACATTGCTTTCGAATGGCGCAGCGCCGAAAGGAAAGCATGGGTGATAAGGGTTAAGGGCAGGTTAACCCTATTGCTTAACCAAATTCCTTAACCTTTGAGCGCGTCCCGATCGCGTGGAATCATGTGATCGATGACCGGCTCGAGCGCGCAAGGCGTACCCGGGTCGCACGCCGCGACCTTCTCGTGGCGTCGCTAATCGCATTAAGCTCCCTCAGGCGGCTTCGGCTGATTCCTTCAGCGCGCTGCAGATCTGCGCGACGAGAGATTCGACCAGCTCGCGGTCGTCGCCTTCGCCCATGACGCGGATCACGGGTTCAGTGCCGGAGGCGCGAACAATGAGTCTGCCGGAGTTGCCGAGTCGCGCCCGCGCATCGTCGATTGCAGCCGCCACCGCCGTGCGCTCCAATTCGCGACGATTGGCGCGCACATTCTCCAATACCTGCGGCAGCGGTTCGAAGCGATGGCAAACTTCGCTCACCGGACGATCCTGACGCTTCACCTCTGCGAGCGCCTGCATCGCCGTCACGAGCCCGTCGCCCGTCGTGCAATAGTCAGAAAGAATGATATGGCCCGACTGTTCGCCGCCAATGTTGTAGCCGGCTTCGCGCATGCGTTCGATCACATAACGGTCGCCGACGGGCGTTCGCTCGAGAGCGAGCCCGATTGAATTCAGATGGCGCTCCAATCCAAAATTGGACATGATTGTCGCGACGATTCCGGGCTTGGACAGCAGCCCCTGATCGCGCCAGCTTTCGGCGATAACCGCCATGAGCTGATCGCCGTCGATCAAGCGCCCATTTTCGTCGACAAGGATGACACGGTCGGCGTCGCCGTCGAGCGCGATGCCCACGTCGGCGCGCAGCTCGCGCACCTTGTCGCGCAGCGCCTGCGGCGCTGTGGAGCCCACGCGATGATTGATGTTGAAACCGTCGGGATCGACGCCGATCGCGATCACTTCGGCGCCAAGCTCCCACAGCGCCTCGGGCGCCACCTTATAGGCCGCGCCATTCGCGCAATCGACGACGACGCGCAAGCCTTCCAAGCTCATATTGCGCGGCAGCGTGCGCTTGGCGAACTCGATATAGCGCGCGCGCACGTCGTCGATGCGGCGGGCGCGTCCGAGATCTCTCGGTCCTGCGCGCTTGCGCAACATATCGCCGTCGATGAGGCGCTCGATATCGTGTTCGATCTCGTCCGAAAGCTTGTGGCCGTCCGGTCCAAACAGCTTGATGCCGTTGTCCTCGAAGGAATTATGAGAGGCGGAAATCATCACGCCAACGTCGGCGCGCATCGACCTTGTGAGCATGGCGACCGCGGGCGTCGGCATCGGTCCCAACAGCAGCGTCTCCATGCCGACGGAGGTGAAGCCGGCGACAAGCGCATATTCGATCATATAGCCTGAGAGCCGCGTGTCCTTGCCGATGACGACGCGGTGCCGACCTTCGCCGCGATGAAAGATCAACCCGGCCGCCTGCCCAACCTTGAGCGCGAGCTCGGGCGTGATCTTCTCGTTGGCGAGGCCACGAATGCCATCTGTGCCGAAATAGGTGCGGGTCATTGAAGATCCTCAGCGAGCGCCTCGGCGCCAAATCGGCGCATCTTGACGCCATCTATCACGCCAAGTCGGCGGATCTATGAGCATAATGCCATAACGTCGAATGCGTGTTTTCGCCGGCCTAACGAACGGTTAATGAACCCTCGCACATCGTTTGAACGGATGTCCAGATGCAAGTCAAAATCTACCATAATCCGGGCTGCGGCACCTCTCGCAACGTGCTCGCCGCGCTACGGGAAGCCGGCTACGAGCCGCAAGTGATCGAATATCTCAAAAACCCGCCCGATCGGGCGACCTTGAAAGACCTTTTGCGCCGCATGGGCAAGAGCGTGCGTGAGATATTGCGCAAGCGCGGGACGCCCTATGAGGAGCTGGGACTCGAGAATCCCGCCCTGTCGGATGACGAGATCTTCGCCGCCATCGAAAGGCATCCGATTCTGGTCGAGCGGCCGATCGTTTCGATGGGCGACAAGGCCGCGCTCTGTCGACCCGCCGAGACGCTTAAAGATCTGATAGCCCGGTCCAAGACATAGATCGCTCGAGTTCGAATGCAAAAAACCCAGCGGCCGGGACCGCTGGGTTTTCCCTTTAGATCGGATGCGGCTCCAGGCCGCCGACGTCGGGCTCTGGCTTCTGCCCCGTCGTCGGCACCGCCGAGCCGCGCGGCGGCGGCGTTGGCGACGATTCTTCGCGCACCGGCCGCTTGCCGGCGAGCAGACCCTTGATCTCGTCGCCAGACAGCGTCTCGAACTCGAGAAGCGCATTGGCGAGCGTATCCAAATCCGTACGCTTGTCGACGAGGATCTGCCTGGCCTTCTCGTAAGCTTCCTGCACCAATCGGCGCACCTCCGCGTCGATGGTCTCCTGCGTTTGTTCGGAGAAGGTCTGCGTGCGTCCGAGCGAGTAGCCCAGGAATTGCTCCTGCTGCGGGTCGGCATAGGCGACCGTGCCGAGCTTGTCCGAGAAGCCGAGCTGGGTGACCATCGCGCGGGCGATGCGCGTCGCCTGCTGAATGTCCGAGGCGGCGCCTGAGGTCGTCTTCGCCGCCCCAAAGATCAACTCTTCGGCGACGCGGCCGCCCATCGCCATCGCCAGCATCGCCACGAGCTGCTCGTAACTCTGCGAGATCTGATCGCGCTCGGGAAGGCCCTGCACCATGCCGAGCGCTCTGCCGCGCGGAATGATCGTCGCCTTGTGGATCGGAATCGAGCCCGGCACGTTCAAGGAGACGAGCGCATGGCCGCCTTCGTGATAGGCGGTGAGCTTCTTCTCCTCATCCGTCATCACCAGCGTGCGGCGCTCGGCGCCCATCATGATCTTGTCGCGCGCGTCCTCGAACTCCTGGTTCGTGACGATCCGCTTCGAGCGCCGCGCCGCGAGCAGCGCCGCCTCGTTGACAAGATTCATCAGATCGGCGCCCGAGAAGCCCGGCGTGCCGCGCGCGACGACCTTCAAA
>NZ_JAMRYX010000012.1 GCF_024448135.1 Methylocystis suflitae
ACGGCCGCCCCGTTAATGTAAATTCTCCCTCCGACGCCGCCCGCGCTTGTTACATTGGCTGCGGTAATGCCGCCGCCGGACCCGCCGCCGGACCCGCCAGCTTCAGGGCCACAGTTTCCGCCGCCAGAGCCCGCGCCGCCGCCGCCAGCAAAGAGCAGCGTCCCGAACGTCGTGTTGCCGCCGGCAGTTCCGTTGTTTCCAGCCGCGCTATCGACGGTCTGCGCTGCGCCGCCAGTGCCGCCCGCGCCGATCGTGACGGTGAGGCCCCCGCCGATCTGAGCTGGGGTAAACTTGCCTTTTGCAATTCCGCCGCCTCCGCCCCCGCCTCCGCCTGAGGCGATTGCCCCGGCCGCCTGTCGCGCGCCTGCGCCGCCGCCGCCGCCGCCGCCAAAAAGGATCACGTCAACAAAGCGCATTCCTGGCGTCGGCGTATAAGAATCCGTGGCCGCAAACAGATGAACCTTCGCCGGGCCGCCGCTTGGAAAGGCGACTGCGCCTGTGGCGCTGTCGATGACGATCGCTTCCTTCCAGATCGAACCGTCGGGCGACACTTTGACGTGGAAATGATCGTCGCCAATCAACCCTGTTTCGGCGCGCGCGGAATAGTTCGACTCGTAAAGTTGCGAGAGAGTGTTCGCGGCGCTCTCCTTGTTGAGCGCGAAGCGTAGATCGCCGGAGCCGCCTTCGCCGACGCCCCTTGCGGTGAAGAGCGTCGCATTGAGTTTGGCGAGCAGCGGATTGGCGCCGTCGGCGGTCGCGCCGATCCCAAGCCGCGCAAGGTTTTGCAGCTGGCGCAATGACAGGCCGCAATCAATCCATCCCGCGCCGTCATAGAGCAGCAGAAGCGCTTCCGCGTCGACATAGGCGCGCCAGCCGGCCTGCGGCGAAAGGAAGGTCCAGCCGCCTGCGAGGAATGTTGCGATCTGATCACTCTTGCCGGCGAAGGCGCCGGTCGCGCCGGCGCCGACGAGCACACGGTCGCCTTCCGCCGACGTCGCGGGCGGCGACGTCACGTCTCGCGCAGACACCGAAAGCTGCGTCAGCGCGTCGATCAGCGCCAGAGCTTCATTATGCGTGACGTGCTTTTGCGCTTGCGCCGCCTCGATGAAGGGCAGCGCAAGATGCGTGGTTTGCGTCATCGTTTTTCCTATTGGACGGGGAGCGTCGTCGTCAGCGGGAAACCCCGTCCAGCCGTCGCGCTCATCTGATAAAGTGAAAGCGTCAATTCGCTTTGCGGCGCGCCGAAATCGTCGAGTTCTTCGGCGGCGGGATAGAGGATCGACGCTGCCGCGGCGGTGATCGTGCGCTTTCCGCTCGCCGGCAGTGCGATATCGGCTTCATAGGATTCACTCGCCTCGCCGAGCGGAATGTCGAGCGCCTCCCAGGCGTCGGAGTCGATGCGTCCGCGCCGCACGAAATCGATGACGACGCCGGCCGGCGTGCGCCGGGCGCGCGCCTTCGTCGGCGCGTAGGGACGCAGCGCCTTGTTTGTCGCGGCGACCGTCGGCCGAACGAAGATCGGCTCCGCATAGTCGCGATCCGCCGGACCGATTCGATAGGTCATCGGCGCGCCAATCTCGGCGACCTTGCGCGCGAGCGGCAAGATCGCGTCATTGAGCAGCACGACGGTCGCGCCGGCCGGCGCATCGCGCGTGGCGAGATGTTCTTCGCCGCCGAGTCCGCGAATGAGCCTTGACAGACGATACGTCTGTTCGCCGATAAGTTCGGCGTGCGCGAAAGCGAAAATCTCCCAGTCGCCGTCGACGCGGATCGCCATCGACGAGCGCCCCGCCAGCGCGGCGAGATCGCCCACCGACGAGAGGTGTTCGGCGCCGATTCTGATCGTGACGCCGCCGCCATTATCGAAACGTCCGACTGGGCCGGCGCGCAGAACTTCAAGCGTCTCGCCGATCGTCGCGCGCTTGTCCAGGATCGCGATCTGCTCATAGCCGCCTTGGAACGTCATCCTCCAGATTGCGAGCGGACCGGGCCAGGGATCGGCGAAGGCGGCGACATAGGAGAGCGCTTCTTCGTCGCGCGCCAGCGCGAGGTCGAGAATTTCGACTCTCGGCGGTCCGACCATCTTCGGCGATACGACATTCACGCGTCCAAGCAGCGGCGCGGCTACGTCATAGACGGACGCGTCCGCCGCGCGCGCGCGCACTTGCCGCGCGGCGCCGTCCGTGATGCTTTGAATTTGAAACAACCGGCCGCCGCCCGCTGCGCCGAGCCGCACCAGATCGCCGGGCTGCAAGGCGAGAAGGCCAGGCCGCAGCGTAAACTCCGCGGTTTCGCGTCCGATCCACAAGTCCTGAAGCCAGCTCTCCGCAAGCGACTGCGCATTGGCGCGATTCGTCATCACCGCGGCTTGCGCTTCACTCTGGCGCGCCGAGCGTCCCTCGAGTCTGCGGGATAAGACTCGCGCCATTTGAAAGTCGTTTTCGGAATCGCAGAAGGAAAGCGCGATCTCCTGCGGCAGTTCGCTTTCCTGCGCCCGCGCCAGCGTCACGAGCGACGCGGTTTTGCCGGAAACGAGATCATCTTCGTCAATTTCGCACACCGGCTTCCCGCGCCGATCGACGAAGCGCAAGGCGCCCGCGCTCGCCACGACGTCGATGCCGTAAAGCGCGGCAAGAGGATCGATCGCCTCGCGCGGCGACATCGGCCGCTCCAGCACATAGCCGTCGAGAAAGCCGCTGACGTTCGGCCGCTGCGTGACAACTTCAGGCGCGGAGACGGCGCCGGCGAGCGCCAGCAGGAGGCGGTCGAGCGGGGCGCCTTCGAGTCGTCCGTTCAGCCAGTGGCCCGTTTCCCAATTGGCGGCGTCGCTCCATGCATCGGCTTGCGTCGGAAAGGCAGGAAAGGGGCGCGCGTCCCAGCACCATATGTGCAGGCGCGCCGGATCGACCATCGGCCCGGCGTAGAGGTTGGACGTCGGGTTGCGCGCCCCGCCGCCGGGCGCCGCCGGATCGAAATGCGCGATCATCGCCTCGATGAATCGCGCCTGCATGAGATCGTCGCGGCCGTTGCGCGAGAAATACGGCAGACCGCCATCGCTCGAGCGCGGATCCGGAAAAACATTCGGCGCATTGGCGCCGCGGTCGACCGCGGGACATCCCGTCTCGACGATCCATATCGGCTTCGACTGCGGGACCCATGCCGTTGGCGCCGCCAGCTCAGCGCCGCCGACGCGCTCGTAATGCGGTTGCGACCACCATGACAGAAAATCCTTCTGGCGGAAGATCCAAGGCTTGCCCAGTCCATCGATGATCGGCGTGCGATCTTGCTCTAGGCGCGCATTTGCGTCGGCGTAATGCCAATCATAGGCCTCGCCCGAAGCGATGCGAGACTTGAGATAGTCGAGATCATAAATGCTCGCCGCCTCCTGCGCGTCGAGATGCGCGTCGCCGTCGCGCCAGTCGGAGAGCGGCCAATAGACGTCGACGCCGACGAAATCGACGGCGCTTGACGCCCACAGCGGATCGAGCGGAAAGCGCGCTTCGCCGCTCGTAGGAACATGCGCGCCATATTCCGTCCAGTCGGCGGCGTAAGAGATTTTTGGTTGCGGGCCAAGAATCGCTTTCGCTTCGGCCGCGAGAGTCGTCAGCGCCGCGACGGCGGGATAGGCGCCCGGCGCCGAGCGCACGCGCGTCAAGCCGATCAGCTCGGAGCCGATGAGGAAGGCCTCGACGCCGCCGGCCGCGACGCAAATATTGGCGTAATGCAGAATGAAGGCGCGATAGCGCGAAAAGAATGCGTTGAGCTGCGCCGCAGCAGTCGCGGTTGCGTCAGGTGAACCCGGGCGACCCGGCGCGGGATCGCATGTGACGCGTCCGCGCCACGGGAACGCCGGCTGTTCGACGCCGCCTGTGTAAGGATTGGGCAGCGTATTGCCCGGCGGCACGTCCATCATCACGAAGGGATAGAACGTCACCGCGAGGCCGCGCGCCGTGAGGTCGGCGATAGCGGCGACGACCGACGCGTCGCTGGGCGTTCCGCCATAGGCCGAGCGGCCGTCGATTTGCGACACGAGCCGCGCGGTTGCGCGCGTCAGCCCAGCCACCGCCCAGTCGGGCGGCCAGAAGCCACCGAGAATGAAGTTGAACTGACCGATGGTTTTAAATCTCGCGTCGACGCGCGGCGCGATCGTGCAATGTTCAGCGCGAAGGTCGTCGCCAAACCAGGCGACGACCAGCGCGACGCTTTCGAGATTGGGACAAAGCGCCTGCAGGGCGTCGATCGACGCGGTCCAATCCGTCGCGGCGGTGAGCTGATGGCGATTTTCCGCCGCCGTGGCGCCGGGCGAGTAGAAATTGAGCTTGAGGGCAGGGTGATAGCCGGCCTCCGTCGCGCCGGGAATAAGGTCGACGGCCCGGATCATTGCGCCGAGCCCTTCGACGGGCTTCACGACCTCGAAGGTGAATTGCGGAATGCGATTACCGAATGCGGCGAGCGCGAGATCCTCGAAAACGATATAGGCGAGGCCGCGATAGGCGGGCGCGTTTTCGGCTCCTTCCTTGGCGACGATCAGCGGATCTGGCTCCTGATCTTCAGTCCCGGCATAGATACGAATCGGCAGCGTCGTGATGTCGAGCTCTGAACCGTCAGCCCAGATACGTCGCACGAAAGCGATAGGCCCTTCGCAGAGCCCGATCGCGAAATTCGCCGAATAGGCATAGGTGAACTGAATGTTGAAGCCGCCGCTGCCGCCGCCGCCTTTGCCCTGATGCTGTGTCTGCGTAAAGGAAACATTGACGCGTTCGAGAAAACGCGTCGCCCAGATCATCTGTCCGCCGATGCGCGCGCGGCCATAGACGCGCGGCACGCCGGCGCCTTCCGTTGAGGTGATCCCGTCCATCGATTTCAGCCGCGGGCCGATCGAATAGCGGGGCGATGCCTGCGGTTGCAGCGCGGCGTCGATATAGGAGCCGCCAAAGCCGCCGAGCACGCGGCCGATCGAGGAACCAACAGGTCCGCCAATCGCGCCGCCGGCGACAGAGCCGATCGTTTGCAGAACAAGAGTGGCCATGAGCGTCTCGAAGAAGGTCATTCCCGACGCGCGCATCGCAGCGACCAGGAATCCAGACGATTGCAGAGATTCGTGTGAACGGCTCTGGATTCCCGGTCAGGCCTTCGGCCTGCCGGGAATGACAAATTGAAAGCATTCAGTCAGCAACGCCCGGAAAGGCGAAGGCGGCTACAAGCTTCTTGCGCCAATGCGGGCCAATCGCGACCTCCGCGACGCAGGCCCCGGCATGGGCGTGAATCATATGCGTCGTCGATATTGCGATGCCGAGATGTTTCGCTGGTAGATGTTCGCGAAAGCGAAACAGCAGAACGTCGCCTTCACGAAAATCGCTTAAAGCCACCGCGCTGAAATGCCGATGAGCGGCGTCAAGCAATGTCTCGGCGCTCAAGGCTTCGGCCCAATCGGGCGTATATGCGGGCGCCGCCTCCGGTTCGTCGCCGATGATGTCGCGCCAGACGCCGCGCACGAGCCCGAGGCAGTCGCAGCCGACATGAATGAGCGAGGCTTGATGCACGTAAGGCGTGCCACGCCAACGCCGCGCCGCCGCGACAATGTCGGCGCGGGTCATCTAAAAAAACTCCCGCCGTCCATCGCCGGCGCAAGCGCGCTCGGATAGGCGATGACTCGATCATTGCCCGGCATATGCGGGAAGCCGCGGAAGTTGACGATATTGTCGAACTTCAAGCGACAGGATGACGGGGTCTTGTCGCATCCCGCCGTCATGAGAACGGCGTCTCCGGCGAGGATCGCGCCGCCCGGCGGCGTCCACAGCGTGACGCTCGCGCGAAGATTTGCCTGCCGATGCGATTTGATCGTGAAACGGGCATTCTCATTCGCGCCGCTTGTGAAGGTCAGTGCGCCGCCTGCAAAGAAGCCGCTGTCGAAATTTTCGGAAAGGTCGATGTCGATGGCGCCCCCAACGGAGACGGCGATGATGCCCGTCGCGTGAAAGCCGGCCGCCAAAACATTGAATCCGCAGCGCACGTCGCCGAGATTAGCCGAGCAACTGCGCTGAAAGGCGCGGCCCTGCTGCTGATCGAAAAGATGCGCGCTCGAGCGCAGCTCCGCGGCGAAAGCCATCTCGCCACGACGTATCTCGCCGATCGTCGCGACATCCAGCAAGACGCGATCAGCGACATTCGTCCAATCGACGAGCCATGTCTCGACCGAGGCGCCGTCATAGAGGCCGTTCAGCAGATCCGCCTCGGTGAGGCTCTCGTCGCTCAAGGCGCCGGCCGCTTCGCCGGTTCCCGGCGCAAAGCCAACGCCCGATTCGAGCTGCGAAGCGGAAAGCCCGGTATTTGCGCGAAAGGTCACGCCATTAAATGTCAGATCGCGATCATGATCAGTGAAGCCCATCGCTGTCGCATCGTTGCGCGCAACGCGCCAGCACTGACAAAACGTCGTGGCGCGTCGATCGAGCTTCGCCAGCATCGAAGGAGAGAGCGACAGCATGGATATTTCCAATTCGGTTGATCGTGCCGCGGCATTGCGGGACGCGAATGCGGCGAAGCAATCCAGAATGCGGCTACGGTTGCTTCGTTTCGCTCGCCGTGACGCAGCAGGGCTACAGGATGATTTCAATGATCGGAATATTTGGAATCGCGCCGGCCTCGAAGGCGTGCATGTCGATTCCGAGAAAATCCGTATCGAAGCGCACTGGCACGTCGAAGAGAAAGCCAGCGGTGACGACCGCTCCCGCCGAGGGAATGGCGCCGGGCGTGAAGGTCACAATTCCTGTTGCGGCGTCGACGCTCACATCCGGCGCCGATTTCTCGACGTCGTCGACGGCGACGCGCACTGTTCCAGCGACCGGCTTTACGATGTCGCGCGCATAAGCGGAAAAGGCGCCTCCGTAAATCTTCACAAGCTGAAACGCGGTGCGCGCGCCATCTCCCATTCCGATTGTTTGATCGGTTGGGCTCGGCGTCGCGCCCGGCGCGCAGGAGGCGCAATCGGCGCGATCGCGCCATCGAAAGCCGTAAAGCCGGCCCCGCCGCTCTTCGAAGAATTCGATGATCTGCGAAAGTTGCGTGAGACTCTTGACGCCGTAGCCAGCTTCATAGCGGCGCCGCGAATGCGCCCAGCGGGCGTTGCGCGCCTCGCGATTGGAGCCGAGCGTCACGATCTCTGTGCGCCGCTCCGGTCCGCCGCGCCCGCCCAGCGAGATATCAAGCGGAAAGCGGATCTCGTGAAAATCGCTCATGCCGGCTGCGCCCGCTTAGAGGTTGCGCTGGCCGCGCGCGACAGCCCCCCGCCAGGGCGCCCGTGATTTGCGCCTCCGAACGGCGGAAGCTTTCGATATCCTGCGCAGCGATGTTGACCGTGACCGCAACCGGACGCGCGGCGGCGCCTTGCGCGACGACGCCGAGGCGGCCATCCGCGCCGCGCGCGAGCGGCATGATCGCCTCGGCGCCGCGCTCGCCCATCAGCCCCATCGCGCCGCCGCTCGCAAAATAGGTTGGACTTGCGACGACCCCGCCCTGCGCGAAAGGCGCAACGGTCCCGGCGCCGCCGAGGACGCCGGAAAACATGCCGCTCAATCCGCTCACCAGTCCTTCGGCGAGCGCCTTGGTTCCGGCGCGCAAGGCCATGCGCGTCAGCGACTGTGCGATCGTCGAGAGCACGTCGTTGAAGCTGCGGCCGCTTGCCGTCGCCGAGCCGAACCCCAGCTGAAGCGTCTTCGTGACATTTCCTGCCGACGCGTTGATCTGATCGAGCAGAAGTTTCGTCGCTTGCAGGTTAGCTGTTGTACCACGCTCATTCGCGCCCGGCGTGTTGAACGGGTCCGGGAAGGGGTCGAAATTCGTCGTCATGTCGATCCTTGAGAATCGGGAAATTGGCGCATCATTGCTTCAAGCGCCGCGCGCGACGGCGCGCTTGGCGCTAAGCCGTAAACGCCCTCCGCCGCGCAAAAAAGTTCGCGCGGCGTCATCGACCAGAAATCGTGCGATGTGAGCCGCAGGACGCCGAGCCCGAAGGCCATGGCGCGCGCGAACGGAAAGGGCGCGCGATGGGAGGCGTCGCGCGCCGCTTCTTCCGTTTGCCTCAAGCGTCCTGCGGCGTCGGAGGGTTTGCGTCGGCGCTCCGCTCAGGCGCATCGCCGAAGGTCGCGGCGAGGAGATCGGCCGCGATACGCACATAGCCTGCAAGACCTTCCGAAACTTTCATTCTCGCGACGTCTTCGTCGCTTATGTCGTTGCCGGCGCCGCGCAGCCCGCAGCCGATGATGCGCAGTATGTCGCGTGCGGAAAGCCGTCGTTCCTCAAAGCGGCTCGCGAGCGCGACAAGATCGCTGGCGCCAAAGCCGCTTTCGAGTTCGGCGAGCGCGCCGAGCGTCAGGCAGAGCGTGTAACTTTTGCCGTCGATCGTCGCGTCGATTTCGCCGCGCTTGCTGTTTGCCATTGCGTCCTCATATGAAATGCGCCGGTCCATCTGGAATTGTCATTCCGGCAGGCCGAAGGCCTGAACGGGAATCCAGAGTCGCAACAAGCATGTTTGATTTTGTCCCTGGATTCCTGTTCGCGCTTTGCGTGTCGAGAATGACGGTTGAGCCGTTCAAACCTCACAACGCCGCGAAGGCGAGGGCGCCCGCCGATTCGAGCGAAATGTCGAAGGTCACTTCAGCGGCATATTCGCCGCGGTAATCGAGATTGGCGATCTGGAACAGGCCCGAGAGCACGCCGAAGTCCGGAATGACAATCTGCCATTCGCGCAGCAGCCCGTCGAAGAAGGTCTGGCGCAGGAGCGCATCCGACGACTGGTCTTTGAACACGCCAGTTCCGGAGACGCTCGCGCGCCTCAGTCCGCCGCCGTCCAGCAATTCGCGCCAGCGGCCGCTCGACTCGGCGTCGGTCACGTCGACCGTGTCGGCATTCAGCGCGAGGCGTCGCGTGCGCAAGCCGGCCACCGTGACGAAGCTCGCGCCGTCATGAATTTTCAAGAGCAGATCCTTGCCTTTCTGGGCGGCCATCATTGAGCTCCGTTAAAGATATTCTGTCGTGGCGCGAAAGCGCAGATTGACTCGCCCGAAGCGACCGTTCTGCTCGCGACGCGCTTCCATGGAGAGGAAGCGCAGGTCGACCAGCCGATGATCCTGAGGATTGAGCGCCGCCTCATCGAGAAGATCGGCGATGCGCTGCGCCAGTTCGAGCGCCTCGCTCAGCCCCCGCATCGTCGACGTGACGCTGATCGTAAAGAGCTGCTCCGCGCCCGGCGAGAGATCGGCGGACCAATCGCGCAGCTGCGCTTCGCCAAAAAGCGCATAGGGCGGTTCGGCGCCGCGTGGCGCCTCGTCGTAAAGCTTTTGGCCGAGCGCGGCGGCGAAGCCTGCATCCGCGAAGAGATAGGCGCGGATCGCCTTGCGCAGCGCGATGACGGGAGAAGCACTCATGGCGAGTCCTTTAAGCGATCTCTTCGCATTGGCAGATCAAAAATCGCTGGCGCTCATCGGGATCGAGAACCGATTGGATGCGAAGGTTGCGACCGCGGTAGACAAAGCGCATGTCCTTTGAGACATCGTCGCGCCAGCGGATCGTCACGACATGAGTTGTCGCCTGCTCGGCGCGCTGCTCGACGAAATCCTCGCGGACGCCCGAAGGCGCGACGTGCGCCCAAAGATTTACGACCGGCGTAAAGCTGCGCGAAAAACCGCCGGCGCCATCGGGCGCGTCGATCGGCGCTTCGAGCGTCACGCGATGGCGTAGCGCGCCGATGGGGAGCCCGCTCACAGCAGCCGCTCCCGCCGAAACGGCGCGGCGAGCTGCGCGACAGCTTTGGGCAAAGCGTCGTCCCCGCCGTCCCCGCGATGTTCGCGCCAATACGCGACGAGCGTCAAAATCGCCTGGCGCAGCGGCTGCGGCGCATCACTCGTGAGGGCGCCATAGCCGATGTTGAAGTCGATCTCGATTCCGTCGCTCGCGCGTCCAGGCGCCGGCGGCGCCGATGCGAAATTAACGCGGCCGTCCTCGGTCGAGGTGGGCGCGCGATAGGTCGCCGCATTGAGCGTCTGCGGCGCGTCGCTTGCGTCGTGCACGCGGATCGCCGTCACCGACTGAAAGGGCGCGAAAGGAATGCTGAGCGTCGCGTTCGAGGCAACCGAAGTGGGCCAGCAATCGAACACGAGACGCCAGCTTTGGGTGATGAAGAAGCGCCTTGTATAGGCCTCCAGCGTCATGCGAGCGGCGACGATCAGCGCCTGGATCAATTCGTCTTCTTCGACGCCGTCTTCGCGTAGCCATGATTTTGCGTCGGCGAGCGAGACGGGCTCGATCGCCGGCGCGCCGATGAGCATCGGTCGCATCGCGCGTCCTAGGTTGTGGTGA
>NZ_JAMRYX010000013.1 GCF_024448135.1 Methylocystis suflitae
ACGTCAACGGTGATTTTCCGGCTCAAGTCTCCGCGAGCGACCGCGGTGGTCACTTCGGCTATGTTTCGAACTTGCGCGGTAAGATTCCCGGCCATTGAATTGACAGAGTCTGTTAGATCCTTCCACGTGCCCGCAACTCCGAGCACCTGCGCCTGACCTCCCAAACGCCCTTCGGTGCCGACCTCGCGCGCGACACGCGTTACTTCTGACGCGAAGGCGTTCAACTGGTCGACCATCGTGTTGATGGTTTCCTTGAGCTGCAGAATCTCTCCAGAGACGTTTACGGTTATCTTCTTCGATAGGTCCCCATTGGCGATAGCGGTCGACACATCGGCGATGTTCCGAACCTGCGCTGTTAGGTTGGACGCCATGAAGTTGACGTTGTCAGTAAGATCCTTCCAAGTGCCGCCGACGCCGGCGACGACGGCCTGACCGCCAAGCTTGCCTTCGGTGCCGACCTCTCGCGCAACTCTTGTGACTTCGGAAGCGAACGAGTTCAGTTGGTCGACCATCGTATTGATGGTTTGCTTGAGCTCGAGGATTTCTCCTTTCACATCTACGGTGATCTTTCGCGAAAGGTCGCCCCGCGCGACGGCGGTCGTCACTTGCGCGATGTTGCGCACCTGATCCGTCAGATTGCCGCACATTGCATTCACTGAATCGGTGAGGTCTTTCCATGTGCCGGCGACGCCTGGCACTATCGCCTGACCTCCCAATTTGCCGTCGCTGCCTACTTCGCGCGCCACACGCGTGACTTCCGACGCAAATGAGCGAAGCTGATCCACCATCGTGTTGATGGCTTCTTTGAGCTGCAGGATCTCGCCGCGCACATCGACCGCGATCTTCTTCGAAAGATCGCCATTAGCGACGGCGATGGTAACGTCTGCGATATTTCTCACCTGGCTCGTGAGGTTGTCGGCCATAAAATTCACAGATTCTGTAAGCTCCTTCCATACGCCCGTGACCTCGCGGACCTGCGCTTGTCCTCCGAGTTTTCCTTCTGTTCCAACCTCGCGCGCGACGCGTGTCACTTCCGAAGTGAATTCGCGAAGCTGGCGGATCATGGTATTGACAATCTTCGCTGAACGCAGGAACTCGCCCATGAGAGGGCGTCCCTCAAGCTCTAGTTGCACCGACTGCAGGAGATCTCCCTGCGCCACGGCGCCGATCACGCGAGTCATTTCGTTCGTCGGCCAAAGGAGATCGTCAATCAATGCATTGACCGACGCCTCCATCCCCGCCCAAGCCCCTGCGCGATTCGCAAACCTCACCCTCTGACGCGTCCTGCCCTCGCGTCCGACGGCTTGACGGACCCGTTCCAGTTCGCCTGCTATCCTGCAGTTGGCGCCAGTTATTTCATTGAGAGCGTCGGCAATCTTTCCGATTACTCCCGGCCAGTGGCCCGGCAAGCGAGTCGTGAAGTCGCCCTCCTTGAAGTCTTCCAACGCCTGAAGGAGTTCGCGAAGTTGATCGTCCGAGCCGCTGTGCTGATCGCCCTGTCCACGACCCAATGCGCGACTACCACGGATAGTCGGTTTCGCCACCATCGACAGCTCCCTCCCCCAGCGGAAACAATCTCATTTCATGCCAGAGGGAGCAATGGTTGGCACCTGCTCCTTCAAAGCCATTGTTGAGATTATGTTCGATCCGGTCACGCTTGCCTCGGCGTGCTCCAGCTCTAATTGCAGGCGTCAGCTTCATAGCGACCCATGGTAGCGCCCAGGCCCGCGGCTTCAGCTCGAGCGAGGTAGTTTATGACCGTTGTCGATGATCGAGTTAATAGTGTTCTCGCTGCGGTGCTTTCGGCAAGCATCGTTCCGATTCATGGCGCTCTGGCGCCGGAAAAAGGCACCGAGCGGTAGCGCGGGCGCCCCGGCGACGCTACCGCCGGAGAAAAAGAAGCCGAGCCTTCAGGAATTCGACAGGAGTTTGGAATTGGAAAAGACCTGTTACTCAGGAGCTTAACTAATGGGTCGAGAACGACTTAGCCGCTCTTATTCACGACGCGTGTGTATTGAGGCTGGCGAGCGTGGCGTAGACCGCTGATAGAGCGTAGGATTCGGGTGTCTAAGCCAACCCCCCGCGCATTGCGCGCCAGCCACGCCCGCCATGACAGACGATAATCTCCTGCCGTTCTCGTTTCCATCCGTCGCGCGCAAGAAAGTCACAGCCGATTTCGACGGCGGGCGCCTGACCTCGGACGGCGGCGTCATGTTGCTGTCGATGGCGGAACATCGCCTCGGCGTCGCCGAACGATTGCGCGCTGCTTTCCCGATCATCGCGATCCCGCGCGGATCACCCACACCCTCGCCGACATGATCCGCGCCCGCATCTTGGCCATTTCGTGCGGCTACGAGGACGCCGACGATCTGGATTTTCTGCGCGCCGATCCAGCCTTCAAGCTCGCTTGCGGGCGGCTGCCCGATACGGGCCGCGATCTCTGTTCGCAACCAACCCTGTCGCGGCTGGAGAATGCGCCTTCGCTGAAGGACACGATCCGGCTGAGCTATGCGCTCGTCGACCAATGGATGGACTCGTATGAACGCGCGCCCGCGTCCGTCACCCTCGACATCTACGACACTTGCGATGTCGTGCATGGGCATCAGCAACTCTCGCTGTTCAACGCCCACTACGACGAGCGCTGCTTCTTGCCGATCCATGTCTACGACACCGACAGAAGCCGGCCCGTCGCGGTCGTGCTGCGGCCCGGCAAGACGCCGTCGGGCGTCGAGGTTCGCGCGCATCTGCGCCGGTTGACGCGGCATATCCGCAAGCGCTGGCCGAAGACGCGCATCCTGTTTCGGGGCGACGGGCATTACGCGCGACCGGAGGCAATGGCGTGGTGCGAGGAACATGGCGTCGATTACGTCTTCGGCCTTCCCGGCACGAAGCCCTTGTCGAAGAAGGTGGACGAAACGGCGGACGCTGTTCGCACCGAGCGCGCCATCGACGACAAGGATGTGGTGCGCGGTTACGCCGAGACGCGGCACAGGGCCAAATCCTGGGACAGGGAACGGCGCGCCATCGCCCGCATCGAGGCGACGCGGCTCGGCCTCGACATCCGCTTCGTCGTCACCAATCTCGCGGACGGCTCGGCGCAATGGCTTTACGACAACCTCTATTGCGCGCGCGGTCAGGCCGAGAACCTGATCAAGCTGCACAAATCGCAGCTTGCCTCCGATCGCACATCGTGTCGCTCGCCAATCGCCAATCAGGTGCGCCTCGTCCTGCACACCGGCGCTTATTGGCTGATGCTCACTGTCCGCGACGCCATTCCCACGACGCGCGATCTGGCGAGGGCCGAGTTCGCGACATTGCGCCTGCGCCTGATCAAGATCGCCGCCCGCGTCATCGAGACCGCCAGCCGCGTGCGCCTCGCCTTCGCCGCCGCTTGTCCCGAAGCCGATCTGTTCCGCGGTCTGCCCGACGCGCTCGCGCCGCAGGGGCCGTAAAGGCCGGGGCGTCCGCCCGGTCCACCGTTCCTTCCCCTCTAGCGCGTTTGCAAAAGTCATGACCTGAACGACGGCGAAAAGGAGCCGAACCATCCTGCACGCCTCGGATCCAGAGCGCCCGAAGCCCGAAAAATCAGAGCCGCGATGAATAGGATGGGGTAGCGCGTAGGCTTCGAGAGCGGGAGGCAATATCACGCGCCAAGCGCGTCACAGACGACGAAGGCCATGGAACTCGACGACGGCGCTCGAGTTGATCGTAAGCGCGCCATCGCTGCAAAACTAGTGGCGCCTCGCAATGGAGATGACGCAATGCCTGGCGCAGAAATAGTAACCAATGTCGCTGGTCTAACAATCGAAGAGATCAAGCACGGGGTGGAGATCCT
>NZ_JAMRYX010000014.1 GCF_024448135.1 Methylocystis suflitae
ACTCACTCGTTTCATTAGGACGCTTGCGGCGATCGGCGCAGGCGAAGCGTCAGTTTTTGTTTTGTTATGTCTTCGCGAGACGAGAGGCCGCAAAGCGGCGAAAGTCCGCAATCAGACTCCGGCGCGGCGCGCCCTGGAGTCTAACGCAATTCAGGAAATATGAATTGAGGGTGGAGCGCGCGCGCCATTTGCGCCGTTCGCGGCGAAACTCTCGGGCGGCTGCGCAGCGATCGCGCTGGGTTGGATCGGAGCCGCACGTTCGGCGCTGGGCCGTGCGACAGAAATCAGGCGCTCTGGAAGAACGGCATGGCCTGCATGGGCGTTCAGGCAACAGTCCGGACAGCTACGCGTAGAATGCGTTGGCGAGTCGTCGCGTTGCGTCGAACTGCCCTTCTGCGCGGCGGTTGCGTGCAGGCCTGCGACATAAGCGGCATGATCGCAGGCGATTCCGCCTTGGTCCGCGAAGGCATGCGCGGGCCGCGTCGCGCCCGACAGAAGAAGCGAGAGCATCAGCGCGCAAACGGCCGCGACGGCGAGTGCCGCGTGGAATTCCCGACGCATGGCGCGCAACTGTGACATAAATGTCTCTTAGTTGATTTTTTAACCTTTGACAACGCGCGCGGGCTTGGAATGGCTCGGTTTACCAGTCCATGGTCGCTTCCGGCGCCGTCACAGTTAACGGCGCGGAATTCACCAGATTTACATGGGCAACCGCCGACTCGCCACGCTTTTCATTCTCTTCGCGCTTGTCGCGAAACTCGTCTCGCCCTGCGAGGCGGTGGCGGCGAATATTGTCGGCGCGCCTAACGCTTCGATCGCCAAGTGTCATCTGTTCGCTAAGACGTCGCCTCTGGCGCAGGGCGAGTCGGATCAGGCGCCTTCCGATCAGCTTGGTCACGATGGATGCGCCTGCGCGCTTTGCCAGCTCGGCTGGAGCACGTTGCCGCCATCGGACGCCGTTTTTGCGATCCGCGGCGTTGAACACAATCTCGCGCCGCGGGCGCCGCCGGCGCAGGCGCTGGTCCTGTTACGGCCAAACCGCAGCGCCCCGACGCGCGGACCTCCTTCCTTCACCTGATCTGCCGAACGCCACGGCGAAAGCCGTCGAGGTCAGTCGCGCCGCTTAGACCGGCGCCAGAAGGAAACATCTCATGTCTCGTTACTCGCTTCTGCGCGGCGTTTCGGTCGGCGCTCTCACGGTTCTTGCGCTTTCGGAACTTAGCGTCACGCCCGCCGCCGCGCAGCAATCGCTGCCGACCATCGACGTCGGCGGCCAGCGCCGCGGCGTTCCGCGTGGAACTCAGCGCGTCGCAGGCCCTGCGACCGGCACAAACGTGGCTCCGAGCCCGGCGCCAGCGCCTTCGACGCCGTCGGTCTGGGCGGCGACGCTTCCCGACGGCAAGCCGGCCTTTGTTCAGAAGTGGCAATTGCCTAACACGGTCGCGAGCGTCACGCGCCAGCAGATCGATCGGAAAATCAATATCATCGACACGGAAGACGCGGTCAGATACATGCCGAGCCTTTTCGTGCGCAAACGCAACAGCGGCGACACTCAGGCGGTTCTGCAGACTCGCACCTGGGGCGTCGCCTCCTCGGCGCGCAGTCTCGTTTATGCCGATGATTTGCTGCTGACGGCGCTCATCGGCAATGACAATACGATCGGCGCGCCGCGCTGGGGCCTCGTCGCGCCGGAAGAAATCGAGCGCGTCGATTTCCTTTACGGACCCTTCGCGGCGCAATACCCCGGCAACTCGATGGGCGGCGTGTTGAAGATCACGACGCGCATGCCTGAAAAGCTCGAAGTCTCGGTCAGGAACACCACCACGATCCAGGATTTCTCCCAGTGGGGGACGTCGCGAGGCTTCGTCAATAACGTCTCGAGCTTCTTTGTCGGCGATAAGATCGGCGACTTCCTCTGGACGGTCTCCGGCAACTGGCAGCGCGGATCACAGCAGCCGCTCACTTATGTCACGACGCCCAACTTCTATCCCGGCGGCTATCTGGCGACGAATGTCTATGGCACGACATTCGCCAATGTCATCGGCTCAACGGGCAATCTCGCCAACGATCAGATCAATGCGAAACTGAAATTCGCGTATGATTTCACCAACACGATCCGCGGCACGTACACATTCGGCTTCTGGTCCAACGACGGCCAGTCTTATCCCGAGAACTACCTTACTGCGGGAGGCGGTCCCTACTGGGGCGTGACGACCACAGGGCGCGGCCTGAGCAACGCCATTTTGCAGAATTTCGCGACGCAGGGCCGTTACCGGATCCAGGAAAAGATCATGGTCAACGCCGCGGCGGTGCGCTCCAATAGCGGCGGTCCGTTCGACTTCGAAGTGTCGGCTTCGAATTTCACCTATCTGCAGTCCGATCAAATTTCGCCCTGGTCAGCCGCCGTGCCCTTTGGCGGCTACACGCAGACCGGCCGCGATACGGTCTTCACCGGCACCTATTGGACGCTCTTCGACGCGAAGGGCATCGCGCGGCCGCCAGAAGGAATCCTGCAGGGCCACGACATTTCCTTCGGCGTGCACGGCGATCAATTTCACCTGAACAATCCCGTGTGGCTGACGACAAATTGGACCGCGGGGACGGATGCGAGCACCGGCGCGGCGATCTCGATCGCTCAGGGCACGACGCGCACGCAGGCGCTCTGGTTCCAAGACGCCTTCTTTATTACGCCGGACCTGAAGTTCACGGCCGGTCTTCGCGGCGAGCATTGGACGGCGTCGAACGGCTACAATCAACAGACGGGCGTCAACAACTTTGGCACCGGGCTTACGGGCACGAATGTCTCGCGGCTGCCGATCTACCAGCCCAATCTCTACAGCACCCGCTTCTCGCCCAAAGGATCGCTCGAATACAGGTTTGACGACGATTGGCGAGCCGTCGGCTCGATCGGCATGGCGAACCGCTTTCCAACTGTGCGCGAACTCTACAACCTCGCGACCGTCGGCGTGAACGGCGTCGCGACCAACCCAAATCCGAATCTGCGTCCCGAGTCGGCGCTCAGCAAAGAGCTGATGATCGAGCGCAGGCTCGGACCGGACGGAGCCGCGCGCGTCTCCTTTTTCGACGAAGAAGTGCGCGACGCCATCATCAACCAGCTAGTCTCCGTGCCCGGCTCAGCCGCGCAGCTGGTGCAAACGCCGACGAACGTCCAGCGCATTCGCAACAGCGGCGTCGAAGTGGCGTTTCAGAAAGACAACTTCGGCTTCAGGGGGCTTGAAGTGCTCGGCAGCGCCACCTGGCTCAACGCGCGGGTCATCTCCGATCCGACTTGGGCGCCGAGCGTGTCGAACTTTGAGTTTCCCTGGGCGACGTCGGTGGCGGGCAAGACCGTGCCGAACGTTCCTGAATGGCGCGGAACGCTCGCTCTCACCTATCGGCCGGATGATCACTGGGCGTTCACGGTGGCTGGCAGATATCAGAGCAAGCTGTGGCGCACCTTGGCGAACAATGACCGCGCCTATGGAATCTATTTCGCCTTCGATCCGTTCTTCGTCGTCGACACCAAGATCCATTACAAATGGAACGAACGATTCTCGTTCGATTTCGGCGTCGATAATATCGGCAACTATCGATACTTCCTGTTCCATCCGTTCCCGCAAAGAACCTTCTATGTCGCCGCAAGGTATCAATTCGGCGAGACCAAGGGCGAGCCAGGCCTGTTCTACACGGGCAATGAAGGCGGCTTGCCGGACGTGGGCGCCTGGTTCCAGCCGGTCGCCTGGAACTGGTGAGGTTCGGGTCGCGAAGCAGGAGCGCCATGCTTTGCGCAAACGCCGCGGCGCGGCGCGGTTCTTAAACGCTGTCGTGAAAAACAAAACGCCCGGGAGAAACTCCCGGGCGTTTTGTTTTGGCGTCGTTGAAGAGGCTAATGCGCCAGCGACTTGACGATCGATTCGACGGTCTTCTTCGCGTCGCCGAACAGCATCATCGTATTGGACCGAAAGAACAGCTCGTTCTCGACGCCGGCGTATCCAGAGCCCATGCCGCGTTTCAGGAACAGAACCGTCTTCGCCTTTTCGACGTCGAGAATCGGCATGCCGTAGATCGCCGACGTCTTATCGGTCTTGGCGGCGGGGTTGGTCACGTCATTGGCGCCGATGACGAAGGCGACGTCCGCCTGTCCGAATTCGGAGTTGATGTCCTCGAGTTCGAACACTTCGTCATAGGGCACATTGGCCTCGGCCAGCAGCACATTCATATGGCCCGGCATGCGCCCCGCGACCGGATGGATGGCGTATTTGATGTCGACGCCTTCCTCCTTGAGCATGTCGGCCATTTCGCGCAGCGCGTGCTGCGCCTGTGCGACCGCCATGCCATATCCCGGCACGATGATGATCTTGCCGGCGTTCTGCATGATGTAGCCGGCGTCCTCCGCCGAGCCCTGCTTGACGTTGCGCGTCTCCTTGCCGCCGGCAGGCCCCGCCACCTCGCCGCCGAAGCCGCCGAGAATGACGGAGATGAAGCTGCGGTTCATCCCCTTGCACATGATGTAGGAGAGGATCGCGCCCGACGAGCCGACAAGCGCGCCGGTGATGATCAGCGCGAGATTGCCCAGCGTGAAGCCGATGCCCGCCGCCGCCCAGCCCGAATAGGAGTTGAGCATCGAGACGACCACCGGCATGTCGGCGCCGCCGATCGGGATGATCAGCGTCACGCCCAGCGCGAAGGAAGCGAAAATCAGCAGGAACAGCCAGACGCCGCTCTGCGTGCCGACGAAGAGCGCCGTCAGCGCCAGCAGCGCGACGCCAAGCATGATATTGATGGTATGGCGTTCCGGCAGCAGGATCGGCTTGCCGGTCATGCGCTCGGAAAGCTTCAGGAAGGCGATAATCGATCCGGTGAAGGTGATCGCGCCGATGGCCGCGCCGAGCGACATTTCGACGAGGCTGCCGGCGTGAATCTCATTCGCGTCGCCGATGCCGAAAGCGCGCGGCGCGAAAAAGGCGCCCGCCGCCACGAGCACCGCCGCTAGGCCGACCAGCGCGTGGAAGCCCGCGACAAGTTCGGGCATCTTCGTCATTGGAACGCGCTGGGCGATGAAAGCGCCCGCGCCGCCGCCGATGGCGACGCCGATCACGATCATCAGCAGGCCGCCGAATGAGGGAAAATGCGTCAGCAGCGTCGTCGCCACGGCGATCGCCATGCCGATCATGCCGTAGCGATTGCCCTGGCGGGAGGTGGCGGGCGAAGAGAGGCCGCGCAGCGCGAAGATGAACAGCACGCCGGCGACGAGATAGAGAAGGGCTGCGATATTGGCGCTCATGGCGTCAGCCCTTCTTCTTGTACATGGAGAGCATGCGTTCGGTGACGAGGAAGCCGCCGAAGATGTTCACACTGGCGAGAATGACCGCGATGAAACCGAAGGCGTTCGCCCACCAAGAGCCCGAAGCCTCGGCGGCGCTCATGCCTTCGACGCCCGCCGCGAGCAGCGCGCCGACGATGATGACGGAGGAAATCGCATTCGTGACAGACATCAGCGGCGTATGCAGCGCCGGCGTCACCGACCAGACGACGTAATAGCCGACGAAGACCGCCATGGCGAAGATCGCCACGCGGAAGACGAAAGGATCAATCGCGCCGCCGGCGAGTCCGTGCGCCGCCGCGGCGGCGGCCGTATGTGCGAGTTCATCCGAATAGTGTTGCGCCTGTTCGGCCAGATGGCGGGCGGCCTCGGCCGCCGCCTGCGCCTTCTCGAGCAATTGTTGCGTAGAGTCGGTCATCGCTTAACGCCCCTTAGTTTGATATGCGCGCAGGCGGCTATTTAAAACGCTCGTCGACGACGGCGCCGTCGCGGGTCAGCGCGGTCGCCTTCACCAGTTCGTCTTCCCAATTGATGGCGAGCTGCTTGGTGTCCTTCGAGACGAGCGTTTCGACGAAGGCCAGCAAATTCTTGGCGTAGAGGCTCGACGCCGTCGACGCCATGCGGCCGGCGAGATTGAGCGCCCCTAAGATCTTTACGCCGTCGACGACCACGGTTTCGCCGGGCTTGGTCAATTCACAGTTGCCGCCGCGCTCGGCCGCAAGATCGACGATGACCGAACCGGGCCGCATGGAGCGCACCATCTCCGCCGAGATGAGCTTGGGCGCCGGTCGGCCGGGAATCAGCGCCGTGGTGATGACGATGTCCTGCTTGGCGATGTGCGAAGCGACGAGTTCGGCCTGCGCCTTTTGATATTCAGGCGACATCTCCTTGGCGTAGCCGCCGGAGGTCTCGGCCTGTTTGAACTCTTCGTTCTCGACGGCGATGAATTTCGCGCCGAGCGATTCGACCTGCTCCTTCGTCGCCGGCCGCACGTCGGTGGCGGTGACGATCGCGCCCATGCGCCGCGCCGTGGCGATCGCCTGCAGACCGGCGACGCCGACGCCCATTATAAAGACTTTCGCCGCCGGGACGGTGCCGGCGGCGGTCATCATCATCGGAAATGAGCGGCCATATTCGGCCATCGCGTCAATGACGGCGCGATAGCCGGCGAGATTGGCTTGGGACGACAGCACGTCCATGGTTTGCGCCCGCGTGATGCGCGGCATGAGCTCCATGGCGAAGGCGATCGCGCCGCTCTTGGCGAGATCGGCAAGCTGAGCCCCCGCGCCAAATGGATCCATGATCGCGATCACCGCGAGATTGGATTTTGCGCCCGGAAGCTCCGCCGCCGAGGGACGGCGCACGCGCAGCGCGACGTCGGCTCCCGTGAGCGCGGCTGCCGCGTTATCGGCGATCGTCGCGCCGGCGGCGGCGTAGTCGCTGTCGGAGAAGCCAGCGGCGGCGCCCGCCCGGGCCTCGACCACGACGTCGGCGCCCAGCCCGATGAATTTCTTGACGGTCTCGGGTGTGGCCGCGACGCGCGGCTCGGATTTATCCGTTTCAGCCAATACGGCGATGCGCATAACGAACTCCGGTTGTGGAAAAACCGTCGCCGCCAGCTTCGCCGACAGCGGCAAGAAGCGGAGGCTCTGAACCTAGCGCGCGACGAAGAAATACAGCAGGAGCAGCAGGATCGCCGTGCTTGCTGCGCCGATCTTCAGCAGCAACAAGAACGTGTTGTAGGTCCTTACATGCTCGGCCCAGTCGCCGTTCGACTCCGCCGGCGTGCGCAAGCTCGCCATTTCGATCCTCCCGATTCTTGCTGACGCGCGCGTGACCCCGCGTGCGAAGCTGATGCTAAACGAGCCGAAGCGATAGGGCAACGGCCTGAAGCTTTGGAAGGCTGCGGCGCCCCGACGCGCAGGGCAGGCGAACCTGAACGCGGCCCCTTCGGAAGCTCAGGCGCGCGCTTCTCCGCCTGCATGGGGAACATTCGCGCCTTCGCGGCGTTCCAATGCACGCCTGCGGCCCGCGGGCTTCCCCCACATCGCAAAACCGGAGCGGGACGATGGGTCTCTTTTCCAAAGACATCAAGACGATCGACGATCTCTTCGTGCACATGCTGCGCGACGTCTACTATGCTGAAAACCAGATCCTGAAAGCGCTGCCCGACATGGTCGAGAAGGCCTCCGACCCGCAGCTGAGGGAAGTGTTCGAGCAGCATCTGGCCGAGACCGAAAACCAAGTGCGCCGGCTCGAAAAAGTATTTGAGATGCATGGCGTGGCGCCCAAGGGCGTCAACTGCCCGGCGATCGACGGCATCCTCGAAGAGGCTGACGAAATCTCCGGCGAAACCGCCGACAATGAAGTGCTGGACGCCGCGCTGATCGCGAGCGCCCAGGCCGTCGAGCATTATGAAATCACGCGCTATGGCACGCTGATCGCCTGGGCGAAGGAGCTTGGCCGCGAGGACTGCGCGCAGCTTCTGTCAGAGACGCTCGCCGAAGAAAAGAACGCTGACAAAAAACTCTCGTCGCTCGCGGAAGGGCGGATCAACCGCAAGGCCGCCTAACAGAAGGTCGGCTGGAGCGTCGGTGATCGCGGCCGATCGACCGGTGGTTCACGACGCGGCCTTCAGGTATAGAGAACTCGGCGCAGAACAAGGCCCCGGACGCTGGTCCGGGGCTTTGTATGGAGCGCGGACTTTAGAAAAATCCCTGCCGCCCCTTCCGCCGCCCGGCATGGGCGGGGAATGAGGCGCGCCGGCGCCGCACAAGTGTCAATCGAGCACATACGCCGTCAGATCGGCGAGCGATTTACCCTCTGCGTCGGCTTTGCTCCCCAACTCCTCGGAAGGCAGACCGAGCCTATTGACCCAAAACGTCGGATAGCCAAACGCCTTTGCGCCGGCCGCGTCCCATCCGGCGAAGGCGACGAACAAGATCTGGCTTTTCGCCAGTCCGAACGCATTGACGCCTAGCCGATACGCGTCTGGACTTGGTTTGTAGGTCTTCGCCCTATCCGTACTCAGGACATGCTCGAAAACGCCTTCAAGCCTGGACGTTGCGATCGAACCCTTGAGCATATCGGGCGTAAGATTGGAGAGAAACGCCAGACGAACGCCCGCCGACCGCAGTCCCTGCAGAGCCGGCGTCGCGTCCGGCCATGCGCCGAGCGTAAGATATGCGCGAAGGAGTTGATCGCGCGTTTCTCCGCTCAATTGCAGCTTCAGCGCGTTGCCGGCAAAGACCAGCGCTTCCTTGGATACTTCCATGAAGTCCACATATTGGCCTGACGCCGTTCGCAGCCATGAGTATTCGAACTGACGATTTCGCCACAATTCGACAAGTCGCGTTCCGTTTCCCGGAAAAAGCGTCTCGGCGAGTGCGTCAATTGGCCTTGGATCGAAGATTGGAAACGCGTCGAAAGCCAATGCCTTGAAGCGCGCGGTCGCGGTTCTGAAGGAAGGTCGGGGATGCTCCGGCGATCGCAAGCCAGTCATCGACGCCAGACTTCCCTGGATCAGCTGACGACGATCAATGTGCATGGCCCGGCTCCGTCTTCAAAGGTCGACGGGGAGAAACCTAGTTGATGCAAAGACGCCTCTGCAGCGGTAGTTTTGCCGCCCATGTCAGCAAATTCGCCGCCAATGAATTGGAACGATCTGCGCTACGTGCTTGCGGTGGCGCGCGCAAACGCTATCGCGCCAGCGGCAAAGGCTTTGCGGGTGGACGAGACCACGGTGGCGCGGCGGATTCGGCGCATCGAACAGGGCCTTGGGTTGACCCTGTTCGAGCCGCGCTGGCGCCTGACGGAGACCGGCTCGTATATCGTCGAACGCGCGGAGCGCATGGAAGGAGAGGCCATCGCGATCGCGCAAGCGTCGGCTGGCGTCGACTCCGCGCCGACCGGCAGCGTCCGCCTCACTGCAATCCCGCTCATTGCGAGCCGTCTTCTGCTGCCCGCGGTCAAACAGCTGACTCAAATTTATCCCGGACTATCGCTCGAGGTCATCGCCGAGCCGCGCAATCTCAGCGTTATGCGGCGCGATGCCGACATCGCGCTTCGCCACGCGAGGCCGCGAGAGGATCAACGAGCGATCACGCGTCGCATCGCAGACCTCGACTATGCCGTTTACGCGCCAACCGCAGTGGACGCGCGGCGGTTGTCCTGGATTACTTACGAGGCGGAGATGGCCGAGCTTCCACACGTCGCCTGGATCAATCGGGCGGTCAGTCGGCAGGGACATCCGGCGAGCCTTGCCGTCAATGACTCCGAATTGGCCCTGAACGCCGTAAAGAATGGCATCGGAAAGTCGCTGCTTCCCTGTTTGATCGCCGATCGTGAGTCCGGGTTGCGCCGCCTGGGCGACAAAGCTCCCGTGCTCAAACGTGAAGTGTGGCTGCTCGTTAATCCCGGCGACAGACACGTCCCAAGGATCAGGGCGGTGACGGCCTGGATCGAAGGCGTATTCGGCGCGACCCAAAGCCGACAAGGAACGTAAAAAAAGTCCCGGGTTTCCCCGGGACTTTGACTGGATTAGCGATTGGTGGCGAGACTTAAAAGTCCATGCCGCCCATGCCGCCGCCGCCCGGCATGGCCGGCGGGCCTTCCTTCTTCGGCGCTTCGGTGATCGTCGCCTCGGTGGTGATGATCAGACCGGCGATCGAAGCGGCGTCCTGCAGCGCGGTGCGCACGACCTTGGTCGGGTCGATGATGCCGAGCTTCATCAGATCGCCATACTCGCCCTTCTGCGCGTCGAAGCCGTAGCCATATTCGGTCGCCTCGAGCAGCTTGCCGACCACCACGGCGCCGTCGCCGCCGGCGTTGTCGACGATCTGGCGCGCCGGCGCCTGGATCGCCTTGCGGACGATATCGACGCCCGTCTGCTGGTCAGGATTGCCGACCTTGACGCCGTCGAGCGCCTTGATGGCGCGCAGCAACGCCACGCCGCCGCCGGGCGACACGCCTTCTTCGACCGCCGCGCGGGTGGCGTTGAGGGCGTCGTCGACGCGGTCCTTCTTCTCCTTGACTTCGACCTCGGTCGCGCCGCCGACGCGGATCACCGCGACGCCGCCGGCGAGCTTCGCCAGACGTTCCTGCAGCTTTTCGCGGTCGTAGTCCGAGGTCGTCTCTTCGATCTGTCCTTTGATCTGGGAGATGCGCGCCTCGATGTCCTTCTTCTCGCCGGCGCCGTCGATGATCGTCGTGGTCTCCTTCTCGATGCGCACGCGCTTGGCGCGGCCGAGCATGGCGAGCGTGACGTTCTCGAGCTTGATGCCGAGGTCCTCGGCGATCAACTCGCCGCCGGTGAGGATGGCGATGTCTTCGAGCATCGCCTTGCGGCGATCGCCGAAGCCGGGCGCCTTGACGGCGGCGATCTTCAGGCCGCCGCGCAGCTTGTTGACGACGAGGGTCGCCAGCGCTTCGCCTTCGATGTCCTCAGCGACGATGAGCAGCGGTTTGCCGGTCTGCACCACCGCCTCGAGGATCGGCAGCAGCGGCTGCAGCGTCGACAGCTTCTTCTCGTGGATGAGAATGTAGGGATCGTCGAGTTCGGCGATCATCTTCTCGGCGTTGGTGATGAAGTAGGGCGAGAGATAGCCGCGATCGAACTGCATGCCTTCGACGATGTCGGTCTCGGTCTCGAGGCTCTTCGCCTCCTCGACCGTGATCACGCCTTCATTGCCGACCTTCTGCATCGCCTTGGCGATTTCTTCGCCGATGAAGCTGTCGCCATTCGCCGAAATCGTGCCGACCTGCGCGATCTCGTCGTTCGAGGTGACTTTCTTCGAATGCTGCTTGAGATCGGCGACGATGGCTTCCACGGCGAGATCGACGCCGCGCTTCAGATCCATCGGGTTGAGGCCGGCGGCGACCGCCTTGGAGCCTTCGCGGGCGATCGAAGCGGCGAGAACCGTCGCCGTCGTCGTGCCGTCGCCAGCGATGTCGTTCTGCTTGGAGGCGACTTCGCGGACGAGCTGGGCCCCGAGATTTTCGAACCTGTCGGCAAGTTCGATTTCCTTGGCGACGGTGACGCCGTCCTTGCTGATGCGCGGCGCGCCGAAGGACTTTTCAATGACGACGTTGCGGCCCTTGGGACCGAGCGTCACCTTGACGGCGTTGTTGAGGATTTCGACGCCGCGCAGAATGCGATCGCGGGCGTCAGTGGAGAAACGGACGTCTTTTGCAGCCATTTACAATTCTCCTGGGGGTTGGAAGCGAACGGCGGCGTCGAGTCAGTCGACGATGCCGAGGATGTCGCTTTCCTTCATGATGAGCAGGTCTTCGCCGTCGATCTTGACTTCGGTGCCGGACCATTTGCCGAAAAGCACGCGGTCGCCGGACTTCACGTCCAGCGGGTTCAGCTTGCCGTTTTCGTCGCGAGCGCCGGGGCCGACGGAAATAACCTTGCCCTCTTGCGGCTTCTCTTTCGCGGTGTCGGGAATGATGATGCCGCCTTTGGTTTTTTCCTCGCCTTCGAGTCGCTTGACCACGACGCGGTCGTGGAGGGGACGGAACGTCATTGTGAATCTTTCCTTTTCTGACCTGGCGGGTTCGGCCCGCCAAAAAGGGATATGCGAAGGCCTGTTGGCACTCGCGTGAGATGAGTGCCAGCAGGCGCCACACAGATATGGGCGAGGCCTAGCGCTGTCAAGTTGGGGATAGACGTAGAATTTTCGGTTCTGCTGCAGAGCAGCTATAGCGCAGCCTAAAGATTGATCTTAGCCATGAGATGACGACGGGTCGGGCGTGGCGCCTCGAACCGTCCATTTGCCCGGGCAATGGATTTTTGAGAATTGGATGCGCAAATCTTTCCTCGCCCTTTGCTCTTTGGCGGCGTCCTTCAATTCCTGCGCCGCCTCCGCGGCGGACCTTCGCCATTTCGCTGCCAAGCGGCGGTTCGTGTTTCTGAGCGGACCGCTATAGCTTTGGCGGGGCTTAACAAAATAGAAACCATAAGCCTCGATCTAAATTGTAGCGTCGTCGTAAGCGTCGAGCGTCTCGGCGGCTGTTGAAATCGCCGCCCATCGTCTGCCGAAGCCCGGGGCGCCGCATGCGCAAGACGCTGTCCGCATTTATTTCAGTGACGGCTATTTCAATGACGGCCCTCCTGGCCGCCGGCGCCGCCAAGGCCGCCGATCCGACGACGCCGCTCGTTTTGAAAGCGCCGCCGCCAATATTGGCGGCTTCGCCGTGGCGAGTGGAAGTTGGGACCCGTTACTGGTTCAGTTCGGGCAACCATAAATACGATTACTACGACGCCCACGTCCCCGGATTGTTGATTTCACGCCTTACCTTCGGCGATTTGACCGGGCATGCAGCCGAGACCTTCTTTCGCGTCGACCACGAGAGCGGCGTCTTCCTTAAAGGTTTTCTCGGCGGCGGGACTCTCGCGAGCGGCAAGCTCAATGACGAGGACACTGTCGCCGCGACCAAGGGCCCCTACAGCAATACTGTCCATGTTCAGAGCGGCGGCTCGCTCAAATATGTCACCGTCGATCTGGGCTATAGTGTCGTGGAGACAAGATTGCCGACCGGCCAGCCGGTCAGGGTCGGTCCTTTCGTTGGATACAATAATTTCCACGAGCGGATGAATTCATTCGGCTGCGCGCAGATTCTCGCCGGCACGGCGTTTTGCGCGACCGATCCGCCGAACAGGGTTCCTTACCCGACGAGCCTGGACGGGCTCGATTTCGACGTTGCCTGGAACTCGCTGCGCGTCGGCGCCGGCGGCGAGATCGAACTCATGCCGGGCCTGCGCGCATCGCTCGAAGCGGCCTGGATTCATAGCTGGTTGTGGAACACCGACTATCACAATTTTCGTCCCGAAATCCGAGGCGCGCAGCAGTCGGGCAAGGGGAACGGCTTTCAGCTCGAAGGCCTCATCGCCTATGATCTGACGCCGCGTTTCAGCGTGGGCGTCGGCGGCCGTTATTGGCATTTCAGCGCGCCAGGCAAGGACTATGGCGAGCGCCTGTCCACCAATGTGACCAGGCCGATCTATTCATTTTCGCAGCGCTATGGCTTTTTCTTGCAGGCGGGCTACCGCTTTGGCGGGCCTGACGATCCGACCGGCGCTGGAAATTTCGGGCCGTTCTTCGGCAAGGCGGAAGCCGAGCCGCATGAATGGCGCGGCGCCTATGTCGGCGGCCATGTCGGCTATGGTTTCGCCGCGGCGAAGGACACGACGCTTGCGGCGCGCTCGCCGGAAGCGGCGATCCTCCAGACGGGTTTCCAGGCGCCCTTCGCGCAGCGTTCGGACATCGCGGGCTTCGTCGGCGGCGGGCAGATCGGCTATAATTGGCGCTTGCATCCGCTTCTCGTCGGGGGGGTCGAGACCGATTTCGCCTACGCCAATATCGGCGGCTCGTTCGGCGCTTCCGTCAATTTTGGCGTTGGCGACGCCCCTCGGAATTACGCCGCCAGCACCAAACGTCTGCTCGAATGGCTCGGGACGTTGCGCGGGCGGCTTGGGCTGCTGCCCCGCGACGACGTCATGCTCTACGTCACCGGCGGCTTCGCCTATGGCCAGGTCTCGGCGCTTGGGGCGCTCGGAGACGGCAATAAGTTCTGCGCGCTCGACTTCTATTGCTCGGCCGGCGCCTATTCCGGCTTCGCGACGGGCTGGACCGCCGGCGCGGGGCTGGAATACGCCGTCGCCCGCCATTGGAGCCTCAAGGCCGAATGGCTCTACGTCGATCTGGGCCGGCAGAGCTATCAGATCAACGCCTTCGGCGGCTCCGTTCTGGACGGGTTTCCCGCGAATTTCGCCGCGTCAAGCGCCAGCGCGACTCATCTTATCCGCACCGGAGTGAATTACCGGATCGACTGGCCCCAGCCGGCTGGACCGATGATCGTCGCCCAGTGATCGCCTGATCGACGCATGAGCGGGGAAGCGCTTTCTTTTTCGCATTGATCCGCCTTAATGCTGCGATCGCATCATGGAGATCACGCTTGTCTGGCAGACTTTCCCCTCGCGCGCTGGGCCTTGCCGCGGCGCTCGCCGCTCTGGCGTTCGACCAGGCGCATAAATTCTGGATGCTGAATATATTTGACGTCGCCGCCCGGCCGCCGATGAGCCTTGCGCCGTTCCTCGACATCGTATTGTCCTGGAACTACGGCGTCTCCTATTCGCTGTTTCCCGCCCACGAAGCCTTGACCCGCCTCGCGCTGTTGACGATGCAGGGCGCGATCATCGCTGGACTGGCGATCTGGATGGTGCGCACGGAAAGCCGCGCGACGGCTGTGGCGCTGGGATTGATCATCGGCGGCGCGCTCGGCAACGCCGCCGACCGCATCACACGGGGGGCGGTCGCCGATTTCTTCTATCTGCACACCAGCCTGCCCGTCGGACCACTCGCGAACTACGTGTTCAACCTTGCTGATGTGTTCATCACGGCCGGGGTGGCGCTGCTGGTTATTGAGGGGTTTTTCCTGCCCCAGGAGCGGCGCGCCGAGACCTGAACGCGCTCCGGTCGGTCGTGGCCCAGCCTTCGCCACTAAATCGCCAATAAGTCGCGTCCTTGTAGCCGCATATAACCGGAGCCCGAATGGAGTCCGACAGATGAAGCTTGCTCAGTCGCAGCGCTGCGCCCTTTACGCTCTCGCCGGTCTCGCGGCGGTCCTGGCCGCGCCAGCTCTGGCCGGCGATGACAAATCCACGTGGTCGGCGATGATGGAGATGGTCGGCGCGTCTTCGGACGAGCGCGTCGGCAAAATCGATTATAGCGAACGGCCCAAGCTCGTGTTGCCGCCGCGCGTAGGCGACCTCCCGCCGCCGCGCGAGCGGGCCGAGAGGCCGGGCGCTTGGCCGGCCGAACTCTCCGCCGAGAGGCGCCGTAACGTCAACCGCTACGCCCGGGTGCCGAACGCTCCGCCGCCGGAGGCGCCGCGCCCTGGGGTGTTTGCGCGGGTGCTTTCCTTTGGATCAGGCAGTCCACCGCCCGCGCCCGCCATCGAGGAGCCGAGCCGCATCATGCTGACGGAGCCGCCGACGGGCTACCGCCGGCCGACGCAGGACCTCAACAATCTTCGCGAGACCGAAGCCGCCAAGAAGAGCTCCTGGTGGAACCCGTTGAGCTGGGGACGCGGCGGCGCAGACAACTCCGCCGCCAACGCTTCGGGCGCCAACCCCGCCGCCCCGGACATGCGAGGCGGCGGGGCCAAAGCGACCGGGGCCTACAGCGCCGCCGCTCCTGACACGCGAGGCGGCGATATGCTCTCCAACTTCAGCGCCGTGATGCCGCAGTTCCTGCGCGGTAGCTCGGACAACGACAAGAATTAAATTACGGCCTATATAGGAGAGACACTCTCCGAGACGCGGCCGCCGCCGCGGGAAAGGCCGTTCATGTCATTTGAGACGAAGGCGTCAGCCGTTTCGCTTGCGCCTGGGGCGCCCGCGCCGGGGCCTGCGCGTGCGAGCATTACGAGCTTCACGCTCGACAACGGCATGGAAGTCGTCGTCATCCCGGACGCGCGAACGCCTGTCGTCACGCATATGGTCTGGTACAAAAACGGCGCCGCCGACGACCCGCTCGGCCAGTCGGGCATCGCGCATTTTCTCGAACATCTGATGTTCAAAGGCACGGCGGATCACCCGCAGGGCGAGTTCTCGAATCTCGTCGCCGAACTCGGCGGTCAGGAGAACGCCTTCACCAGCTACGATTACACGGCCTATTTCCAGCGCATCGGCAAGGAGCATCTCGCCACGCTGATGGCGTTCGAGGCCGATCGCATGCGCAATCTGGTCCTGACCGACGAGGTCGTCGATCCGGAGCGCGACGTGGTGCTTGAAGAGCGCCGCATGCGCACCGACAGCGACCCTTCGGCGCAGCTCGACGAGGCCGTACAGGCGGCGCTTTTCGCCCATCATCCCTACGGCATCCCGATCATCGGCTGGAATCACGAGATCGAGGGCCTCGATCGGCAGCATGCGCTGGCCTATTACCAGCGCTTCTATACGCCGGAAAACGCCATCCTGATCGTCGCCGGCGACGTCGAGGCCGACGAAGTCGAGCGTATCGCCAAGGACACCTACGGCAAGATCCCCGCCCAGGCCGCGCCGCCGCGGCGCGCCCGTGCGCAGGAGCCGCCGCACCGCGCCCACCGTTTGGTGACGCTGCGCGACGAGAAGGTCGAGCAGCCGGCGCATGAGCAGGTCTATCTCGTGCCGTCCTACAGCACGGCGCAGCCCGGCGAAGCCGAGGCGCTGGAGACGCT
Organism: Methylocystis suflitae; assembly: GCF_024448135.1. Lineage (GTDB taxonomy): Bacteria > Pseudomonadota > Alphaproteobacteria > Rhizobiales > Beijerinckiaceae > Methylocystis > Methylocystis suflitae. Next base: position 16,547 of record NZ_JAMRYX010000014.1, read on the forward strand.
CGCTTATATGCTCGGCGGCGGACCAACGAGCGCGCTCTACGACGCGCTGGTCGTCGAGGAGCAGGTCGCGGTCGGCGCCGGCGCCTATTACATGGGCTCCGCCGTCGACGACACGCGGCTGTGGGTCTATGCGACGCCCGCGCCGGACGTTTCACTCCAGGACCTCGACCTCGCGATCGATCGCGTGCTGCGACGCTTCGGAGAAGAGCCGATCGACGCGGAGCATTTGCAGCGCGCCAAGACCCGGCTGATCGCCGACGCCGTCTATGCGCAGGATAGCCAGGTTTCGCTTGCCCGCTGGTATGGCGAGGCTTTGGCCACCGGCCTCACCATCGACGACGTCGTCGCCTGGCCCGAGCGCATGGAGAAGGTGACGGCCGACGACGTGCAAAACGCCGCGCGCAAATGGCTCGACAAGCGCAGGGCCGTCACGGGCTTTCTGCTTCCGGCCTGAGACCAAGATCGCGTCAGAGCGTCGGCGTAAGGCCGACGCCTGACTCGACTGCCCCAGACCTACCGCCGACCTCCATTAGGAACTGAAATGACCGCTCACGCGCCCATCGTCACCATCGCCTCCCGCGCCGAACATGTGCAGAGGATCACGACGCCGGCCGGCCTTGAGGCCTGGCTCGTGGAAAGCCACGCCGTGCCGCTCGTCGCGCTCGAATTCGCGATTCCCGGCGGCGCGTCGCAGGACCCTTGCGAGAAGCCCGGACTGGCGACGCTGCTCGCGGCGACGCTCGACGAAGGCGCCGGCCCCTATGATGCGCGCGGCTTCCATCGCGCCATCGACGATCTCGCGATCCATATCGGCTTCGGCGCCGATCGCGACGCGATCTCGGGCCATCTGCAGACGCTCTCGCGCAATGTCGACAAGGCCTTCGGCCTCTTAAAGCTGGCGCTCAACGACGCGCGGCTGGAGGCCGGCGACGTCGCGCGCGTGCGCAGCCAGCTCGCCGCGGAATTGAAGCGCGACGCCAATGATCCCGATTCGGTGGCGTCGAAAGCCTTTCGCGAAGCGGCCTTCCCGAACCATCCCTATGGGCGCCCGGTGCGCGGCGATCTTGCGTCGATCGATACGCTCTCGCGCGAAGACCTCATCGCCTTGCGCGAGCGGCTTTTCTCAAGACGCGATCTCAAGATCGGCGTCGTCGGCGCGATCGACGCGACGCGGCTGGCGGAACTCCTTGACGCGACCTTCGGCGGGCTGGCGCTGCAAAATGATCTCGCGCCCGTCCCGGAGATCGACGTCGCCAATGTCGGCATGCGCCAGATCGTCGATCTTGACGTGCCGCAATCGACAATCCGCTTCGGGCGCCCGTCGATCACCAAGCACGATCCTGATTACTACGCCGTCGTCGTCGCCAATCACATTCTGGGCGGCGGCGCCTTCACGTCGCGGCTGTTCCGCGAGGTGCGCGAGAAGCGCGGCATGGCCTATTCGGTCTATTCGCATCTCAATGAATATGACCATTGCCCGATGCTGATCGGCGCCGCCGCGACGAAGAACGAGCGCGCCGGCGAAGCGATCGGCGTGATCCAGGAAGAGTTCAGAAATTTCGTCGCCAACGGTCCGACCGAGGATGAATTGGACAAGGCGAAGAAATTCCTGATCGGCTCCTATGCGCTACGCTTCGACACTTCGACGAAGATCGCCAGCCAGCTCGTCAATCTGCAGCTCGACGGATTCGAGCCGAGCTTCCTCGACGAGCGCAATGGCAAGATCGCCGCGGTGACGATGCAGGATTGTCAGCGCGGCGCGAAGCGGCTGCTCGGCGACGGCGATCTGCTGGTGACGGTGGTGGGCAAGCCCGCGGGGGTGTGAGCGCCGGTCACGCGCCGCCAGTGGTCGGCATCTTGCTAAGAGACTGTCATGGATAATCCTCTCCTAACGGCGTGGAGCGGCCCTTTCCGCCTGCCGCCTTTCAACGCGGTCCAGCCCGCGCATTTCCGCGAGGCGTTCGAAACGGCCTTCGCCGAGCACAAGGCCGAGATCGACGTCATCGCCAGCGACCGGTCGTCGCCGAGTTTCGACAATGTCATCGGCGCGCTGGAGCGGGCGGGGCGCCTTCTGACCGATGTCGGCGCGGTGTTCTGGAATCTCGCCGCCACCGACACGACGCCCGACTTGCAGGCGATCGAGCGCGATATGGCCGGCGCCTTTTCGCGTCACTCCAGCGACATCTCGATGAATCCCGCGCTGTTTCGCCGGATCGAGGCGCTTTACGAGACGCGCGGGGCGATCGATGTGACGCCGGAGCAGCGGCGCGTTCTTGAACTGACCTACAAGAACTTCGTGCGCGCGGGCGCGAAGCTGAACGACGCCGACAAGGCGCGCCTCAAGGCGATCCTCGAACGGCTGGCGGGCCTATCGACGCAGTTTTCGCAAAATGTGCTGGCCGATGAATCATCATGGCTGCTGCTGCTCGACGAGAGCGATCTCGACGGGCTTTCGCCCGACTTTCGCGCCGGCGCCGCGCGCATTGCGGCCGAGCGCGGATCGCCCGGCAAATATGGCGTGACGCTGTCGCGCTCCAGCGCGGAAGTCTTTCTGCAAAGCTCGACGCGGCGCGATCTGCGCGAGACGGTGTTTCGCGCCTGGGCGAGCCGCGGCGAGAATGCGGGCGCGACCGACAACCGCCTGCTCATCCGCGAAATCCTGCAATTGCGCGAAGAGCGCGCGAAGCTTCTCGGCTTCGACAATTTCGCCGCTTTCAAACTCGACGACACGATGGCGAAGACGCCGGCCGCCGTGCGCGAACTCATCGGTCATGTCTGGACGCCGGCGCTGACGCGCGCCGCCGAGGAGCGCGCCCAGATCCAGGCGATGGTCGAGGAAGAGGGCGCGAATTTCACCGTCGCGGCGCATGACTGGCGCTATTACGCCGAGCGCGTGCGTGCGAAGCGCTACGATCTCGATCAGGCCGCGCTGCGTCCCTACTTCCAGCTCGACAACATGATCGCCGCGGCGTTCGATGTTGCGCAAAAACTCTTCGGCCTCCGCTTCGTCGAGCAGAAGGGCCTGGCGCTCTACCATCCGGATGTGCGCGCCTTCGATGTGCTGGACAGCAACGGCAAGCATGTTGCGCTGTTCCTTGCCGATTATTTTGCGCGGCCGTCGAAGCGCGGCGGCGCCTGGATGTCGGACTTCCGTTCCCAGCACAAGCTCTGGGACGAGGTGCGGCCCGTCATCATCAATGTGATGAATTTCACCAAGGGCGCCGATGGCGCGCCGACGCTGCTCAGCCTCGACGACGCCCGCACGCTGTTCCATGAATTCGGCCATGGCTTGCATGGCATGCTGTCGGACGTGACCTATCCTTCGATCGCCGGCACGAATGTCGCGCGCGATTTCGTCGAGCTGCCCTCGCAGCTGTACGAGCACTGGCTGCTGGAGCCGGCGGTGCTGAAGAAATTCGCGCTGCATGCCGAGACGGGCGCGCCCATTCCCGATGATCTCGTCGCGCGCATCACTGCGTCGCGCCACTTCAATCAGGGTTTCGCGACGGTCGAGTTCTGCGCCTCGGCGCATGTCGATCTCGACATTCACGCGCAAAACGTCGCGCCGGATTTCGACGCCGGCGACTTCGAGGCTGACAGCCTCGCGCGTATTTCCATGCCGCCGGAAATCGTCATGCGGCACCGCCTGCCGCATTTTTCGCATATTTTCTCCGGCGACGGTTATTCGGCGGGCTATTACAGCTATCTTTGGGCCGAAACGCTCGACGCCGACGCTTTCGAGGCCTTCAAGGAGACGGGCGACCCCTTCGCGCCCGAGGTCGCGCAGCGCCTGCGCGATCACATCTATGCCGCGGGCGGACGGCAGGACGCGGCGGACGCCTATGTGGCCTTCCGCGGGCGAATGCCGACGGTGGAGCCGCTGCTACGGCAACGAGGATTTGCGGAGCCGGCGGGGTAAAAAGTCTCACAATCGTCCAAACGCCGCATCGTGCCTTAGCGAATTTAGCGCCTCTATCGTGGCGGCGTGCAGGCAGTCAGCTCGCCGGCTTCGATGACGACGGGCGGCGGGCGCTGTGGCGTACGCCGTGAATGACGATCTCGGTTTCGGAGGCGCGATAGAAGATTAAATAGGGGTACGGATAGACGATCATGCGTCGAATGCCGCTTTTGCTGGTCGGATGGCCGGCTTGCGGATGCTCCAAGAGGAGAGCCGCCATCGCCTGAATTCGGGCTTTGATGCTGCGCGCGCCCTAAGGAGAACGCTCGTCAATGAAGGAAAGAATCTCGTCAAGTTCAACGACGGCGCGAAGCTTCACAGCCCATGCTTCGCCCATATGGCCCGCACTTGATCGTCGGTCGCAAACTCGCCGCGCTCGGCCTGCGCCAGAGATTCTTCGAACGAGGCTTCTTCTTCGGGGTTGAGCTGCTGGGCAAGCACTTCCTTGATGGCGGCGGCGGAGCCAACATGAAGGTTCGCTTTCTTCTTCATGACAATAACTCGCCCTTCAAAAATGCGGCGTGGCGAGAATGAAAATTAGCAATAAGGCTCTTCCAGGCAAATAATACGGATTCCGACTGATCCGTTCG
>NZ_JAMRYX010000015.1 GCF_024448135.1 Methylocystis suflitae
ACTGCGCCAGCCGCCGCCCAGTCGCAGGAACCCAAGCCGAAGGCTCAGAGCGCCAAGACGGCGCCCGCGCAAGGCGCTGAGACGCCGCCCGCGCCGGCCGCGGAGCAGAAGGGCGCCGATTTAACAACTGCGCCTCCGGCGGCGACAGCCGATAAGTCCGGCGACAAGCCGGCCACTTCGGCTCCGCCAGAGCCCAAGTCGAACGAAGCCAACGCCAGGACGCCGGCGCAAGCCACCCAGGAGCCGCAGCCAACAGCCGAAAGCTCAGCTAAGCCGGCGCCGACCGCTGCAGAAAAGGCTCCGGACTCTGGCGCGGCTCCTTCGGCGCAGGCCGCCAAGGAAACGCCCGCTGACAAGTCGGCGTCGGATTCGGCGTCTGGGGAGCCGAAAGCTGAGCCCGTTAGCGCGCCGCCACAAGCGCAAGCGACGCAGTCGCAGCAAGGCCCTGAAAGCCCTCCCGCGACGCCGACGGCGGTCTCGACGGATCATGCGCCAAGCGCGCCGCCTCCGGCTGAGCAGATCGCCGAAAAGCCCGCCGCTCCTTCGCCAAGCGTCTCCACACCTGCCAAGCGCGCAGCGGCCGCCCGCGCCGCCGGAGGCTCCTCGCGCCGGGCGATCGTCCCGCCGTCAGGCTCGAGCGGCACGACGGTCGTGACCC
>NZ_JAMRYX010000016.1 GCF_024448135.1 Methylocystis suflitae
ACTGGACGCATCTGCGCACGTCGAACCCAATCGAGAGCGCATTCGCCACGGTTCGGCATCGCACGGTTCGCATGAAAGGCGCGCTCTCGCAAGACACGGCGCGCCTCATGGTCTTCAAGCTGGTGATGGCCGCGGCGAAAAGCTGGCGACGACTACAAGGACAAAATCAGTTGCCGAAAGTCGTGAGCGGTGTAACATTCCGAGACGGAATCGAAGTCGCGTCCGAGAAGAAATCCGCCGCTTGATTCACGCCGTCACCCAAAATCCCGCATAGCTCAACATCCGAACCATGTTTGGTCCTACGACTTCGTCGAAGACCGAACGCATGACGGACGCAAATATCGCATGTTGAACATCATCGATGAGTTCACGCGCGAGTGTCTTGCGATCCGCATAGATCGTAAGCTCAACTCGACGGCTGTGATCGATGTCTTATCGGATCTGTTTATCCTGCGTGGCGTTCCCTGCTATGTGCGTTCGGACAATGGCCCCGAGTTCATCGCCAAGGCCGTGCAGGATTGGATAACCGCTGTCGGCGCCAGGACCGCTTACATCGAGCCAGGCAGCCCATGGGAGAATGGCTATTGCGAGAGCTTCAACTCGAAGCTTCGCGACGAACTGCTCAACGGCGAGATCTTCTACTCGCTCAAGGAAGCGCGGATCGTCATCGAAAGCTGGCGGCGTCA
>NZ_JAMRYX010000017.1 GCF_024448135.1 Methylocystis suflitae
ACTTCCCAAGCGCCGCATGCGACTCGTTCACCGATGCGCCGCCGTCGATCACGCTTTTCGCCAATCCAGGCGCGGCGATCGCGATATTTTCGGCAAAGAAGCGCGCGAGCGCGGCGTAGCGCGCCGCATTCGCATCGGCTTCGCGCTGCGCGCGCTTCGCGCCTTTGACGAGCAGCGTCACGCCGCGCGCGAGCGCGAAGAGGCGCAGATAGGGCGTCGCGCCGGCGAGCGCGCCGGCGATTTCGGCTTTCGTCAAAAATGCGCTCGCCTGCGCCAGCGCTTCGACACTCTCGCGCAGCGCCTCGCGCGCGACATCGGCTTCGCGCGCGATGGCGCGCATATCGTCGATCTCTCGCACGAGCGCCGCGCCGTCGCCGCCGCGGATCTTGCGCGTCACGAGATCAATCGACTGAATGCCGTTCGTGCCTTCGTAAATGGCGCAGATACGCGCGTCGCGCATGAGCTGCGCAACGCCGGTCTCCTCGATATAGCCCATGCCGCCGAAGACCTGAATGGCGAGTGAGGTCGTCTCATTGGCGATATCGGTCGAAAACGCCTTGGCGACGGGCGTCAGTAGAGAAGCGCGCTCATGCGCCGCCGCCGCGCGCGCCGGATCGCTTTCGCGATGCGCGCGATCGATCGCGGCGGCCGTCTCGTAGCAGATCGCCCGCGCCGCCGCCGTTGAACTCGCCATGGTCAGCAACATGCGCGCGACGTCCGGATGCTCGATGATCGCGCTCGTCTCCTTGGCGCCGGGCGCGCGCCCCTGCTTGCGCTCGCGCGCGTAGCCCAGCGCCATTTGCGTCGCGCGTTCGGCGAGCGCCACGCCTTGCAGCCCGACGGAGAGGCGGGCGTTGTTCATCATCGTGAACATGCAGGCGAGGCCCTTGTTCTCCTCGCCGATGAGATAAGCGACCGCGCCGTCCTCATCGCCATAGATCATGGTGCAGGTCGGCGAGCCATGGATTCCGAGTTTGTGTTCGATGCCGGCGCACCGCACATCGTTGCGCCGCGTGAAGCCGCCCACTTCGTCGGGCAGGAATTTCGGCGCCAGGAAAAGTGATATGCCGCGCGTGCCGGCGGGCGCGTCGGGAAGACGCGCCAGGACGAGGTGCACGATATTGGGCGCAAGATCGTGCTCGCCATAGGTGATGAAAATCTTCTGGCCGAAGAGACGATATGAGCCGTCGTCGGCGCGTTCGGCGCGGGTGCGCATCAATCCGAGATCGGAGCCGGCGCCGGGCTCGGTCAGATTCATCGTCGCCGTCCATTCGCCGCTGACGATCTTGCGCTGATAAACGTCCTTCAGCGATTCGCTGGCATGCGCCTCCATCGCCTCGATCGCGCCATGGCCGAGCAGCGGGCAAACGGCGAAAGCCATGTTGGCGGCGTTCCAAATCTCCGTGCAGCCGGCGTTGAGCAGGGCAGGGAGGTCCAGTCCGCCATAGTCCTCGCCGGCCGCGATGGCGTTCCAGCCGCCTTCTTTCCATTGCGCGTAGGCCTCTCGCCAGCCGGGCGGCGTCGTGACGGCGCCATTGGCGTAGGTCGAGCCCACGCGATCGCCGATCTGATCGAGCGGCAGCAGAACCTGTTCGGCGAATTTCGCCGCCTCGGCCAGCGTCTGTTCGGCGACGCCGTCAGCGAGATCGCGGTAAACGCCGTCCGCCTCGATCGCGCCTTCGCCGGCCGCGAGGCGAAGCGCAAAAACAATGTCGTCGAGCGGCGCGCGGTAGGTCATCCGATTTTCTCCAATCCGAATCGTTTCACGGAATCTAGCGCGCCAGCGCGGGGCGCACGGGCCGTCTCCTCCACGGCCATCTCCTTCATGTGCGTCAAAACGCATATTTCGCCTCATGAGTCCGGCATTCACAGAAGTATGGGTAAGAAAGGGCGCTTCAATTACGAGGAGCGGGCGGCGGAGGCGCGCGCGGCGCATCAGGAAATCGGCCGCACTTTCGCGCGACTCAAGAATCGCAATGACGAGAAAGATCATGCGACGATCGCCTGGAAGGCGGCGACCGCCCGCTTTCACGACGCATTGCGCCTCGCCTATCCGGCTGATTTCGGAGAGGATATCGAACGGCTGAAAGCAGGCGACGCGCGTGGACTCGAGGGCGTGATTCGCTTTCTTGAAGCCGATCCGATGTTTTTCGGCTCTGGCTACGCCAAGGCCGATCTCATTCGCTTCATCAACCGCATGACGCTGACCGAGCATCAGGCGGACCGCCTGCGCGCGGTTGCTCTCGCGATCGTCGACCGGCGCGCGTCGCAGGAGTTTCGGCGCTATTGCCGACTGGCCGCGAAGGTCAACCACCCAGGCTTGCGAGAGGAGCTACGGGTTCGCGCGGCGTGCGGCGATCCCGCCGTCGCGCGGCGGGCGCGCTGGATGCTCGCCTATGTCGGATCGCCGCCTTGCGCGAGGCGCGCCGGCCAGTAAAATCGGCGGATCGTCAATTCGGCAGATCCGAGGGCCTAATGCCGCTTTTCGCCTATCGCTGCAGTGACTGCGCGCATCAGTTCGAGACTTTGTCGCGTTTCGATGAGATCCCCGAGTGCCCCGCGTGCGGCGGCGCCCATGTCGAGCGCCAGTTATCGCTCATCGCCCGACCCGCCGCAGGCGGAGAGTCCGGTGAGAGCTGCGCCGCGATGGCGGGCGGCGCGCCCTGTCCGAGTTGCCCGGCATTAGCGGGCCAGATGTGACGTCGGCGGCGACGCTTCTGGGGGCGCGCCGCATCGTCGTTCCGGCGAACGGAATAGAGTTTGAAGTTTTCGAGGCGGGCGCGGGTGATCGTCTCGCGCTGCTTTTGCACGGCTTTCCCCAGCACGCCGTCATGTGGCGTCATCTCGTCGGACCGCTCGCCGCCGCCGGATACCGCGTTTGGGCGGTCAATCAGCGCGGCTATGGCGCCACGACCCGCCCGGTGGAGGAAGACGCCTATTCGCTCGAGGCGCTGACAGCCGACCTCGCCGGATTGATCGACGCCGCGAATCCCGCTTCGGTCTCGCTTATCGGCCATGATTGGGGCGGTTTCGTCGCCTGGGTCGCCGCCATTCGCAAGCTGCGGAAGATCGACTCTCTCGTCGTTCTGAATATTCCGCACCCCCTGTGCTTCCGGCGCACGCTCGAACAGGAGTGGAGACAGAAGCTGAAGTCCGCCTATGCAGCCTTCTTTCAGCTGCCCTGGCTGCCTGAACGACTGCTGTCGGCGCGGCGCGGCGCCGGCACGGAGTGGCTGATGCAGCGGGCCGCAGGCCGGGACGGCGTTTTCTCAAAAGAGGCGATGGACATCTACCGCGCCAATGTCGCGGCGCCGGGCGCCGCCAGCGCCATGCTCAATTGGTATCGCGCCGCGGGCCGCGATATTCTGGCGGCGGAAGACCTCGACGAACGGATCGATGCGCCGACGCTGGTCGTCTGGGGGCTGGAGGACGCAGCGCTCGGGGAGTCCTGTCTTGACGGCGCGGAACGCTATGTTCGCGATCTGCGGATCGAGCGTCTGCCAGGCGTGTCGCATTGGACGCCCGAAGACGCGCCGGAAAAAGTTAACGAGCTGATTTTGGGCTTTGTTTAAAATATTCGACGTTCCCGTCGCAAAAAGCAGCGTGTCGGGGCCAGTAAAGGTTGACTTGGCGCGCTGGCGTGGGAATCTGTTCCATGGTCCCGGACTCCTGCGTCCGGCGGTCGCTGTTTTGCGCCTTTGGCTCAGCGGCCGGCTTTTGGCCAAGAGAAGGAGATGATCCATTCGCCGTCCAATGAAGAGCATCGCAGCCCCCCAAAAGGAAGGGCCGCGCATCAATCGGGAAATTCGCGCGCGAGAAGTGCAGCTAATCGATTCCGAGGGGAAAAATCACGGCGTCATCCAATTGCCGGAGGCGCTGGGCATCGCCGAAGCGGCGGGACTCGATCTTGTCGAGATTGCGCCCAACTCCACGCCCCCCGTCTGCAAAATTCTTGATTACGGGCGTTTTCGCTTCGCCGAGCAAAAGAAGGCCGCCGAGGCCCGCAAAAAGCAGAAAGTCGTCGAGGTTAAGGAAATAAAGCTTCGCCCCGGCATCGACGATCATGATTACGGCGTGAAAATGAAGGCGGTGCGCCGCTTCTTCGAAGAAGGCGACAAGGTTAAGGTCACTCTTCGCTTTCGCGGCCGCGAAATCGCGCATCAGGACATTGGCTATCGACTTCTGTCCCGCGTGAAGGCTGAGACTGCCACGCTGGCCAAGGTCGAACTCGAACCGTCCATGGAAGGACGGCAGATGGTGATGGTGCTGGCGCCTCGATAGCGCGCGTCTCGCCGCAAGGGCAGGAGCCGGGCTGCGGCCGAGGGGTGGCGATCGCTATGTTTGGATCTGGGTTTGTCACTCTGACCGCGCGTCGCGCTTGCGTTCTCGGCGCAGCGGCGCTGATCGCTGCGGGCGTCCCGCCAGCCAGAGCACAGCTGGTGCTGCCTGGGGCGGTCGCCCCGACTCCGGAAGGGACGGTCGCTAGTCCCGGACAAGCAAAGAAAAGGTCCATTGGCGGCGAGATGGGCGCGGCCGCGGGGCCGGCCATCATGCCCAAGGCGCCCGCCGAAGACGCGATCGTCGGAAAAATTCTCAAACGCGACGGCGAGGGAAGCGCCATAGAATTCTCCCGGGCCGGCGCAGACCTGCAAGTCGCCAAGCTCACGCTTGTCGGGGACGATTTGCGACGCTCCGGCGAAGCCTGCCGAGTCGAAGTGGCCGGAACGCCGTTGAAGCTCGCCGCCCGCCAGAGCGACACCGGATTGCGTCGCTATCAAATCCTATTTCCAGCCTGCGGCTTCACATTCGACGTTCTTGACGGCGCGATTCTCGTCACCAACGAGGGCAAGGCCTGCGAACTGAAGGACGCGGGTTGCCGCGCCGATCCCGAAGGACTCTGGGGGATGAGCGCGGATGAAATCGACCCCAAGAAGGGCGAGGAGATGCTCGGCGCCCGCGCGCGCGTTGAGAAGACGGTGCGAAGCACATTCCGGTCGCTTTACGACCAGAACAAGAAGGAAAAGGCGATCCGCAACTTCATTGTGAAGGAGCAGGCGGGCTTCTCCTCCTGGCGCGAGGAAGTGTGCCGGTCCTATGCGCGCGAGCCGGATTTCGGCTATTGCGCCTTGAGATTGACCGAAGCGCGCGCCATCGCGCTCGGCGCGCAGCTCGCCGCTGGCGTCAAATTGCCGCCTGGGGTCGCCGAAGAGGTCGCGGCGGAGAACACGAAGAAGGACAAGAAGTAATCGCGGCGTGGGTTCGCCGGAGGGGGCGCAATGCTGAAATCAGCGACGATGACAATCGTTCTGGCGATGCTCCTGTCGCCGCATTCCGCCGCAGCGAGCCCTTGGACCGAAGGACAGGCCGAGTGGTTCAGGCATGGCGCGCGGCATGGGCGCTGGGACTGCTACGGCAAATGTCCTGAAGGGCGCGTTCACAATCGCGCAACTCAGCGTAGCCATCATCGTCCGCGCTGACGCCGACGACGCCAGCATCCACCATCGTTCAACCGCCCCTGCGCATCAACATGCCGCGCCCTGGATCATATGCGAGGATCGCCGCGACCAGGAATGCGCTCGTGTAGGCGAAGACAATCGCGAGCGAGGTCCACTCGACTTTCTCATAAAAGGCGAAGCGGATCAGTTCGACCGCATGCGTGAACGGATTGACCTCGCACAAATAATAGAGCCAGGGGCTCGACTCTTTCACGCGCCACAGCGGGTAGAGCGCGGAGGAGGCGAAGAACATCGGAAAAATCACGAAATTCATCACCCCCGCGAAGTTTTCGAGCTGTTTGATCAGCGATGACAGCAGCATGCCGAGCGCGCCAAGCATCAGGCCGCTGAGCGCGAGCGCCGGCAGCAGGGTGAGATAGCCCCATTTCGTCGGCGGCTCGATTTCCCAGAAATAGGCGATCACCAGGAAGGCGTAGACCTGCAGGATCGAGACGGCGACGCCCGCCAGAAGTTTGGAGCCGAGCAGAAACCAGCGCGGAAAGGGCGAGACGAGCAGCGTGCGCATATTGCCCATTTCGCGGTCGTAGACCATCGAGAGCGAGGACTGCATGCCGTTGAACAGCTGGATCATCGCCATCAGGCCGGGCGCGATATAGACCTCGTAAAGAACGTAAGTTTCGTAAGGCGGGATGATCGAAACGCCGAGCACCTGCCGGAAGCCCGCCGCGAAAATGAAGAGCCAGACGAGCGGGCGCACCAGCGCCGAGACGAAGCGTTCGCGCTGATGCAGAAAGCGCAAGCCTTCGCGCCAAACGACTCCCGAGAGGCAGATGAGATATTGGCGAAGGGTGAAGCCTCTCGGCGCAGCAATTTCGCTCATGCCGAAAGCTTCTCCTGACCGATCCCGGCGATGCGCGAGAAAGCGTCGCCGATATTTGCCGCGCCCTGCGCCGCGACGATCTCCCGCGCCTGGTCGGTCGCGAGCACCTTGCCCTGATGTAAAATGACGACCTGATCGTCGTCGGCGATCTCGTCGACAAGATGCGTGGTCCACAAGACGCCGAGACTCTTTTCCCGCACCAGATCGCGAACGAGCGCGAGGAGATCGGCGCGCGCCTTGATGTCGAGTCCGACCGTCGGTTCGTCGAGAAGCAGCAGCCGCGGATCGTGCAGCAGCGCGCGCGCAATTTCGACGCGGCGCATCTGTCCCCCAGACAGCGCGCGCGCCTTGTCCTTGGCGCGGTCCGCGAGGCCCGCGCGCGATAGCGCCGCCTGTCCAAGGCGGCGCGCGTCGATCGGGCCGATGCCATGCAGGGCTGCGTGGTAAAGCAGATTCTGCATCACGCTGAGTTCGAGATCGAGCGTGCGCGCCTGAAAGACGACGCCAAGCTGGCGCAGCGCTGCGCCGGGCTCGCGCATGACGTTATGGCCGAAGATGTCAATCTCGCCGTGGCGCGCGGCATAGAGCCGCGTGATCAGCGAGAACAGCGTGCTCTTGCCCGCGCCGTTTAATCCAAGCAGCACCGTGAAGCTGCCGGCCGGGACGGAAAAGCTGACGTCGTCGAGCGCCTTGCGCGCCCCATAAGAGTGGCTGACATTTCTGATTGCGAGCGCGTCGGTCATTGCGGCGCCACGACGACGCCCCAGGGGAAAGCGCCGACCGGGATCGACTTCACCACTTTGAGCGATGCGACGTCGATCACCGAGACGTCGTTGGAGACGCCATTGGCGGTGAGCAGATATTTTTCGTCGGGCGTGAAAGCGAGATGCCAGACGCGCTGACCGACGAGCAGATATTTTTCGACCTTTTTCGTCTCGGCGTCGATCACGGCGATGCGATTGGCTGGCCCCAGCGCGACGAAGGCGCGTTTTCCGTCGCGCGTGAATGAGATGCCGATCGGCTGGATCGCCTCTTTCGACATCGCCGGAATGTCGAAGCTGATCTTCTGCTTCAACTCGCGTTTCGCTGGATCGATGATCGCGACGGTGCCTCCGACTTCAGACGAAACCCACAGCTCCGACCCGTCCTTCTTGAACTCGGCGAAACGTGGCCGGCCGTCGACGAGAATATTCGCGACGATCTCTTTCGACTGCGTGTCGATCAGATGCGCCATATTGGTCGTTTCCGAGGTGTTGACGAGCAGCTTGCCGTCGGGACTGATGGCCATGCCCTCGGGTTCGACGCCGACGGGAATGTCGCCGATCATTTCTTTCTTCTTCACGTCGATCAGCGTGACGAGATTGTCGTTTTCGTTCGAGACATAAATCACGTCGCCATCGGGACTGAGCGCCAGGAGCTCGGGATCCGGGCCCGAGGGCAGCTTGCCGGTAACCTTGAGCGTCTTCGTGTCGAGCACTTGAATGGCGTCGTCGTCGCCGGCGCAGATGTAGAGTTCGGAGCCGTCCTTGTTGAGCGCAATGCCGCGCGGACGTCGGCCGACCTTCACCGTCGATGTCGCTTCCATCTTCTCCGTATCGAGGACGGTGATGGAATTGCCCTTCTCGTTGCTGACGTAAGCCTTGTAGGCGTGGGCTGGCGCGATCAAAGTTGCGAGCAGCGCCGCGACCCACAACCCCCTCCCTGTCCCTCCCCCGCTTCGCGGGAGAGGGGACGCCAACGATCGGCCTTTTGCGAAAACAAAGGAAAGGCCGAATCTGCTCCCTCTCCCGCGCCAGCGGGGGAGGGTTGGGGAGGGGGCGTTCGTCACTTCAATGTGCATTTCGTCTCCGGCTGATCGACTCCAAGCGTGTCGAGTTCGCTCGTTTGATGGAGAAAGCCTTCCTGCGGCGAAACAGACACGATCATCCGCCCGTCGGAAAGCAGGATCGGCTGGCGCAATTGCTGGTTCCAGGGCCGCAGCGTAAGCCGCACGCCTTTGAATGCGGCGATGGAGAAGTCCTTGCCGAGCAGATAGAGGCCGAGCTTCTCTGGGTCGTTGGACCCCGTGCGCGTTGCGGCTTCGCCGATCATCCGCATGGCGAGCCACGCGGCATTGTCTCGCGCATTCATCAGGCGCCGGAACGTCTGGGTGAAGCGGTTCTGCAACTGAAGCGCGCCCCATTGCTCATGGGAGGGGTCCCAGCTTGTCGGCGTCAGGCCGCCGGAGCCTGCCACAGGACGCGGGTCCCAGGTGCGGTAGGGCAGATAACCGCCAAAGACCTCGCTCTCGTCGGCGGCGATGAGCGCGTCATAGGCGGGCGCGTTCTGCGTCAGGACCGGGATCTGCCGCTGGGTCTGCACGGAGCCGGAATCGCTGCGGCGTCCGCCGCCGGTGTCTTCATAGACGCGTTCCTCGACGATCTTTGCGCCAAATTTCTTGGCGCTGTTGCGGAAGGCTTGCGCCAAAAGTTCGTCTTTCGGATGCGAGCCCTTGATGAGCAGCCAGCGGCGCCATTGCTTCCAGATGAGATATTGCGTGAGAGCATCCGCGAGCATCGACCGCGTCGGCGCGACATGGATGACATTGGCGCGGCAGTCCGCCTCGCGAAGCCTGTCATCCGTCGCGGAGACATTAAAAAGCACGGCGCCTTTCGGCTTCGCGCGCTCGGAAGCGGCAAGCAGCCGTTCGGGCGAAAGATCGGCGATGATGAACAGCGCGCCCTTGTCCAGGAGCGCGTCGAGGGCCGCCACGAGGTCATCGCCGTCCTCGAGCTTGGCGTCGATCGCCTCGAACGTCTGGTTGGTAAATTTGCCTGTGGTGTTGTTGTCGGCTGCACCCGTCAGCGCCCCCGCGAGCGTGTCGTCGGCGGCCGGAATATCGAGAATGGAGAGGGTCTCTCGGGCGTGCGCTTCGCGCAACACGCCGACTTTGACGTTGACCGTTTCAGCCGCGACCGGCGCGGCTGAAAGCACCAAACAGAAGGCGGCGACCAAGCTTTTCATATTGCCTAGATGGCCGCTTTGGCGCGCGGGATCAAGTTTTTCAGAGCCCGCGCGCCTTCCTCGATTCACCGTGTGACGCGCAGCAGCGCCTTACCCTTCTTGGATGCGAGCTCCTTGGCGTCGAGCGTGCCGTCATTGTCGGGATCCGCATCCTTGAACAGGCCGGAGACCATCGTCAGAAATTCGTCCTTTGAAAGCGTGCCGTCATTGTCCGGATCGGCCGTTTTGAAGTCCTTCTTCGAGACGCGTCCCTTCAGCTCTTTGATGTCGACCGTCCCGTCCGAGTCCTTCTCAAGACGCGTAAAAAGGTCAGTCGCAGACTTATTGATTTCCTTGAGATCGACAGTTCCGTCGTCGTCCGTGTCGAGCGCGGCGACGGGGCCAGTCGCCTTGGCGAGCGCGGACGTCGCCGGCAGCGCCGTCACGCCAGCAAGCGCGAGCGCGCCGAACAGCAATGCTTTCTTCATGTGCGACTCCTTTGGTAAAGCCATCGCACGCAATATAGCGCGGGCGCCGCCGAACCGGCTAGCGGCTCGCGACATTCCTCCCCTCTGGAGTCAGTAGGTGATCTTCACGCCCCCATAGACGCCGAGCGGCGGTCCGATCGAGACCATGCGCGGATTGTTGAAGGCGAGGAAGGAGATGTCATTCGTGTCGAAAAACGTGCCGAAGCTGCGCGCGCGCGTGTTGGTGACATTTTCGAGCAAGCCATAGACCTGGATGTTCGGGCCAAGCTGATAGGATGTGCGAAAATTGAGGATCGCATAGGAAGGCAGCGTGCCGGCGATGTTGATTTCGTCGCCCCGAATCCATGGGCCGGAGGAGTAGACGACGTCTGCCCCGATTTTCCACAGCGGGTTAACGGCGAAATCGATTCCGCTTTTAAAGCGGTGGCGCGGCACCGAGGTTAGATTGGCGCCTGGCGTCACCAGGATGGAGCCGCCGGTCCCAAAAATCGCGGTCGCCGGATTATCGGGCGCGCCGAGCACGATCGTCGAGCGGAACGTCGCGTCCGTGAGCGTGTAGTTCAGAAAGGCGTTCACCCTTTCGGTCGTGTAGCGGAACGACGATTCGAAGCCTTGGCGCAGAGTCGTGCCAGCATTGGTGAAATAGCCGCGGCCGTTGATCGCGCTCGGCACGCTCAGAATGTCATTGAAGCTATAGGTGTGGAAGACGCCAAGGCTCCAGTTGAGATTGCCGGGAAGCGCGTCGGCATAGGCGGGCAGGACCGCCGGGACGGCAAGATCCCCCCGAAAGCCGGCTTCGATCGTTTGCGCCTCGACCTGCTTCAGCGGCGGATCGGCGACGAGGAAGTTGTCGATAAGACAGGGCCGGTTGGGATCGGCGCAGCCGAGTTCGAGCGGGGTTGGCGCGCGGTTGGCCTCGGAGTAGCTGGCGTAGGCGGAGACGTTCGGCAGTATCTTGTAGGTCAGGCCCGCGACGGGATTGATGCGGGTGAAAATGCCATTGCCGTTCAGCGTCGTTCCTCTCATGTCATAGAGCGCGATGCCGGCGCGATTGAAGCGCGCGCCCGCCGTAACCTTCAAATCATCCGTCAGATCGAGCGAGTCGAGCGCATAGACGCCGAGATAATCATTCGCCGCACGCACAGAAACGCTGGAGATGCCGGTAGCCTGCTCTTCGACAATGTAGCCGAAGCCTCCGACGACGAGATTGGGCTGAATGACGCCGAGCTCCTCATTGGCAGAGAAGGCGGTCCAACCATGATCGTAGCTGACGCCGAAGGTGATCTTGTTGTGAAAGCCGAAATAGATATCGTCATTCGTGACCTGCACCGTGCCGCCGACGGTGCGCGAACGCGTCCAGGTTCTATCGATCGCCCCGAGCGGGACCTGTCCGTTGAAAAAATTGGGGATGTTTGTGTCGCCGGCGTCGCTCTCGCATAGCGACTCGTCGACTTCACATTCGAATTCCGTCGTATTGCCGTCGACCCTCGCCTGATCGAAGGCGCGGTAATGGACGTCGCCAAAGAGCTTCCAGGTCGGCGTCGCCTGAAACACGCCATTGATGTCGAACATCGAGAGCGTGTTCTTGATCGTCTGCGGCGTGGTGAACACCGCGCTTTCGTCGAGATTGGTCAGATCGACCGGCGCCGGCCCTGAAACGCCGAACTTGTTATTGGCGAGCGTCACATTGGCGTGGATCTCGCCGCTCTCGCCGCGGTAGCCGACATCGCCATAGAAGCGCTTGATGTGCGCGCCGGAAAACTGGCGGTAGCCGTCGTCGCCGAGCGCCTCCATCGCCATGTAGGTGGCGAACGGGCCGGAGATGAGACCATGCTGCATTGACGCTTGGCGACGGCCGCGGCTGCCGAAACGTCCGTCGAGTTCGAAGCCCTGCCAAGTGAAGCCGGTTTTCATGTCGAGCGTGACGGCGCCGCCGATGGCATTGAGGCCGAATAGCGGGTTGCCGGTGACAAGCGTGAAGCGATCAATCGCAACGCTCGGAATCATGTCCCAGTAGACGTTGTCGCCCCAGGCTTCGTTGACGCGAATGCCGTTCTGATAAACAGCGAGGCCTTGCGGCGTTCCGGCGATGGGCGAGGCGACGAAGCCGCGGAAATCGATTTCCGGCAGGAAGGGGCCGCCCGCCACGTCATTAACGATGACGCCCGGCGCCTGACGGACAAGGTTGTCCGTGAGATTGAACGCGCGCGTGTTCTGCAGCTCATTGCCAGTGATCGTATAGGTCGCGGCTGGAACAGCGTAACGCACGATGGGAGACGCCGGCAGAGCAGGCGTCGCCGGCGCTGACGTCACCGACGCCCGACCTGTCGGGGTCGAGGGCGTCGTCTGAACAGGCGGCCGCGCGGTCGAACGCAGAGGCGCGCCTCCCACCTCGATCGTCGGCAGCGCCTGCTGCGCGCGGGCTGTTGTGGCGAGAGAGGCGCAAAGAGCGATCAGCGAGACCTGTTTGACGAAGCGCATGAGAGACCTGGAATTCGAAACCATGTTTGAATGAGTTATATCGACGCGGCCCGCAGCCGGTAGTCGCCAGAGGCGACAAACCGGCAATATTTCCCGTCTGTTGCGCGACGGCTACACTTCTGAAAAATAACGCAAATTTGCGGATGCATTCCTGTGTCTATCGGGAATATGTCCCGACTCGCGCGACAAAGGCGAATGCTCTGCGCGCCGGCGTCAACAACCGATCAATCGCGTCGAGCACACGCTGACTCGCACGCGGGTTGTTGGCTCGGCGCCGATCGAATTACGTCGTCGCCGAAACGCCAGTGGTTTTCCGGCGCAAGGGCAGGCTCGCGATCAGCACCGCAAGTATTCCGGTGACGAAAATGCCGTCGAAGGT
The DNA here is from genome assembly GCF_024448135.1 of Methylocystis suflitae. Classification (GTDB taxonomy): domain Bacteria; phylum Pseudomonadota; class Alphaproteobacteria; order Rhizobiales; family Beijerinckiaceae; genus Methylocystis; species Methylocystis suflitae. The sequence continues at coordinate 12,667 of NZ_JAMRYX010000017.1, forward strand.
TCCTGCGCCGCCAAACGAGACGATCGGCGTCCCGATGCCCTCTATCTTATCAAGATTGAGTAAGTCGGCGCCGATGATTGTGCCGAGACTGCCGCTGACATAGGCGACCGGCGCGGCGAACTCGCGCGACAACAGAATCGCCAGAGCCGCCGACAACAATGGCGGCGCCAGAATCGGCACGCTAATGCCGGCGCCGGGCACAATCCGCGCAAAGTAATGGACCACCACAGCGACGATCGCCGTCGCAAGCGCTGCGACGATCCAGATGTTATTGCGCACGAGCAAATAGATCGAAAGCAACAGCGGAATAACGGCGCCGCCGACATTGACGGCCAATATCATTCCTGGCCAATCGACGACCATTGGGACGACATAGCGCCTTCCGAAAAAGTCGATCATCTCCTGAGGAACGACGCGTTCGTCGGAGAAGTGCGCGATCGGTATGTTCACGTAGCTCCCCAGAAGCGACGCGAGCAAGAGGAGCGTCGCAAATTTGGAGCTCAGGCCGATGCGGCCGAAAGCATAGCGGAGCACGCCAAACTGGATCAGCAGGAACAGCGCGATGAGTGCGCCCAGGAAGACCGCGTAAAGGATTGGCGGCAGCGGGAGATAGTCAATGTGTTGTGAGTTCACGCGCCACCCCGTGCATTGCGGTGCGTCGACCGTTAAGCCGCATATAGGGGCGAAGCGACGCCGGGCGAGTTGAGTCTCAGATAGGCGAAGGACCGCGAGCGGAGCCTGCCCTTAGCTTGACCCTCATGGCGGTCCGGCGCGTCTGCCAGAGCGGATGATCGCCCCATCTCGTTTCCGACCGCGCAAGCCGATCAGCCATGCGATTGGATTGTCGCTCAATGACGCGCCGCTCCGCCCTCGCGCATCGGCAGCGACGCGGTTAGCCGCGCGCCGCCCTTTGCGTCGTTGGCAAGCGTGAGCGCGCCGCCGAGCGCGCCGACTCGTTCGCTCATACCGCGCAAGCCGAGACCGCTCGAGGACGCGGAACGAGTCGCTTGGAGACCCGCCCCATTGTCGCGCACGACAATATGCAATGCGCCCTTCGACCGCTTGACGGCAACCTCGACTCGATTGGCGCCTGAATGCCGAAGCGCATTGGCGAGCGCTTCCTGCACGATGCGATAGGCGGTGAGCGCGGTCGCTTCTTCGATGTCCCCTGACGCGCCGTCGAGCGAAAGTGCGATGGCGACCTGCGGGTTGGTTTCGCGCCAGCCTTGCGCCAGCGCCTCCAACGCGTCGGCAAGTCCCATTTCCTCGAGGGCGGCGGGACGCAGCCGGCCGAGAATGCGCCTGTTGACCTGTTGCAGGGCGGCGATCTGCGCGTCGATGCGGGCGCAGTCTTCGGCGAGCCGTGTCGGGTCTGCGCTTGAGCCCGTCACCCGTCGCGCCAACGCGCCAACGCCAGCGCGCACCGCGAACAGAAAGGGGCCGATTTCGTCATGCAGATCGCGGGCGATATCTTTTCGCTCTTCGTCCTGCACATGGATCATGCGCCGCACGAGCTTGCGATTTTCTTCGTCGAGTCGTTGCAGCGTTGCGGCGAGCGTGTTGATTCGTTCGGCAATGATGACGAATTCCAAAGACCCGTCGGCGGGAACGCGCATAGAATGCTCGCCGCGCTCCAGAAGCTTCAGTCCCTCCGCGAGCGTCGCGACCGGACGCAGCGTCCGCGACACGGCGAGCGAAACGAGCGCGAAGGCGACGGCGGCGATTCCCGCGCCGCCGATCGCGAGCCAGACAATCTCCTGCCAAATCTCGGCGATCTCATCCGCAGGATTGGGAGCGATCATGATCGCGGCGCCGCGCCCCGTTTCGATTCTGGTCACGGCGTCGTTTGGCAGCACGAGCCGGGTGAACCACTGCGGCGCGCGGTCGACGTCCTCCCGAGCGGGCGTTTCCTCTCCGGCGAGCGTGACGCGAACATGGCGCAGCCGCCGCGCGTCGGTGAGAAGTCGCGCGATCTCCGCCTGCGGATCGGGCGCGGCGTCAAGCCGCGTTAGCGTCGCTTCTATGAGTTCGCGCGCAAGCCGCGTCGCGCCGTCGGCTTCGGCGCGAACGCGCGCGCCCGCATGCACGACGAGCAGGCCGACGCCGAGCGCCAATCCCAGCGCAAGCACGACGCCGAGCAGCAGCGACAGGCGAAGGCGCAGGGAGAGCCTTCGAAGCATGGGCAAATTCTCTAGAGAAGCGTGCGACTTTACGAAAGGCCCCAAATGCCGGCAATGTTTCGCCGCCTGCCTTCGGCAGGCCCGGGATACTTGGAGCCACGTCAGATTATGCGCGTTCTTATCGTCGACGACCATCCGATCATCGTTTCCGGCTGCGCGGCGATGCTCGCCGGCGAGGGGGACATCGACGTGGTCGACGCGCGAGACGCGGAGACGGGTCTCGCCGTCTTCGTGGCGCAAAAGCCGGACGTGACAGTCGTCGACATCGGCCTGCCGGGGGTTTCCGGATTCGAATTAACGCGGCGGATTCTCGAAGCTGATCCGCAGGCGCGCATCGTCATCTTCAGCATGAACGACGATCCGATCTTCGCGGCGCGCGCGATTCAGATGGGGGCCAAAGGCTATGTGACGAAGAACGACGATCCCTATCTTTTGCTGACGGCGGTGCGCGAGGTCGCGTCCGGCGGCGTTTTCCTCATGCCCAAAATCGCCAACCGGCTGGCCTTCGAAAAGAGCGGCGGCGCGGCCAGTCCGCTCTCGGCGTTGACCGCGCGCGAATTGGAGATTTTGCGAATGCTCGGGCGCGGGCTCGGAACGGCGGAGATCGCCGACGCGACTAAAGTCTCCTACAAGACCATCGCCAACAGCTGCTCGATCATCAAACGAAAGCTTGGCGCCCGCACGCCGATGGAGCTGATGCGCATCGCGCTCGAACACAAACTGACGTGAGAGGCGTATCCCTTCTCCCGCATGCGGGAGAAGGTGTCGTCGCGAAGCGACGACGGATGAGGGCCCTCACCCGGTCCTGCTTTGCAGGACCACCCTCTCCCGCGAGCGGGAGAGGGGACGCGCGGCCTATTTCGTCTCCGCGTCCGGATAGGGCTCCGGCGGCGCGTAATTCACAGGAATCGGACCCGTCAGCGCGCCGAGAAAGGCGACAATGTCGGCCGCGTCCTTCTCCGACAGCTCCTGCCCGAGCTGCGTTTTGCCCATGATTTTCACGGCTTTCGTCAGATCCTCGACCGACCCGTCGTGAAAATAGGGGGCCGTCTGCGCGACATTGCGAAGGCCCGCGACCTTGAAGACATAAAGGTCCGCGTCATTCTTTGTGACGTCCGCGCGACCCCTGTCCGGCGTTGCGACTCCTGTCGCCTTCCCGTAGTCGCTGACGACGCCGAATTTCTGGAAGGAATTGCCGCCGACGCCCGCGCCATTGTGGCAGGCGACGCAACCTAGATCGATGAATTTGCGCAGCCCGGCCTGCTCTTGAGTCGTCAGCGCCGCAGCGTCGCCCAGGAGGAAGGCGTCGAATTTGGAGGGCGTCAGCAGCGTGCGCTCGAAGGCGCCGACCGCGACGCCCCAATTCTTGGAATTGATGGGGTCCTTGTCGCCGGGGAACGCCTTTACGAAAGCGCCGGCGTAGGCGGGAACCGCCTTCAGTTTGCTCATCGCCGTGGCTTGATCGGGATTGCCGAAGCTCGCAGGGCCGAGCAGCGATTTTTCCGCCTGGTCTTCGAGCGATTCGCGATCGCCGCGCCAATGCTGCTTGAAATTCAGCGCGGCGTTGAAGACCGACGGCGCATTGCGCGGATTCTCCTTGCCGAACACGCCGATCGCCTTCGGCAGCCCGTCGCTCGCCTGCTTGTCCGGCAAATGGCAATGCGCGCAATTGACGTTGCCGTCCATCGACACGCGGTTTTCGAAGAACAGCCGGCGACCAAGCTCGATTCGCGCCGCCGTCACCGAATCATTGGCAGGGGAGGGAACGACGATCGGCTGGAAATTCAGTTTTGCGTCCTCAAGAAGCGTCTTCGCGCTCGGAGGCTCCGCGCGGGCGGTCGCAGCGATGAGTAGGAGAGAGCCGAGGGCGATGAAAAAAGAAGGCGCGCGCAAAATCGACGCTCCTGTTCGCGGCCACTCGTCTCGCCGACGTCGGCCAAAATGATTCGAGCCGGCGATACGAAAAGCGCAACCGCTTTGCGCAGCGCTCTTCTTGCCGGCTCGATTTTTGGAATTCGTTGGCGGCTTCGGCGAAGCGAAGGCCGCGCCGAAATTAGATCTCGGCGGACTCGTAGCTGGTGATTTCCATGCCGACGCAGACTTCGACAATCACGGGAGTCGTCCAGGCCATTTTTTCCTCCGTATTAGAACTCTTTACGGCTCTGCCTGCTTATGTGGCGCATCGCGCCCGCAGGTTTAAGCTCGGCGCAGCATTTAACATGATCGCCGCCGCTTCGCAAATGGGATGCGGCGCACAATATCGGCCGCTGGCGATGACAGCTGAGCGCTTCTCGTGAGCCTCGGATGCAAATGACGCAGCCGAACGTCTCGACAGTCGCCGTGACGGCTGATAGGCATAAGCAAAACGCGGGAGGAGCCGCCCGGCTCGGCGAGTAGACGCTAAAAAACAAATGGATAGCGTTCACTTCGCCGTTAAGCTTTTGAGCTTGGCCGGGGCAGGTCGCAAATCGGGGTAGGAATGGAGACAGCGACGCTCGACGGCAAGGCGATTGCGCTTGGCGACGCCTATAAACATGCCGCCAAAATTCTCAGTGGGGCGGCCTTTCCGCTCGTCGCCGGCCTCGGCGCCGACGTCGCCGGCGCGCGCGCCGCGATCCTGTTGGCCGAGCGGCTGAAGGGCGCCTTCGACCATCTCGCGTCGCGCGAAACGCTCGCCGATATCGACGTCAAGCGTTCCTTCGGCATGTTCACGACGACGGCGAATGAGGCGCGCCTTCGCGGCGACTGCGTCGTGCTGATCGGCCCGGGGCTGACGCGCGCCTGGCCTGGAATGCTCGAGCGCCTTGCGCTTGCCGAGCCGCCGCGCCGCGGGGCGCAAGCGCAGCAGCCGCGCAAGGTGATTTGGGTCGGGCCGGAAGGCGACGAAGCGAACGCCGTCCCTGGCGCAAAGGTTATTCCGGCCTCTGTGCAGGAACTTTCCGGCGTGCTGGCGGCGTGGCGCGCACGCTTCGGCGGACGGCCAGTGGCGCTGGGCGCTGAAAAAGTCGCTCTCATTGACGGCCTCGTGGAGACGCTGCGAAACGCGCGCTTTGGCGTCTTCGTCTGGTCGGCGTCGACGCTCGATCCGCTGGCGATCGAAATGATGCAGGCTTTGGTGATCGAACTCAACGCCACGACCAGATTCACCGGCGTCCATATCGGCGGCCGTAGCGGCGCTTCGGGCGTGACCCAGGCCGCCGGCTGGATGACGGGCTTTCCGCCGCGCACGGGCTTTGGCCGTGGTTATCCGGAGCACGATCCGTGGCGTTTCGAGTCCTCGCGGCTTGTCGACAGCGGCGAGGCGGATGCGGCGCTGTGGATTTCCGCCTTTGACGGCGAAAAGCCTTCTTGGTCTCGCGCCGACATTCCGCTCATCACGCTTGCGCCGGCGCATACCTCGCCGTCTCGCGGGCTGTTCATTAAAGTCGGTCAGCCCGGCGTCACGCATGACGCGGTGCTGATGAGTCAGGAAACCGGCGGCATGACGCTGCGCAAAGCCAGCGCGCCCACGGACGCGCCGAGCGTCGCGCAGGCGATCGGCGCCATCATGGCGGAAGTTTCGGAGGGCGCATGGCGCTGACAGTTTTGCGCGGCGGCCATATCGTCGATCCGGCGACCGGCCAGGACGCGATCGGCGACGTGTGGTTCGAGGATGGCCGCATCGTCGAGCGGCCCGAAGGGCGCAGCGCCGATCACGAGATCGATGTCTCCGGCCATATCGTTATGGCCGGCGCGATCGACATCCATTCGCACATCGCCGGCGGCAATGTGAACACGGCGCGACTGCTGCTGCCGGAGCTGCATCGTGCGATTCGGGCGCGGCTCGCCGACACGCCGCTTTCGACCGCGAAATGGTCGAGCTACGAGACGGGCCGTCTCTATGCGCAGATGGGCTTCACCACTGTCGTCGAGCCGGCGATGGCGCCGCATCACGCCTTGCAGACCCATCTCGAATTCAACGACGTGCCGATTATCGACAAGGGCGCGCTCACCGTGCTCGGCAACGACGATTTTCTGCTCGGCATGCTGCGTGACGGAGAGAAGGACGGCGCGATCAACGATTACGTCGCGCAGACCGTCGAGAACACCCGATCGCTCGGACTGAAGTGCATCAATCCCGGCGGAGTCGAGGCCTTCAAGGAGAACATGCGCGCCTTCGGGCTCGACGACGTCGTGCCTTTTTATGGGCTGACGTCGCGCCAGATTTTCCAGGCGCTGCAGAAGTCGACGCAGGCGGTGGGCATCGCCCATCCGCTGCATCTGCACATGAACAATCTCGGCCTTGCCGGCAATATCGACACGGCGCTCGCCACGATCGACGCGGCGCAGGGGCTGCCGCTGCATCTCGCGCATGTGCAGTTCTACGCCTATGGCAAGGAAGGCAAGAACGGCTTCTCGTCGGCCGGCGCGCTCTTCGCCGAGAAGGTCAACGCCAATCCGAATGTTTCCGTCGACGTCGGCCAGGTGATGTTCTCCGACACGGTGACGATCTCGTCCGACGTTCTGAAACAATTCAACAGCCTGCCCGGCGCGATTCCCAAGAAGGGCGCGATCTTCGATGGCGACGCCAATGGCGGCGGCATCGTCCCCTACGCCTATAAGATTTCGAACTACTACAACGCCATCCAATGGGCGGCGGGCCTGGAGCTCTTCCTGCTCATTGATAATCCCGAGCAGGTGTTCTTCACCACCGACCATCCGAACGGCGGTCCCTTCACGACCTATCCGGAGCTCTTCGCGCTGCTGATGAGCGCTGATCTTCGCGCGCAGCATCTTGCGCGTCTTCCGGCCGACGTGCTGGAGCACACGACGCTGCCGTCGATTTCGCGGGAATACACGCTTTACGAAATTGCGCAGATGAGCCGCTCCGGCGCCGCGAAGCTATTTGGCTTTGTCGATCGCGGCCGGCTCAGTCCAGGCGCCGTCGCCGACATCGCCGTTTATAAGCCCGGACGCGACGTCGCCGGCATGTTCCGGCGCGCGGCGCTCGTCTTCAAGGACGGCGCCCTCGTCGTGCGCGATGGCCAAGTCTCGCATTACACGCGCGGCAAGACGCTGCATATTCGTCCGCGCTACGATCAGCAGATTACGAATCGCCTCGATTCCTATTACGACGATCTTTACGGTCTGCCGCGGAGCATCTTCGACGTGCCCGACGCCGCGCTGCCGCACAAGGACGCCTTTGCGGAGGTTCCATGCCGGATATAATTCGCAACGGCGTGACGATAGACGACAATTTCGCCGAAGCCTTCCCGATGAGCGGGACGGGCATTCTGATCACCGCGCCGAACGCCAAATGGGCGCGGCAGGCGGCGCTGACGATGACCGGTTTTGCAACGTCGGTCATCGGCTGCGGCTGCGAGGCCGGAATCGATCGCGAAGTGCCGCCGCAAGAAACGCCGGACGGACGCCCGGGCGTGCGCGCGCTGCTCTTCGCCATGTCGTCGAAAGATGCGGAGAAGCAGCTCGTCAACCGACTCGGCCAATGCGTGCTGACCTGTCCGGGCTCCGCGGTCTATTCGACGGTCGCCGGCGAGTTCGAAATCAAGGTCGGCGACGCGCTGCGCCAGTTCGGCGACAAGTGGCAGATGTCCAAGGTCGTCGACGACCGGCGCTACTGGCGCGTGCCGGTCATGGACGGAGAGTTTTTCTGCGAAGGCAAGGTCGGCCTGACCAAAAAATCCGTGGGCGGCGGCAATCTTTTGATCATGGGCGCGGACTGGGACAAGACCATGCGCGCGACAGAGGCCGCTGTCTCGGCCATCGACGGCGTCGCCGACGCGATTGCGCCCTTCCCCGGCGGCATCGTGCGCTCGGGCTCAAAGGTCGGTTCGAAATACAAGGGCATGAGCGCGTCGACCAATGACGCTTATTGCCCGACGCTGCGCGGCGTCACCAAAAGCGAGCTCGACGCGGATATCGGCTGCGTGCTTGAAATCGTCATCGACGGCTTGACCGACAACGCCGTGCGCGAGGCGATGCGCGCGGGGCTTCACGCCATTATCGAGATGGGGCCGGAGCAGGGCGCCAAGCGCGTCGGCGCCGGCAATTACGGCGGCAAGCTCGGTCCGTTTCATTATCATCTGAAGGAATTGCTGCCGTGAAGCCCTTTACCTTCACGCTTCGCCAGGAGCCGCCGCAGCGCGTCGATCTCTCGGCGCTGACGCCCGACCGCCTTGCGGGAAAATCCGTCGCGCAGATCGAAGCGATCGAACTCGGCGTGACGCGCATTTCGACGAAAGTCGGCGATCTCTTCAAGGTTTCGGAAGGCGATCTGAAGACTGTTCGCTTTGAAGGCGGCTCTTCCCGCTTCGATCTTCTCGGCGCGAAGCTTCTGCCTGGCTTTGCGATTCATGTCGAAGGCGACGTCGGTGCGCAGTGCGGCCGTCTGGCCAAGGGCGGCAGGATCACCGTCGCCGGCAACGCTGGTCCGCATGCGGCGTCCGGCAACCTTGGCGCCGAGATCGAGATTAAGGGCGACGTCGGCGAATTCCTCGCCGGTCCGCTCGCGGGCGAACTCGCCGGCATGGCTGGCGGGCGCGTCATCGTGCGGGGCAAGGCGGGCGAACGCGCCGGCGACCGGCTGCGCCGCGGCATTCTCGTCATCGAAGGCGACGCCGGCGAAGATCTCGGCGCGCGCCTCATCGCGGGCACGATCCTCGTTTTGGGCGAAGCCAAGGGGCGCGTCGGCTATCTGAACAAACGCGGCTCGATTGTGCTCGCGCGCGGCGGCTGCTTCGGTTCGACCTATGTCGACTGCGGCGCGCATGAGCTTACTTTCGCAAGGCTCTTCGCACGCTCTCTGAGGGATCATAGCGCCCCCGCCGCCGATCTCCTGTCGCGCAAGCTGCGCCGCTATGGCGGCGACACGGCGGTCTTTGGCAAGGGCGAGATATTGACCGCCGACTGACGGGCATTACCCTTGCTAGGAAGCAAACGCCCTCGAGCGGGCGCTTAGCAAGGAGATCGCGATGAATTTCGTCGAACTCATCCTTACTGTCTGCACGCTGGCGCAGCCCGCCGCCTGCGACGAGCGCAAGCTCGTCCTCGAATCGACCACGGGCTCGACCAGCAATTGCGTGATGCAGGCGATGCCATATATCGCTCAATGGTGCGGCGAACACCCGCAACTGACGGTTACGAAGTGGCGTTGCGCGCGGCCGGGAGAGGAAGGCGACAAGATCTGATCGAGCCCTTCGGGCGCGGTCGGTTCCATGGCGAATGAATCGAAAAGACGATCGGCCGGCGCCCTTTGCGGCGCCTTACGCGCCCCCCGACGAGAGCTTCGCTGAAGCCTTTCTCGGTTCGCGTCCGGATGCTGCAACACAACGGGTCGTAGAAGAAGCTGCGCTGACGCTCGTGCGCGGCATTCGCGCACAACGTGATCCGCTCGGCGGCGTCGAAGATTTCCTTCACGAATTCTCCCTCTCCTCACGGGAGGGTCTGGCGGTTATGGCGCTCGCCGAAGCGCTCCTGCGCGTGCCCGACGATGCGACGGCCGATCAACTCCTTGCTGATAAGCTCGCCGAGGGCGATTTCTCCCATCACGAGACATCGAGCGACGCGCTGCTCGTTCAGGCCTGCGCCTTCGCGCTGGGACTGTCGGCGCGTATCGTCGACGTTGCGGAGCCGCGCGGGCTCGTCGCCGACCTTGCCCGGCGTCTTGGCCTGCCCGCGCTGCGCGCCGCCGCGCGTCAGGCGATGCGGCTGATGGGCGCTCATTTCGTCTTTGGCGAAACCATCGAAGCGGCGATCAGACGGGAGCAGGGACGGCGCGAGCGCTTCTCTTATGACATGCTTGGCGAAGGCGCGCGGACGGCGGGAGACGCCGAGCGCTATTTGGAGGCCTATGCCCACGCCATTCGCGCCATCGGCGACTCGGCCGGAAGCTCCGGCCTCCCGACGCGCCCCGGAATTTCGATCAAGCTTTCGGCGCTGCATCCGCGCTATGAGGCGATTTCGCGCGAACGCGTATTGCGGGAATTGCCGCCGCGCGTGCTCGACCTCGCCCGCCTCGCGAAGGAGCGCGATCTTCTTTTCACCATCGACGCGGAGGAGGCGGATCGACTCGAACTGTCGCTGGACGTGTTCGCACGCGTCGTCGACGACCCGTCTCTTTCCGGCTGGGACGGATTCGGGCTCGCGGTGCAGGCCTATCTGAAGCGCGCGACGGCCGCGATCGACTATGTCGCCTCGCTCGCGGAAGCGAACCATCGGCGCTTCATGGTGCGTCTCGTCAAGGGCGCCTATTGGGACAGCGAAATCAAACGCGCGCAGGAGCGCGGTCTTGCCGACTATCCCGTGTTCACGCGCAAGGCGATGACCGATCTCAATTTCGACGCCTGCGCGGCGCAGCTCTTCGACCAACCGCGTCTCTTCCCGCAAGTCGCCACGCATAATGCTCGTAGCGTCGCCGCCGTTCTAACGATGGCGGGCGGGCGGCGCGACTTCGAGTTTCAGCGCCTGCACGGCATGGGCGAGTCGCTCTATGAGTCGCTCGCGGAAATGAGCGACGCCGCCGTTCGAATCTATGCGCCGGTCGGCCCGCACCGCGATCTTCTCGCCTATCTCGTGCGGCGCTTGATCGAGAACGGCGCCAACTCCTCTTTCGTCGCGCGCGCCGCCGACCCCGAGACGCCGGAGAGCGCGCTTGTCGCGGACCCTTATGAAGCGCTCGGCGCGTCAAATCGCGCGCGCCATCCGCGTCTCCCGCTGCCGAGCGAGATTTACCTGCCGCAACGCGCCAATTCAAAAGGCGTGGAGTTCGGCGATCGGACTGCGCTTGCGGCGCTGATTGACGAGACGCGCGCGCCGGTTCCGCCGCCTGACGCGCGACCGAGCGTCGAGTTACACGCAGCAGCGCGCCCGGTGCTGTCGCCGATCGACGGCGCCGTTGTCGGTCATGTCGTCGAAGCAGATGAAGCTGCGGCGCGCGCTGCGGTCACATTGGCGGCGCGCGCCTTCCCAGAATGGTCCAGGACTCCCTTCGAGGCGCGGGCGCGGATCATCGAACGCGCGGCCGATCTGATTGAGGCGCGGCGCGGCCCGTTGATCGCCTTGTTGCAAAGCGAGGGCGGCAAGACCCTCGACGATGCGCTCGCAGAGGTGCGCGAGGCGGCTGATCTTTGCCGCTACTACGCCGGTCAGGCGCGAATTGTCTGCGCCGACATGCCGCTGCCGGGGCCGACGGGCGAAGCCAATGTCCAGCGTCGGCATGGACGCGGCGTCTTTGTTTGCATTTCGCCCTGGAATTTCCCGCTTGCGATTTTCATCGGTCAGGTCGCAGCGGCGCTGGTGGCGGGAAATTGCGTCGTCGCCAAGCCCGCCGAGCAGACGCCGCTCGTCGCCGCCATGGCGATCGAGCTCCTGCGCGAATCCGGCGTTCCGAAGGACGTGCTGCATTTTGCGCCGGGCGATGGCGCGATCGGCGCCGCGCTTGTCGCCGATCCGCTGACCGCCGGCGTCGTTTTTACCGGCTCGGTCGAAGTTGCGCAGCGGATCAATCGCGCGCTCGCCGAGCGAGATGGCGCGATCGCGCCGCTCATCGCCGAAACGGGCGGGATCAATGCGATGATCGTCGATTCGACGGCGCTGATCGAACAGGTCGTCGACGACGTCATGGCGTCAGCGTTCCGATCGGCCGGGCAGCGGTGTTCAGCCTTGCGGCTCTTGTGCCTGCAAGGGGAGATCGCGCCCGTCTGCCTCGAGACGCTGATTGGCGCTGCGCGCGAGTTGCGGGTCGGCGATCCGCGCGAGATCGGCGCGCATGTCGGCCCGGCGATTGACGCCGAGGCGAAGGCCAAACTCGACGCCTATCTTTCGCGTCAGCGCGCAGCCGGGAGAATTCTTTACGCCGGCGTTGCGCCCTCGACAGGAACTTTCGTCGCGCCGCATATCGTCAGACTCGATCGCGTCGATGAGTTGCAGGAAGAGATTTTTGGGCCCGTCTTGCACGTCGTGACGTGGCGGTCCGAGCGTCTGTCGCAACTGCTCACGGACATCGAAGCCAGCGGATATGGCCTCACGCTCGGCATGCATACGCGCATCGAGCAGCGCATTCGCGCATTGTCGCGCAAAGCGTCCGCCGGCAATATTTACGTCAATCGCAACATGATCGGCGCGGTCGTCGGCAGTCAGCCTTTCGGCGGATTTGGCCTGAGCGGCACCGGTCCAAAGGCGGGCGGGCCGGATTATCTCCTCCGCTTTCTTCATGAGACGACGCTGACGATCAACACCGCGTCGTCAGGCGGCGACGCAGGACTGTTGTCGCTCGGAGAATCCGACGAGCTTGATCGCGACAAATTGGCGCAAACACGCCCGTTGAAGTCACACCTCTGACGCTCCACTTCACTAACGTTTCCACATCGATCGTCAGCGCCATCGTTGCTGAATTTTCGGTTGCTTGGCGATCGTCCGTAACGAGGGAGATCAGCATGGCCGAACAAAGCAAGCTGCCAGCGTCACGAGAGTCCACGCAGGCCGGCGTTTTCGATTGGCATCCTTTCGAATCCTTCCGGCGGCAGTTCGATCGGCTCTTTGAAGACTTTCCGTCGCGTAGAAGCCTGGCCGATTTCCAGCCGTTCGACCGACTGATGTCGGCGGCGACGCCGCCGGTCGATTTCGTCGAGAAGGACGGTGGATACGAGATCACCGCTGAACTGCCGGGGCTCGATGAGAAGAGCGTCGATGTGAAGCTGTCCAACGGCGTCTTGTCGATCTCCGGCGAGAAGAGCGAAGAAAAGGAAGAAAAGAAGGAGGGCTATTACTGCTCAGAGCGCCGATACGGCTCGTTCCGGCGCGCCTTCAGGGTTCCCGAAGGAGTCGACGCGGACAAAATCACCGCGGACTTCGAAAAGGGCGTGCTGAAAATCAAGCTGCCGAAAACGCCGGAATCCAAGCAGGAAGAAAAGAAGATCAAGATTGCAGCCAAGTAGCGCCGCCTTAGACGCGGCGCTCAAGCGCTGGCTTTAAGATCGCAGGCCGGCGCGTCCGTGCGGAGCGCCGGCGATATTTTGCTTGTGCGCCGGCCGGCGCATCAGGCGCGGCAGCACGAGATGCGGCAGCACGCCCTCGCGAATGACGGCCCGCCGTAACGGCCCGAGCGCCGCCATGGCGATGAAGCTTGCGCCGCGCAGCAAATCCACCGGCAGATAGGGAATGATGAGCGACCGGTTGAGCAGGTCGACGCCATGAGTTCTAAAGCCGATGTCGCCGCGCCGGTGAAGATCGTAGCGCGCCAGCGCCCGCGACAATTCGCGCGGATTTTTAAGATCGACGCTGGCGAGACAATCCTCGAGATCGGCGACGTCGCGCAGACTTAAATTCAGTCCTTGCGCGCCGATCGGCGGAAAGATGTGACAGGTCTCGCCGACGAGCGCGAGGCGCCCCGTGGCATGCTTCGACACCTGCATGCCGCCCATGCGGAACTGCCCGATGTCGCCTTCGATGCGCATGGCGCCCAGTTCCGACTTGGCGAAATCCTCGATTTCAAATTCGAGCTCTTCGCGGGGCTTGGCGAGACGCCGCCGCGCGTCGGCGACGCTCATCAGCCAGACAAGGCTCGAACGATTCGGCGCATCGTCTCGCGCGGGCAGCGGCACCAGCGTGAAAGGGCCCGAGCGCGTGTGATATTCGGTCGAGACATTTTCGTGCGGGAACTCGTGGCGCAGCAGCATGGTGAGCGCGATCTGCGGATAGGTCCATTCCTTCACGTCGATGCCGGCGACCGCGCGGGCGCGGCTGTTGCGCCCGTCCGCTGCAACGATGAAGTCCGCCTGGAGCCGGCGTCCGTCTGCGAGAATGGCGACGGCGCCGTCGCCGTTGAATTCGTAATCCGCGATGTCTGCGTCGACGAACGCGATTTCGGAGCGGCCGCGACAAAGATCCAGCAGAATGGCGACGAGGTCATCATTCGACACATTGACGCCGAGCGCCGGCAGCCCGATCTCGCGCGCCCGCAGGTTGAGTTCCGGCACTGGCAGAAACTGATCGGTGTCGTCGATCATATGGATCGCTTCAACGGCGCAGCCGCGCGCTTTGACGCGCTCCAGCGCACCGAGCGCATCGAGAAATCGGACGGACGATTCGAACAAGGCGACCGTGCGTCCCGGCAGCGGCGGCGGAACGCGGCCGGCGAGCGTCGTTTTCAATCCCGCACGCGCGAAGGCCAGCGCCGCTGCGAGGCCGGTCGCCCCGGCGCCGGCGACGAGAATTTCCGATCTGAGGTTTTCGTGCGCCGTTGTCATATCGTCCGTCTCCTGCGTTCCGTTATAGCGGCAGACTCTGCGGAGCGCGAGCCGGACGGGCGAGCACGACGCCTTTGGCTCGGCGCGACGGCGGTGCTAGGCTTAAGTCCCGCTTCTCCAGTCTCGGCGCCCGTGACGAATTCTCGCCTCGTCGGCCTTTCTGTCCACCTCTTCACCGCGAGCGGTGCGGCGCTCGGCCTGATCGCGCTGTTCCACGCGGCCGACGGCCGCTTTGCGGCGATGTTTGCCTGGCTTGGCGCGGCGCTCGCCATCGACGCCATCGACGGAACGTTGGCGCGGCATTTCAGGGTGACTGAAACGGCGCCCTTCATCGACGGCGTCGCGCTCGACCTCGTCGTCGACTTTCTCAACTATGTCGTCACGCCGCTTGTGGCGCTATGGCGCTCCGGCCTCCTGGATCCGGCGCTCGTCGGGCCCGTTTGCGCCGCGGTCTGCGCCTGTTCGGCGCTCTATTTCGCGGATCGGCGAATGAAAACGGCGGACTACTGGTTTCGCGGATTTCCATCGCTGTGGAACATCGTGGTCTTTTATCTCCTCGTGCTGCGGCCGCCGGCCGCCGCGAGTCTCACGCTGGTTCTGGTGACGACGGCGTTTATGTTCGTTCCGGTCGCCTTTATTCATCCGCTGCGCGTTAAGCGGCTGCGGCCTGTGACGCTCGTCGTGACCGTCATCTGGGGCGCGGCGGCGATCGCGGCGGTCGCACAGAATCTTGCGGCGGCCTCCTTCACCGTAAAGGCGGCTCTGGTCGTGACGGGGTGCTATTTTCTCGCTTTGCCGCTTTTTCGCGAGGGCGGCGCAATCGCGAAAGGGGAGGATGATGGTTAAGGCGATTCGCGTGCATCAGCCCGGCGGGCCGGATGTGCTCGTCATGGAAGACGTCGATCTGCCGGCTCCGACCGCAGATGAAGTGCAAATTCGCCACGCCGCCATTGGCGTCAATTTCATAGACGTCTACCGCCGTACCGGCGCTTATCCGGCGGACTATCCGTTTATCCCCGGACATGAAGGCGCCGGCGAGGTGATCGCCGTCGGCGAGAACGTGAAGAACTTCAAGGTCGGGGATCGGGTCGCTTATGTCGGCGCGCTTGGCGGCTATTCGGAGGCGCGCAACATCGCCGCCGGCTCAGTGGTCCATCTGCCGAAATCCTTCAGCTATGAGCAGGGCGCGGTGATGATGCTGAAAGGGCTGACGGCGCAATATCTGCTGCGAAGGACGTTCAAGGTGGAGAAAGGCCAGCGCGTTCTCGTCCATGCCGGCGCCGGCGGCGTTGGGCAGATCCTCTGCCAATGGGCAAACGCGCTTGGGGCGAAGGTCATCGCCACCGTCGGCTCTCCTGAAAAGGCCAAGATCGCGGAGGAGGCCGGCGCCAAGCACACAATCCTCTATCGCGAAGAAAATTTCGTCGAACGCGTGCGCGACATCACCAAGGGCAAGCTGTGCGATGTCGTCTATGACGGCGTCGGGCGCGCGACATTCCCCGCTTCGCTCGACTGCCTGAAGCCGTTCGGCATGTTCGTGAGTTTCGGCTCAGCCTCCGGTCCGATCGCGGCCTTCGATCTCGGCCTTCTGGCGCTGAAAGGATCGCTCTATGCGACCCGTCCCTCGCTCTTCACCCATATCGCCCGCCGGGGCGACTATGAGGAGATGATGGACGATTTCGTCCACGCGGTGAAGCGGGGCTTCGTGACTCTTACCGAGCCCGCGCGGCATCCGCTCGCCGACGCCGCCAAAGTGCATGCCGCGCTCGAATCACGCGCCACCAGCGGCTCCATGGTTCTAATTCCATGATTTCGCCATAAAGGGACAGGCGAAAGCAGTGCTCCGGGGACAAACTTGACTTGTGTTGCAATTTGAGCACTAGGCCGATTGATGCGCTTCGCAACGCTTTGTTAACTTGGCCGAATCAGGCTCCGGCCGCGCGCCGCTCACGGCGCCAGTTCAGCAGTTTTTCCCCGCTTTTTCCTCCGCCGGCGGGCGAGTCGACAATTTCGTCCTACGCTTTTGGCGCAAATCGATTATGCTTTCCATGTTCCGGCTTTGAGGTTCCTCCCGCCTCTCGATTAGCCCGAACCGCCTTCCAAAGCCCGGCGTTTGAGCCGGGCTTTTTTCTTGGCCCTCGCTTGGCAACCCCGCAGTTTCTATTGCAATTTTTTGGTAAGAGCCCCATCCTTGTGTGGCGGCGGGCTCTCTTTCGGGCTTTGGGCCGCGAAGCATGAGGGTTGCAACGCTGTCGACAGGTGTTCATCCGGGTGCGGCTCGTGGTCCGCTCCGACCGGAAATTGGCGCAAGCGCCCAATTGGCCGGCTCAATCGTGCAAAAGGTTCTCACCAGCCTGGACGAAACCAAGGCCGAGGACATCGTCTCCATCGATCTGCGCGGAAAGACGGCGCTCGCCGATGACATGATCATCGCGACGGGCCGTTCGACCGTGCATGTCGGCGCCATCGCCGACAAAGCGATCAAGGCCCTCAAAGCGGCGGGCGTCGTTGCCCCGCGCGTCGAAGGCCTCTCCCAGTGTGACTGGGTGCTGATCGACGCCGGCGACGTCATCGTCCACATCTTCCGTCCCGAGGTGCGCCAGTTCTACAATCTGGAAAAGATGTGGGGCGGCGATCGACCGGTGGAGATTCGCCTGGTCTGACGGAAGCGGACGCAAGCGCGCCTTGGCATCGCTTGTCCATCTGCCTCCGTCTCGCCGGGCGTCGGATGAAACTGGGACTGATCTGCGTCGGCCGCCTGAAGGCGGGCCCCGAGCGGGAGCTTTTCGCGCGCTACGCCGAGCGCATCCGCGCCTTGCGACGGCTGGGCCTCGAAGGTCTCGAACTTAAGGAAATCGACGAGAGCAGGGCCTCCTCCAGCGCCGAGCGGGCGTCGCGCGAAGCGATGGAACTGCTGGCGGCGCTGCCTGCCGAAGCGCGGCTTGCGGCGTTTGATGAACGGGGCAGGGCGGAGACCAGCGCAGCCTTCGCCCAATTCATCGCCTCAGAACGCGACAGGGGCTGCAAGGCGCTGTGGTTTGCGATTGGCGGCGCCGAAGGGCTCGACGAGAGCGTCCGTGCGCGCGCGACCGCCATTTTCTCTTTCGGCGCGATGACGCTGCCGCATCAGTTGGCGCGCATTCTCGCGGCGGAGCAGATTTACCGAGCGATGACGATCCTATCGGGGCACCCGTATCACAGGGCCTGATTGATTAGGATCCACCGAGGCTCGGGCAATCTCCTTCCGACCATCCGCTCTCTGGCCGCGAGCAGCGCAGGAGAATTCCTAATGCACGGTGCGTCCGTGCATTTCGCAGCCAAGCCCGGCGGCGCGCGCCGCCTCCTGCACCCTGTCGCCGGCTTTTTTCACCTTGTCGAAGTCGCCGCGTAGCGCCTTCAGCGCGTTACGCTCCTGACTGATTTCCTCGGCCGTTCGGAACGACATTCGACGCAGAAGCGGCAAAGGCGGGCACCAGCCCTGCAGCGCGTGCTGGAGCAAAAAGCCGCTGACCAAAACCGGCAGCGCCAGCCAGCGACGATCCGACGTCAAGCCCAGCGCGAGCCCGACGAGCGCCACCGAGGAGGCGTTGGCCTCGAGCGCGCGCTCGATATCCCACTCCCGGTCGAGCTCTTCCAAGCGCTCGTCGATCTTTTCCGGGTGTTTGGCGAAGTAAGACAGCCGCGCCTGCGTTTCCTTGCGAATGGCGCGATTGATGTCCTCATCGGTGTTTTGCGGAACGCGAGCGACCGTGGTCGGCATGCATGCTACCTCCCCTTGTTCAATTCCAACCGAAAAACCCGGCTGAAGTTCCTGACGTCGGGCCGCCGGCGGCCTTTACGGTCCCAGTGGCATGCGCTAAACCCCGGCGGTAACGAGCCCCGGCGTTACCGCGCGGGGCTTTTTCTTTTGGAGGTCGAGATACGGCCATGGCGAATGTGGCGGTGGTCGGCGCCCAGTGGGGCGACGAGGGCAAGGGCAAAATTGTCGACTGGCTGTCGCTCGAGGCCGACGTCGTCGTGCGCTTTCAGGGCGGCCATAACGCCGGGCATACGCTCGTCATCGACGGCGTAACCTATAAGCTGGCGCTGCTGCCCTCAGGCATCGTGCGGCCCGGCAAGCTTTCGGTCATCGGCAATGGCGTCGTCGTCGATCCGCATTTTCTCGTCGGCGAGATTGATCGGCTGCGCGAGCAGGGCGTCGAGATTTCGCCGATGAATCTCAAGATCGCGGAAAACGCGCCGCTGATCCTCTCGCTGCATCGCGAGCTCGACGCGCATCGCGAAGAGGCGAGCGGAAACGGCGTCAAGATAGGCACGACCAAGCGCGGCATCGGACCCGCCTATGAGGACAAGGTCGGGCGCCGGTCGATTCGCCTGATGGATCTCGCCGAGCCCGATCTGCTCGACGACAAGATCACCCGCGTGCTTGCGCATCACGATCCGCTGCGGCGCGGCCTGGGCCTGCCCCAGGTCGATCCTCGCGCGTTGCGCGAGGAACTGCTGTCCGTCGCGCCGCGCATCCTGCCGTTCATGGACGCGGTGTGGGAACTGCTCGAGGACAATCGCCGCGCCGGAAAGCGCATCCTCTTCGAGGGCGCGCAGGGCGTGCTGCTCGACGTCGATCACGGCACCTATCCCTATGTGACGTCGTCCAACACCGTCGCCGCCTCGGCGGCGAGCGGCTCGGGGCTTGGCCCCGGCGCCATCGGCTATGTGCTCGGCATCGCCAAGGCCTATACGACACGCGTCGGCGGCGGCCCGTTTCCGACCGAGCTTCATGACGAGATCGGCCAGTTGATCGGCGATCGCGGCCGCGAATTCGGCACCAACACCGGACGGCGGCGCCGATGCGGCTGGTTCGACGCGGTGCTCACTCGTCAGGCGGTGAAGACGTCAGGAATCAATGGCGTCGCGCTGACCAAGCTCGACATTCTCGATGGTTTCGACGAGATCAAAATCTGCACGCATTACATGCTCGACGGAAAGCGCATTGAGCGCCTGCCGGCCTCGCAGGCGGCGCAGGCGCGCGTGCAGCCGGTCTACGAAAGCTCCCCCGGTTGGAAGGAATCGACGAGCGGCGCGCGCTCCTGGGCGCATCTGCCGGCGCAGGCGATCAAATATGTGCGTCGCGTCGAGGAGCTGATCGAGGCGCCGGTCGCTCTGCTCTCAACGAGTCCCGAACGCGACGACACGATCCTCGTGCACAATCCGTTTCAGGATTGAGCATACTTCCCGCTCTCCAATCCATCATCGGCGCGACCAAAAATCTAATCTGTTGAGGCGGTCAGCATCACTGGTTTTCGCGAAAACGGGCAGGCGTTGCTTATGCCGCACGCGTCCCGTACCCGTGCGCATGCGCCTAAGCGCCGGTGGGTGCGATGATTTTAGCGTCTCCTTTTGTTTGCCGTAATTATGTATTTGAGGTAGACGCCTGAGCAATGGGCTTCCGTCTTGCTTGTGTCTTAAAGCCTAGACTTTGCGTTTCGGGAAGGGTGTAGGATGAATGCGAATAATGCTAAGCTTTTGACGGACAGCCGAGCGTGCGCATTCTTTGAAGACGCCGCGAATAAGCTTCGCACCCATTTCGAACGCCAAGTGCTTGCGGCGCTGCCAGATTTTGCGCGCCGAGCGCTTGAACGCGAATTGAACGCATTCTCCAAATTGTCGAGCGCTGATCCTGTGCCGCCATTGGCGGACGTCTCGTTTATGCGCGCGGAACAATGCGCCCATGACTTGCTGAGCATGAATTACGAAGGCGACGCCCATTCATTTTTCCGGCGCTGCGTCAGCGAAGCGTCGGCGGAGATTGCGGCGGCGGTGATCGCCGCATCGGGGCAGGGCGGAAATATCGTGATTTTTCCGATGCCTTCCAGCAGAGTGGCCGTTGGCCGCACGCTTTAGCTTTCCTGCGAGATTCCGTCTGATCCGGCGGCGTCGGAGCCGGCTCAAAGCGCATGGTCGGGCAGCGCTCTGAAGCGAGCCAGCATTCGTGCGCGGAGCAGCCTTGTTACCGCCGCCGCGCCGCCGTACGAACGGGCAGCGGCGCGAGCGACGTGTGGAGAGCGGGAATGAAGGAAAAGATCGAAGCCTATCTGCTGGAAGAGATGCATCGCGAGTTGAGCGAATTCGAGCAGTATGACGTCGATCCGCGCACACGTTTCATTTACGGGAAGGCGCTGGAGTTCTATTGGACGCTCTCGCGCTTCTTTGGTCTTGGCCGCCTGCATGACGGGCGCTGGCGCAAGCCGGATGCGGTCAAAGCGCAGGCGCTGCGCACGCGGCTTGAAGGCGACATTCCGGCGCCGGCGGCGCGCAATCGTCTCCTCATCGATATGACGGCGACGCATCGCTTTGGCGGCCATACGGGCGTTCAGCGCGTCGTGCGCGAAATCGCGCGCGCCTGCGTTGAAAGCGGCGAAGCGCTTCCGGTCTATCTTGAAGGCGGCCGGCTCTTCGGGCATTTCAAGCACGACAATTTGCCTGACGCGGTTGAACTGCAATCGGGCGACACACTGCTCTTGCTCGATTCAGGATGGGGCTTCGTCGAGGAATATCCGCCGCTCTTGGGCGCAGCGCATGATGCTGGCGCCGAAGTCGTCGGCTGCCTCTATGATCTCATCCCCTTACATTACCCGGCCGCCACGGCGCCGAAAAATAGCGCTCCCTTTGTTCCATGGTTTAACGATGTTCTGATGCGTTGCGATGCGATTGTCTGCATCTCGCACAGCGTGGCGCTGGATCTTCTGGCATATATGCGTGAGGAGCATTTTGCGCCCCCTGCCAACATGCGAATTGGCTGGTGGCCGCTTGGCGCGGATTTTCACGCGCACGCCCAATCCTCGCCTTCGCCAATCGCACAACGCATCGCCTCGATGCAGGCGCCTTTCTTCATGAGCGTCGGCACGCTCGAGCCGCGAAAGGCATATTCGATCGCTCTGGATGCATTCGAAACGCTTTGGGCGCAGGGGTGTGATGCGCGATACGTAATTGCTGGCCGCTGTGGCTGGAACACACGCGCGTTACAACGCCGCATCCGCGAACACCCGGAATTCAAACGGAAGCTCTTTTGGCTTGATGACGCCAGCGACGTCGATCTTGCATTTCTTTATCCACGTGCGCGGGCGCTAATTTTTCCTTCTTTTGCCGAGGGCTTTGGCATGCCGCTGGTGGAAGCTGCATATTATGGGACGCGCGCCATCGCGAGCGACATTCCAGTGTTGCGTGAAATTGGCGGCGAGGGCCATGTCTACTTCGACCTGCTCAATTCCCATTCGCTCGCAACGCATGTGCGAGCGGAACTGGCTGCAAAGAAGGCGCCTCACCGGATTTCCTTCGTCAGTTGGCAGGCTTCGGCTGACGCCTTGACTGGGATGTTGCGGGACAACGCCTATCAAATCGACGCCGAAGCGGTGCGGCTCCTGTCTTCCAAGAACTCGGCCGTGGAGGTAGGGCAGTGAAAGACGCCATACGTTCTTACCTCCTTGGGCAACTTTATGAGGAGGTCTGTGAACGAGATCGCCAAAGCGTCGACGCGCGCTTCAAGGCGGTTTACGATCGGATGCGCGAACTATATTGGACGATATCTAGGCTCTTGCGGGGGTGCTGGAAGTTTATTGGATGGGGCGAGGAGAGACAAAAGGCGCCGCCGTCGTGGATGTTGGTCGATCAGAACATCGTTAGCAACGCGGACCGCGGACGCTTGCTAATCGACGTAACGCCAACATACCGTAGCGACGTCGGCACTGGCATTCAACGCGTCGTTCGGGAAGTCGCGAAAGCGGCGATCGCGTCGGGCCAAGGCTTTCCCGTGACGATCATCGACGGCCGCCTTTGTTGCCATGCCGCGGGGGCCAGTGAGCCTCTCGCTATCGATATTCGAAGCGGGGATACCTTCCTTCTACTCGATGCCGGCTGGATTTACGTCTCGGAATATCGATCGATAATTGACTATGTCTGGGCCCGCGGCGGTCGCAACGTCGCCTGTCTCTACGATCTTTTTCCCATTCTTTACGCGGCGGGCTTTTCGGCGAGGCTGCGGAGCGGCTTCAGCAAATGGTTCGAGGAGATCGTTCTTTCCTGCGATGCCGTCGCAGCAATTTCGAGCAGCGTCGCGCAGGAGTTTGAGCAGCATTGCGAGGAACGCGCTCTCGCGCGAAAGCAGGGACAAAGTGTCGGCGTATGGAAGCTCGGCGCGGATTTTACTGAAGAGGAAATAACAAATCCTACGGCGCGCGTTCGAATGATCTGTGACGGTTCTCGTATTTTTTTCCTAAGCGTCGGAACGCTCGCGCCAAATAAAGGTCAGGCTCTTGCGCTTACGGCGTTTGAGCGTCTGTGGGCGCGGGGGATCGACGTTGCGTTTGTGATCGTCGGCCGACGTGGATGGAACACAGCGGCTCTCGAGCGGCGCTTATGCGAGCATGTTGAGCTTGGCGGCCGATTGTTTTGGTTCAGCGATGCGAGCGACGCGGAACTGGGTTGCCTTTATCGAAAGGCTCATGCCGTTATCTGCGCATCCTATGCTGAAGGTTTTGGCTTGCCGCTGATAGAGGCCGCGCGCGCCGGCGCGCCCGTCATTGCAAGCGACATTGATATTTTCCATGAAGTGGGAGGCGAGTCGATCACCTATTTTAGTATGCTCGACGCCGACTCATTGGGGACGCGGATTGTCGAGTCGCTTGCATCAGGAAGACGCGGAAGACCGCTGCCGGTGTTATCATGGCGACAATCGTCCGAGGCGCTACTAGGACTGATACGGAATGATCTCCATTCGGCTGCATCCTAGAATCGGAAGCTCCAATAGCGCCCGCGCTTGCCGAATTCGAATAAAGCGGACGAACCTATTTCAACTGATAAGATTGAGTTCGGATCATATCCAGAAGCTTCTGAGTCGACTGGCTCCAATCGGGAACTTCGATTTTTTTGGGTTGCCTCTCCTTCGTCATGGCCTCCCGCAATTTGCGAGCGAGATCTGAGCTATCTAAAGCTCTGAAATAGGAGATATTTTCGCCGCCCACTTCTCGAAAAATGGGTATGTCGGACGCGATCACCGGCAGCCCGTCATTTGCAGCCTCGATAATAGGGAGGCCGAATCCTTCTGCGAGCGAAGCAAAGACCAGCGCGTGTGCGGAACTGTACAAGTAGTGCAGTTCTGCGTCATTTGCATTCTGCAACCAGTGCAAACGCTTTCTATGCTCCTCATGTTCAAGAATTCTTCGCTGCAAAACCTCGCTCATCCAGCCGTAACGGCCGACGATGACGAAATGAGCATCGATCCCGCGTTTCCACAACGCCTCCATCGCATCCAGTGAAACATGGTACCCTTTGCGCGGCTCGAGCGTTCCGACGCTTAAAAAAATTGGAGATGATGTTTGCGTGATCGCGGTGACGTCAGCTCCTACGGGCAATGTTTTACTGTAGCGGAAATTGCCTCCGAGCTGGAACCAACCGACCGGCATTCGAACGGGCTGCGGCAAGCCCGTCAAGTGCGCCTTCAGTTCATGCGCTACAGATTCGGAGATGCAAACCGCCGCGTCGGACTCGCAAACTATTGCGCGGAACCAACCTTCATAATGCTGCAGCTGCTCGGGACTGAACGACCATGGTATCGTTTTCGGTAGCAGATCATATATGCAGACGACATTTTGGCCGCCCAGGCTTTTGACGGCTTTCATCGCCGCAGAATAGCTCTCCAAATCCGCCGCTGGCGCATCCAAAAGCAGCAAGGTGTCGCCAGGCGCCAATTCAACAGTATCCGAGGAGATCGCATTCTTGAAATAAGGATAAAACCTGTCCTTAATACGAAGAACCGGGAGAGCCGCGCCCATTTCCGCGCCAGCGAAAGCAATTTCCTTCACGACCCGCTGGATCCCGGTTTCTTTCCCCGACAAATGGGTAGACGCTACATCGATCAATATCCTTCCACAGTCTGAAGACTGAATGCAGGAGCTGCCTGGGACGGATGGGCGTTGGCGAAGGATCTGATCGAGGCGGTTCGTCGCTTGCCGTCGGCCATCATGCAAAAAACCAAGCCCAATAAATCTGGTTATCGACCAATAGAGCTCGAGCATACGCTTCGAAAAAAAATCTCTGAGCCAGCTCTTCTTTGGTTTTTCGTGGTTCTTCAGATAAAAATATTCTCTGTATAGGACATCTAAAAAGTAGCGGCTCACGGCGCCATTATTGTCCATAATTGTCTCCGGAAAAATAACTCGACGTTACAAAGGGTGATACTGATATAGCCAATTTTCTGAAAGCACGTCATCGCCGTTCTTGAGGAACAGGCGCATCTCCACAGGCTCAGAGCCTTCGACGGTGAGGTCGAATTGCGCCCGCCAATGGCCCGGCACATTGTCAAAAACCGCTTCAGTGAAAACGTAGGAGAACGTTCCGCGCGAAGCCCATAATACCGGTTCGGGCTTCACGCCGAAGGGGAGCTTGGCGAGGGGCTCGCCCAGAAACTCCACCATGAACTTTCGGACGCCCTTGGGCCGCGGCTTGCCGGGCTGGCCGCCGTTGCCGAGCCTCGTCGCGACGCAGCGCGCGAGCTTGGTCGGATAGGGCTCGTCCGCAAGCCAATGCAGCCGATAGGAATATTCGAAGGAGGCGCCGGGAACGGCGGGCTTCTCGGGCGCCCAGATGACCACGATGTTGTCGTGGATCTCGTCGTCCGTCGGGATTTCGATGAGTTGAATCGCGCCCTTGCCCCAATCGCCCTTGGGTTCGATCCACACGCTCGGACGGCGATCATAGAACACATTGTCGAGATAGTGATCGTAATTGCGATCACGCTGCATCAGGCCGAAGCCCTTGGGATTATTGTCGCCAAACGCCGACGCCATGACCCGGTTCGGATTGTTCAACGGCCGCCACAAGCGCTCGCCTGCGCCGGTCCACATGCTCAGCCCGTCGGAATCATGCACTTCCGGCCGCCAATCAATGGCCGTCGGCTTTGCGGTCTCCGAGAACCAGAACATCGAGGTGAGCGGCGCGACGCCAAAGCGCGTGAAGGCGCCCCGCAGATAGAGCGCGCAGTCGATGTCCATGACGACGCCCTTGCCGCGCGTCATCAGGAAGCGATAGGCGCCCACGATCGACGGCCCTTCGAGCAGCGCATGCAGGACGACGCCGTCGGCGGTCTCCGGGCCGATGTAAATCTCGGTGAAATCCGGGAACTCTTCATTCGATCCGGCTTGCCAGGTATCGAGCGCGACGCCGCGCGCCGACATGCCATATTGCCGCAATTCGCCGATCGCGCGGAAATATGACGCGCCCAGAAACGCCACCCAGTCGTTTTTCTTCCAGTCGAGCGCGCCGTCCTTGGCCTCTTGAATGCGAAATCCCGCGAAGCCGGCGCCCGGCGGCAGTTGGCGCGCGATCGAATCCGCCGGCATATTGAAGTAGCTCGTATCGTAAAGAACCTCGCGCGCCTCGCCGTTTTCGACGACACTCATCCGCACGGCCTTCTTGAAGAACATCCCAAGGTGGAAGAACTCTATGGGGAAGCGGTCCTTGGTGTCGGCGAAAAGCGCGTGATCGGTGTTGTAGGTGATCTGTCCCCACTTCTCGTAGTCGATCTGCGAGGTGATCTCGGGGGCAGGGATGTTCGGCTTGCGGTAAGGCTCTTTGATAAGGCGCTGCGCCGTCTGCTTGAGCGTCTCGAAGGAGAATGGCCGCGCGTCGCCGAGCCGAAGATTCGAGACGCTCGTCGCCGCCGCGTTGCGAGGCGCGCCGACGGCGCCTAACGCGCTCGTCGCCGCCGCCGCCTTGATAAACGAGCGACGATCCTGCTTCTCGACCATCTCGGCGTCCTTGTTGCGAAGTTTGGGAGATGCGCGTCTGTGTCTGCCGCCGCCGCGTGCCTGTCGGGGGGCGCGAGACATTAAGGCGCAGGACCGTTAATTAGCCGCGAATCGGCTCATTGCGGATCGCGGTCCGCATGAAGAAATAGAGTCCGATCAGCCCGGCGAGAGAGAATATAACTTCGAGCGAGCGGCTGATGAGCGGATCAAGCTGAAAAAGGCCGCCCAGCGCCCAGCCCGCGGCCCAGGACGCGCCGACAAGCTCGGTGCCGACCAAGACCGCCACGGCGACGAGCGTCGACAAGTGCAGATAATTGATGGGCTTCTTGCTCATGGCCTCATTCTCGAGCTCGACCCTTTAACAGGCGGCAACGCCGCGCTCACGTTTTGCTATAGCAAAGGCAGCTGCAAGGCAAGCTGGAGGGACCGCGCCGCGGTGCTCGACGAGCGCGAAGTCGTGGATCTGGAACGCTAATTGACGCGCTCCGCGATCGCGCGCCGCTTCCGGCGGTCTTTCCGCTTGTATGTTATGGCGTCGCAATGATAATCGGCGCCGCCGAAGGCGCGGCGCGCTCGCCACGTCGCGAATTCGAAGGGGTGACGCTTGTTCCAAGGCGCCAGCAAGAGCTATCTGAACCGCAAGTCCGTCCACAAGATCATCGCCGATCACGCCGCCGCGGACGGAGATGGCCTTAAGCGCGCGCTCGGCTGGGCGTCGTTGATGTCGCTCGGAGTCGGCGGAATTATCGGCGCCGGCATTTTCGTGCTGACAGGCACGGCGGCGGCGAATTACGCCGGGCCCGGCGTCATGATCTCCTTCATGCTGTCGGGGCTCGCCTGCGCCTTCGTCGCGCTCTGCTACGCGGAGCTTGCGTCGCTTATTCCCGTCTCGGGGAGCACCTACACTTACACGTACGTGACGCTCGGCGAGATTTTCGCCTGGATCATCGGCTGGAATCTGGTGCTCGAATATGCCGCGGGCGCGGCAACGGTCGCGGTCGGCTGGGGCGGCTATTTCAATCGCGTCATGCAAGGGCTTGGCATACATTTGCCGCCCGAACTGACGACGGCCTTTTTTGCCGATCCGACCGCGCATGGGGCGCCGCCCGGCGCCGTGCATGGGTTGTTCAATGTGCCCGCCGCTGGAATCGTCCTATTGCTGACCGCGCTGCTCGTGCGCGGCACGTCCGAGTCGACGCTGTTCAATAACGTCATCGTCGCCATCAAAGTCACTGTCGTGCTGATGGTGATCGTGTTTGGCGCTGCGCATATCGACTACGCCAATTGGTCGCCGATCATTCCGGAGAACACGGGCGACTTCGGAACTTACGGCTGGAGCGGCGTCGTGCGCGGCGCTTCGGTTGTGTTCTTCGCCTATATCGGCTTCGATTCCGTCTCGACCGCGGCGCAGGAGGCGCATAATCCACAACGGGACGTGCCGATTGGCATCGTCGGCTCGCTCATCATCTGCACGATTCTCTATATCGCCGTGGCGGCGGTGGCGACCGGCGTCGTCAACTACAAGGAGCTGGGCGTTCCGGATCCGATGGCGCTGGTCATGGATCGCACCGGCGTCTCGTGGCTCGCCTGGGCGGTGAAGCTCGGCGCGCTGGCCGGACTGACGACGGCGATTCTGGTGCTGCTCTACGGGCAGACGCGCATTTTCTTCGCCATGGCGCATGACGGTCTGTTGCCCCCGATCTTTGCGAGGCTTCACCCGACATGGCGCACGCCCGCCGTAAGCCAGATCCTCGTCGGCGTGGTCGTGGCGCTCGCGGCGGGTCTGTTGCCGCTCGATATTCTCGGCGAAATGGTGAGCATCGGGACGCTGGCGGCTTTCGCGCTCGTCTGCTTGGCGGTGCTGCGCCTGCGTCGCATGCATCCGGATATCAGGCGTCCATTCCGCGCGCCGGGGATCCCATGGTTGCCCGTCGCCGGCATTTTGTCCTGTTTCGCGCTGATGGTCGCGCTTCCGCTCGACACTTGGCTACGGCTGCTGATCTGGACCGTCATCGGCGTCGCCATCTACCTCCTTTATGGCTTCAAGCACGCCAAACGCCTCCATTAGGGGGCTGGCGCGACGAGATTGACGTCCTGAAAGCGCGGACGGGGGAACCCTTGGCCGCCGGCGAGGTTACGACTTAGTCCCGATCCTTCGTCGCAGCGGAGCGATCGGGCGTGACCTTTCGGAACGTCAAACGGGGTTCTCCGACATGAATGCGCCGGCGATCGTCTGGTTTCGCAATGATTTGCGCATCTCGGACAATCCGGCGCTGGCGGCGGCCGCACGAACGGGCGCGCCGCTCGTCGCCCTTTACATCCTGGACGACGAAAGTCCCGGAGAATGGCGCACGGGCGCCGCGGCGCGTTGGTGGCTGCACCACTCTCTCAGGGCGCTGTCCGAGAGCCTCGCCGGCAGGGGCGTGTCGCTGACCCTGCGCCGGGGGCGAGCGCATTACGTCTTCGAGCAGATTGTCGCCGAAACCGGCGCCGGCGCCGTCTTCTGGAACAAGCTCTACGAGCCCTGGGCGATCCGGCGAGATGCGGAACTTGAGGCGCAGCTGCGCGATGATGCCGTAGAAACTCATTGTTTCCATGATTCTGTACTCTTCGAGCCGGAGAAGCTTCGCACCAAATTGGGCGAAAATTTCCGGATCTTCACGCCTTTTTGGCGCGCCTGCCTCGCCGCGCCGCCGCCAGAGCGGCCGCTTCCGGCGCCCGAAATCCTGCACGCCGCGCCCCTTCCGCCAGACAGCGACGATCTCGACGCCTGGCGGCTGTTGCCCCAGAACCCCGATTGGGCGATCGGCATGCGCAAGGTCTGGCTCGTCGGTGAGACGGCGGCGCGCGCCGAGCTTGCAGACTTCGCGCGTCACCATGTCGGCGACTACAAGGTTGAACGCGATTTCATGGGCCGCGTCGGCGTCTCCAGGCTTTCCCCGCATCTGCACTTTGGCGAATTGTCGCCACGCGAAGTCTGGCACGCGATCAGCGAGCCTCAAAGCATTGGCGGCGAAGCCTATCTGAGGGAACTCGGCTGGCGGGAGTTCTGCCATCACTTGCTGATCGCCCATTGGGACCTGCCGGACTGCCCTTTGGACAGGACCTTTGAGCGCTTTCCCTATCGCGACGACGAGACGTCGCTCGACGCCTGGCGGAACGGTCAGACCGGCTATCCGCTCGTCGACGCCGCGATGCGCGAATTATGGATCACGGGCTGGATGCACAATCGCGCGCGTCTTGTTTCGGCGAGCTTCCTGATCAAGCACCTGCTCATTGACTGGCGGAAGGGGGAGCGCTGGTTCTGGGACACGCTGGTCGACGCCGATCTCGCCAACAACAGCGCCAATTGGCAGTGGGTGGCGGGCTGCGGCGCCGACGCCGCGCCTTATTTCCGCATCTTCAATCCTGCGCTTCAGGGCGAAAAATTTGATCCGGACGGCGCCTATGTGCGCCGTTACGTGCCGGAGCTCGCGGGGCTCGACGCCCGCTACATCCATCGTCCGTGGGCGGCGCCGGAGGATGTCTTGCGCGCGGCAGGCGTAAGGTTAGGCGTCACCTATCCCCATCCGATCATCGATCACGCCGAAGCCCGCGAGCGCGCGCTCGCGGCATTCGAGTCGATGCGGAGCCAGGCGGCGTTGCGACCGGCGTAGCGGCATTGCGAGGAGGCGAAGCAACGCTCACGCCGTCATTGCTCGCGATGACGGCTAAATTGCTTCGCTGCGCCAGAATGACGCGGGCGCTCGCCAATATCGCCGCGAGCCGGTAAAGCCGGCGGCATGTCTCACGCCATTCATCCCTTCGAAGAAATCCGCATCCTGTTGGCGGCTCTGCCGGGCCCCGATCTTCAAGCCGCGGCGGCGGTCCGCGCGCGCGACGGCCGGCTCACCAAGCCGCCTGGCGCGCTCGGTCGTCTCGAAGAGATCGTCGAATGGCTGGCCGCCTGGCAGGGCAGGGCGGAGCCCGCGATCGAGCGCCCGCTCGTCGCGGTTTTCGCCGCCAATCACGGCGTCGTGGCGCAGGGCGTTTCGGCTTTCCCGGCGAGCGTCACGCAGCAGATGGTGGCGAATTTCCTCACTGGCGGCGCGGCGATCAATCAGATCTGCAAGTCCTATGGCGTCGGCCTGAAGGTCTATGAGCTGGCGCTCGAACGGCCGACGGCCGACTTTACTGTGGCGCCGGCCATGGACGAGCGCGAAGCGGCGGCGACCTTCGCCTATGGGATGGAGGCGATCCAGGGCGATATTGATCTCCTCGCCCCTGGCGAGATGGGCATCGGCAATACGACCAGCGCCGCGGCGATCTATGCCGCGCTCTACGGCGGGCCGGCGTCGTGCTGGACAGGACGCGGGACGGGCGTCGACGACGCCGGCCTTTCGCGCAAGAACGCCGCGATCGACGCCGCGCTGACGCTGCATGGACCGCATCTCGGCGACCCCTTAGAGATTCTGCGCCGGCTCGGCGGGCGGGAAATCGCGGCGATGATGGGCGCCATCGCCGCCGCGCGTCTCAACCGCATTCCTGTGGTGCTTGACGGCTATGTCGCCTGCGCCGCCGCCGCGCTGCTCCATGCGATCGCGCCCGAGTCGATCGCGCATTGCTCAGCTGGCCACGTCTCGGCGGAGGGGGCGCATCGCGACGTTCTGACGCGGCTTGGCAAGCGCCCGCTGCTCGATCTCGATATGCGCCTCGGCGAAGGCTCGGGCGCGGCGCTCGCCATTGGCCTGATCAAAGCGGCGCTCGCGTGTCATAGTGATATGGCGACTTTTGAGAGCGCGGGCGTATCGGAAAAATCGGAATGATTTGCGGATGGCCGGCGGCTTGCGCTCAAGAAACTGTCACATCCGCGGCGCATTGAAGTCAAAACCGAGGCGCGCGGCTAAGGCCGCCGGAGCGTTTCCCGATCACATGGAATCATATGATCGATAAGGAAACGCTCAAAATCAGAATGGTGGAGCAGGGTCTCGTCGGAAAAGCCTGTCAGCTTTTTCGGAACCTGCTCTAAGGAGCGCGCTTGCATGAACTCCGATCTCACATCCGCCTACGCAGCCGTGATCTTGATGGCGGCGCTTGCGGCGGCGCTGCCCTTTCATCTCAGTCGCATCCTGGGTCCGCAGCGGCTGCTTCACGCGGCCTATGCCGCCGCCGCACTTGGGCTGTTTTGTCTATTGGGCGCGACCGCCTTCGGCTGGACGGTCGACCGACAAGGCGCGCTGCTTTGGGTCTACCTCGCGCTTTTCCTTCTCGCAGCAGGGATTGCGGCGCGACGCCGCATGACGCTCGGCGCGATTGGGCTGCCCTGGCTTTCGGCGCTGATCCAGCTCGGCGTCGTCGCTTACATGTTTGCGCCGGATTCGTTCCGAAAGCCGCCGCTGACGGCGGCGCTGTTCCTGTATTTCATGTTCGAAGCGCTCGTCTGGCTGCGCGGCCGCGAGGCGCAGGAGCCCACGGCGTTGGTGGGAGCTAATGATCGCGAGCGGCCGCCGCTTTTCCCGCCACGGCGCCATCGTGGGTTCGCCGAAGCTTCACTGGCGGCTGCGGCGATCGCCATCGCCTTTCTGCTCTTCGCTGGCCCACAAGCGGCGCATATCGCTCCGGAGTCAGATTCGGCGCAGCAGCAAGAGCCGCAAATTGAAGAAACTGCGGCGAGCGGCGTGACGACGAACAGCGAGGAGCCCGCTTCAGAGGCCGCTTCATCCGCGACCGACGAAGCGCCCAAGACAGAGAGCCGGGAAAGCGCGCCGGCGCAAGCCGCGGGCCATACGCCTGCCGAGTCCCCGCCGACCGTGGCGAAGGATCCCGGAACCTATACGGCGCGCGCAGGCGATACGTTTAAATCCATCGCCAAGCGTCTCTATGGCGCAACAAGCAAATGGCGCGCGATCGCCGAACTCAATCCCGACCTGAAGTCGAAAAAGCTGCGGGCGGGTCAAGTCGTCAACCTGCCGCCGGCGCCGGCGCGGTGAGGCGGCGGGAGCACCGATCGAATTCTCGGCGGCTCCTGTCGTACTCGGCCGAGACGTCCGCATTGGCGTCCTAGGCGACCGCGGTTGCGAACCGCAGCGTCTCCTGCTCGGTCATGAGGGCGTCGAGCCGCTGGTCATGCGGTTCGATCGGCACATGGTCGGCTTCCTGGCAGGAATAGGCGACGCCGACCGCGACGACCGGCTTCTTGGCGCGAAGGATCGAGAGCGTGGCGTCATAGATGCCGCCGCCATAGCCGAGCCGAAAACCGCGCCGATCGAAGGCGGCGAGCGGCGAAAACACAATATCGGGGTCGTATGCAGGCTTGTCGTCCGAAGGCTCCGACAGGCCGAACGGCCCTTTGACGAGGTCGTCGCCAGGTGCGAAGACGCGAAAGACCAAGGGATGCCGCACCTTGTGCATCACCGGCAACGTCACGCGATAGCCTTCGGCGGCAAGCGCATCGATGAGCGGACGCGTGTTCAACTCGCTGCGGATTGGCCAATAGACGGAAACGACAGGCGGCGCGCCCAGTTTCGCGTCGCGCGTAACGGCGGCGACCAGCGCGACGCCCCGGCGCGCGACGGACGCGGCGGCCTCATGCGCTTCGTGCGGCGCGATAAGATCGCGGCGCGCCAGCGAACGGCGCCGCAGCTCGGCTTTCAAATCGCTCATGCGAGAGCAATAACAGGGAAGGAGAGTGCGGGCCACAAGAGCCGTGGGACATCGATCCCGGGAACCTACAACGTAGGTGGGCGCCATATGACCAAGCCCACGGGCGAGGCCAGGGACAGCTCCCATAAGGATCGATAAGGCCCCGGGGAATAATAGTCCTGCACGCACCCCGCAGCGCCGCCTAGTGAATGTAGCGCCGCGCGCGGCCGGGCGCCAGTGGCGTCTGCGAGATTCGCTAGGCGAGCGCTAACTCCAATGGCGCGGACCTTTCGCGTTCTTTTCTCTCCGCCGGCAGGCGCTCGATCCGCGTCAGCGTAAACAGCCCGAAGGGCGCGAGGGGGCGGCGCTCGATCAGCTTCATTTGCGGGTTCTGGTCGATCCAGTCGCCGATGATCGACCAGGGAAATTGCGGACGCCAGCCGAGCTTGGGAGCCATATGGCGGTCGAGCCACGCCTCAAACAGCGCGATGGCGTCGTCCTTGCCGCTCACATGATTGACGAGCACGATCTCGCCGCCCGGCCGCAGCACGCGCGCGAGTTCGTCGAGCATGGCTTGCGGCTCCGGCACGACCGTCAGGACGTAAGGCGCGACGACGCAAGCGAAACTCGCGTCCGGGAACGCCATGCGCGTCGCGTCCATCTTCACGAGGCCGGCGACATGCGAGAGACGCTCGCGGCGCACGCGCTGCGCCGCGCGGCGCAGCATCGGCTCCGACAGATCGACGCCGACGACCTGCGTATTGGGCGCAAACATCGGCAGTTCGAGTCCCGTGCCGACGCCGACGTCGAGGATCGGTCCGTGCGCCTTCGAGGCCGCCGCCGCGGCGGCGCGGCGGCCGGGCTTCAGCAGCGTCGCGAAGGTCAGGTCGTAGATCGGCGCCCAGCGCGCATAGGCGGCCTCGACATTACAATTATCGAGCGTTTCGACTTCGCGCAAAAAATTCCTTGCTTCGCTCATCGAGGCGCCCTTCGCACTTCTTCGGCGCGCAGCGGCGGCGCCTTTGATGCCATCGTAATCGCGGGCTCGATCGCGGCGATAAATCCACCGCCGAGCACCCGCGCTTCGTTTTCGTCGGCGTCGTAGAAGACGCAGGCCTGCCCCGGCGAGACGCCGAATTCGCTCGCCGCGAAGATCACCAGCGCGCCGCCGTCGCCGTCCGCGATCACCCGCGCCGGAACTGGCGGCCGCGTCGAGCGCACGCGCGCCATGATGTCGATGCCCTCGGGCGGCAGGGAAGAGAGCGCGCCCTCGCCAATCCAATTCACGTCGCGCAGCTTCACGGCGCGCGTCTCCAGCGCCTCGCGCGGGCCGACCACGACCTGAGCCTTCGCGGCGTCAAGGCGCAAGACGTAAAGCGGCTCCGCGTCGCGGCCGGCGACTTTTGCGCCCAGCCCCAGGCCACGGCGCTGGCCGATGGTGTAGTGGATGACGCCCGCGTGGCGCCCCAGCACACGGCCGTCGAGATGCACGATTTCGCCGGGCACCACCGAAGCGGGCGCAAGCTTTTCGACGATGTCGGTGTAGCGCCCGGTTGGCACGAAGCAGATGTCCTGGCTGTCCGGCTTATCGGCGACCTCGAGTCCGAAGCGACGCGCCATGTCGCGAACTTCGGCCTTGGCGTAGTCGCCGAGCGGAAAGCGCAGCATCCGCAGCTGCTCGCGCGTCGTCGCAAATAGGAAATAGCTCTGGTCGCGCGCCGCATCCTTGGCGCGGTAAAGCGCACGGCCGCCGCGTCCGTCGTCGCGGGCGGAAATATAATGGCCGGTCGCGAGCGCGTGCGCGCCGAGGTCCTTCGCCGTTTCCATAAGATCGGCGAATTTGATGAACTGGTTGCAGGCGACGCAGGGCACGGGAGTCTCGCCGCTGGCGTAGCTCGCGGCGAATTCGTCAATCACCTTCTCGCGAAACTTGCTCTCGTAATCGAGAACGAAGTGCGGAATGCCGAGTCGCGCCGCGACATTTCGCGCATCGTGAATGTCGCGCCCGGCGCAGCAGGCCCCCTTGCGGTGCGTGGCTTCGCCGTGATCATAAAGCTGCATCGTGACGCCCACGACGTCGTAGCCTTGCTCCTGCAGCAGAGCGGCGACCACGCTCGAGTCGACGCCGCCGGACATCGCGACGACGACCCGCGTCTCGCGCGGCGAGGAAGGCTGCGGCGCATGATCCGATACGCTATTCGTCATTTACGGAAGCGACGCCTGTTTACTACGAAAAGTGGGGCGAGATGGGTAAAGGCGCGAAAATCGAGCGCCCGGCCCGCCGCGCATCGGTGAGGCCACTGTCACCATTTAGAGCATTACCCGTCCAAGAGGCAATCCTGTCGATATTTTTCGACCGAGAAAGCCGCCATCCCGGCGTCATATTGTTCGCAGCCGCCATCGCTGCTATGACGCCGCGGCGTTTGAGGCGCGGAGATGGATCTAAATGGCGGCGATGAAACTCCTGGCGGGCAACTCAAATAGGCCGCTCGCGGAGGCGATCGCCGCCCACCTCGGCATTCCGCTCTGTCGCGCCCAGGTTCGCCGCTTCGCGGACCAGGAAATCTGGGTCGAAATTCTGGAGAATGTGCGCGGGCAGGACACGTTCGTGATCCAGTCCACATCCGCGCCGGCCAACGACCATCTGATGGAGCTCCTGATCATGATCGACGCGCTGCGCCGCGCTTCAGCGCGTCGCATCACGGCGGTCATTCCCTATTTCGGCTACGCCCGCCAGGACCGCAAACAGGGACCGCGCACGCCGATCTCGGCCAAGCTTGTCAGCAATCTGATCACGCGGGCGGGCGCGGACCGCGTTCTGACCGTGGATCTGCACGCCGGCCAGGTTCAGGGCTTCTTCGACATTCCAACCGATAATCTCTTCGCCGCGCCGGTCATCGTGGCGGACATCAAGTCGCACCTTGAACTCAAGAATGTCATGGTTGTGTCGCCGGATGTCGGCGGCGTGGTGCGCGCGCGGGCGCTGGCGAAGCGCATCGACGCGCCGCTCGCCATCGTCGACAAGCGCCGCGAGCGCGCCGGCGACTCCGAGGTCATGAACATCATCGGCGACGTAAGCGGCCACAATTGCATTCTCATCGACGACATCGTCGATTCGGGCGGAACGCTGTGCAACGCCGCCGAAGCGCTGCTCGCGGCGGGCGCCGGCTCCGTCTACGCCTTCATTACCCATGGCGTGCTGTCGGGCGCGGCGGCGGAGCGCATCGCCAATTCGAAGCTGAAGCAGCTCGTCGTCACCGACACGATCCGCGCGACGGCCGCGGTCGAAGCCGCCCCCAACATTCGCGTCATTCCGATCGGCCATCTGATCGGCGAGGCGATCGCCCGCACGGCGCGGGAGGAAAGCGTCTCCAGCCTGTTCGATTAGGCCTTCCGTGAGGATAGGCCACGCGGCGGCTTTCTCGGCCAATCGAGTCAATAAGACTGCGAGCGGAAGCTTGCACGCAGGACGGTGAGGCAGGCGCCGGCGAAACCGAAGCTGGTCGTTACGATGCTCGCCATGAGATAGAGCCTGAACACGTTCGGACCCCAGCCTTCCGCCGGCGGGCCGTCGAGGATTGGAAACGCCGCCTGCAAGATGAACAGGCTCGAATTAGTGAATGCGCCCACGACCATTGCCCAGCGCACGGGCCAGACGAAAGGAATGCGCGTTCCGTAGAAGCCGAGCAGGAGCGCGCTCATCAGCAGGAAGTCGATATGGGCCTGCAAGAGGCGCGAGAATTTCTCTGGAAAGATCGCCGACATGAGCGGCGCTTCCATCTTGAGCGCCACCAGACACCAGGCCAGAACGAGCGCAACGAGCACCCACAGGGCGGCGCCCCTTAGCAAAATAATGTTGTTTTCATGGACCGATCGCGCGTTTTGACTCATTTTGACATCCCTGCTGATTTCAGCGGTTCGCCGCAGGGCGGATATGCAACATTCATCGAATCAGTGCTTGACCGAGGCGGCTGAAAAACTTGTCTGAAATGGATCTGCCGGGCGTGACGAGGGGAGCCGATGACGAAAGCGCAATTCCTTTCGACCGAAGGCGTGCCGCATGCCCGGCGCCGCGAGTGGCTCTGTGAGGTGATCGGACGTGAATACGCCCGCGCAGACGCTTGCGCCCTGCCGACGCAGCCGCTGTTCAATGAAATGACGATATATGGCGAAATTGACGTGCGACTCTCGGCGATCCGCTCAAACGCCATCCTCATCGAAAGACCGCAGCGGCCTGCGCTGCCCGACAGTCACGACGTGTTTCTGGCCGTTGTGCTGCTCTCGGGCGAATATTTTATTGAGCAAGGCGAACGCCGAGCGGCGTTGCGTCCTGGCGACATGACGATCTACGACGCCACCCAGCCGCACAAAATCTATTGTCCTGGCTCGTTCTCGAAACTGATCGTATCTCTGCCGCGGGCCGCCATGCGGAAGCGTTTGCCCGATATGGACCGTCGCCTGGCCACACCGATCGCCGGCGCGCGTGGACTTGGCGCGATCGCCGCAGCGCATATCCGTTCAATCGCCGCGCATGCCGCCGCACTCACGGATGAGTCCTTCGCGGCGGCGACGGACCATTGCGCCGACCTCATCGCCCTTTCCGCTGCCGATGCGCAACAAATTCCCGCGACCGCCCGCAGTCGCGACGCCACGCTGCGACGGGTGAAGCGCTTCATCGAAGGCCGCTTGGGCGATCCCCGGCTTGATCCGACCATGACGGCCCAGGCGCTGGGGCTTTCAATCCGCTATCTCAACGCGCTCTTCGAAGCTGAGGGCGTATCGCTGATGCGCTATGTTTGGTCGAGACGTCTCGATCATTGTCGCGCCGACCTCAACGCCCGAGCGCACGCCCCGATTGGCGAGATCGCCTTTCGCTGGGGCTTCAGCGATTTTTCCCACTTCAGCCGCGCGTTTCGCCGGCGGTTCGGACAATCCGCGCGCGAGATGCGGATGCAAGCCGAATAGCCGGCTCGATCACGCGCTATTTTGGCGCGATCGCCCAAATGCAGATGACGTGATCGAATCGAAAAGCTTAGAGCGCGCTTCGCGCAAAGCCCGGCGTCCGATCTTTCGCGAGCCGCGCTCTATGCTCAGCTTGTTGTCTCATTCTCAGCTGAGCAAGATATTTGACGAGCCCAGAAATAACATGCCCTCGATGACGCTAACTGAGAAAAAAAACAGGTGCGCGCGAAAGCATATCTTTGGATCATACCAATTCCAGCGCCGCAATATTCCATAGGCCGCGACGCCGTCCACACAAGAGAACAAGAAAAACGCACTCATTAACAGGGCGGCCTGAGTTGAAAAATTGGCGGCCGCCAGCCCGACGTAGACCAGTCCGCGCGAGCTGATATGGCCTAACAGCGCGGACCCTCGCTCGATTGGCACCATATATCTGACGCAGTAGGAGTCCGCGGCTCCAGCCGCCCACTCGGAGGATTCTTGCGGATCGTCTTCACTAAGGAAAACGCCAACGATGAAGACATATGCTGCTTCAACAGAGCCAGCGCCGACCCCAAAAGCCACCGCCTGCGTAAGGGTTACTGGCCAAGCGTAGAAGAAAAAAAGTAAAGCCGCTCCAAGCTCCGTGACGGCCGAGAGCGTCCCGTGAAACACGGCGATGGTTTTAGTCGTGAGCCGCTTTCGGAGCCGAGGCGTTAGGAAGATCGCAATGGCGTATTTAACCATCACGGAGAGCGCCCAAACGGCGGCTCCTGCCGCAACCGATTTCCAATCGCGCCACAGAATTACACAAGCTAACGGCGGCGCGACGCAAATCGCCGCTACCGCCGCCCAGGATTGAATGCTCCATCGGCCCGCGGCGCCTGGAGAGGTCATGTGATTAATTATGCGATATCTGCGTCGAGATCACTTTTTCTCGGCGACGACCGCCGATGACACGACAACGTTGACGACCGGTCTCGTCCCCTGGGTCACGACGCGTACGACCGGCGACACGAAAGCCGCGACGGCTTCTCCCGCGCCAGGGACCGTCAGTTGTTGACGAGCGCCGGCCTGGATCGCCTCTCTTTGAGGCTCCGTGAGGCTAATTCCAGCCTGTCTCAGAGCATTTTCCGGATCAGACTCCAATTGGTGCGCGAACTTTTGGTCCGTGAAGATACGACCAACCAATGCTCTCAAATGTTCTTCATTTTGCGTTTGCGTCATGTTTGCGCTCCGTCATTTCGCCCAAAGCTGGCTTGCAGCTGTTGAGGCGGCTCTACACTCCGATGTGGCGAAGGGGTCGCTCCATGGAGACGTGTTTCGGCGGCCGCGATTCCAGCACTTCGCGCATCGGTCGCTTTTCGCCGCCGAGAGAAACTTCCCGAAGATTCTGAAGACCGCCTTGCCCCTCATGTATCTCTTGGGGAAAATAGAGGGCGATCGGTTCCGGATGGCCGTATTCCACCATCGGCCGCTCGCCATATTTGAGTTTTGAGACTGTCTTCAATCCGAAGACTGCAGAAGTTATTTCACGTATTTCCGACGGACTTAATTTAACGCCGGAACGAAACAAATATAAATCTCGGAAAAATCCGAAGCTATTGTACATGGACTCGTTCACCAGTCCATTTTCGCGGTCCTCTTCCCAAAGCCGAGACCCGGGAATTTGACAATACCACTGCAATAAAATTCTCACGCCGTAAGTAGAAAATAGGTGAGAGGCGAATTGGCACGTTTTAATGACTTCGGCCTTCGTCTCCCAGGGAAATCCCAACACAAATGAAAAATCGGCTCGCTCCGAAAGATTATGCCGGTAGAGAAGACGCGCGGCGTCTTCGAGAATCTGGGTCGTCGTGCCCTTGCCGATCAGATCTAGGCCAGCGTCATAACCAGCCTCCGCGCCGACCAGAAATTGACTGGTGTATTCCGCGACTTGCGACACGAATCCGTCGTACAGCAGGTCGGTGGCCCTTGAGTCATAGACCAGCTCGGGGCGCAGATCTCGTTCTCGAAAGAGTTCGATCATCTGCAGAACACGCTTTGGATTCATCGAAAATTCGTCGTCGATAATATGTATAAAGTCGTGCTGGGTTCTGTACGTGTAACTCATCAACGTCTCAAGCCGATCAAGAAAGGCGTCTGCTGGCATGCCTCTCCAGGTTTGGCGGTAAGACGTGCTGCAAAAGGAACAATCAAAGGCGCATCCGCGCGACGATTCAATTGAGAGCGACTTGTAGACCTTCAAAGGGATTTCGCTGAAGTCCGGCATCGGAAAGTCAGCCAATTGCGTTTTTGTGATTTTCGGTCCAATCGGATTACGACAAATGTTCCCGTCTTTGTGTCGCCAAGTTAGATTTGGCACGTCTTCAAAACCAATGCCTCTGTCCAAAGCGACGCAGAGCGCTTCGATTGCGATCTCTCCCTCTCCTCGAATGATAAAATCGACCGGGAAGGCGTTCATGATGTAATGATCGAACATCGTCGGATGGATGCCGCCGAGCACAATCGGCACGTCAGGACGTAGCGATCTGACTTGTTCGATGACTTTGACCGCTGTCGGCCAGGACATCGATGTTGCGGCGATCCCAACCAATCCGCAGTCATCGATGTCAGGAGTGAATCGATCGACGCGCGCTGTGCCGGCCGCGATCAGGTCCGCGACAACCGCTTCAAATCCTGCGCGCCGTAGAACCGCCTGCAGAAGATAAACGCCATATGGCGGGCATTCCCGGACCGCATCCATGGCGATGGGTTGGGGTTCACCCCAAAAAAAATCATCCATAATCGGGGGTGCGAACAACACGACTTTCATTGAAATAGCTCGCGTTCGTAAGCTTAAAATCTCAACCCAGGGTTGTATAGCGTAATTTCATGAGTGAGTCCACAGCGCCCAGCCGGACTTTCTGAACGAATGTGTTGCGACCCATTTTGTGGGGGCGCGCTGCGTATGCGCGTTGGCCTTGCGCCGGAATGCCCGCAAATGCGAGAAGACGCCGTGCCTTCGACTACTTGTTCCGCTCGCGATCCCGTTCCGCCGCGCTTCAATCTCGCGCGCTATTGCCTTGCCGAAAATGCGCGGCTGCGGCCCGAGGCCACGGCGCTCACCGTCGTCGGCGACGCCGGCGCGCAGCGCTGGAGCCACGCTGAACTCGATCTGAAAGTGCGGCGTCTCGCCGCCGGTTTGCAATCGCTCGGCCTTCCGGCGGGCGCGCGCGTCATGATCCGCATGGGCAACGAAGCAAATGCGGCGCTTGCCTATTTCGCATCAATCGCCGCCGGCTATGTGGCGCTGCTCGCGTCCTCTCAGCTCACTTTCGAGGAAGCCGAGTTCATGGCGCGCGACTGCGGCGCGTCCGCGCTGGCGTTGGGCGCATCCTTCGAGAACGAGCCGCATAGCGGAGACTTCCACATCTTGCGCGGCGCCGATCTGGCGCGGCTCGCTGAGAGCGCGCCCATCCCGGACTACGTCGACACCGCCGCCGACGATCCCGCTTATCTTGTTTACACCTCCGGCACGACGAGCCGGCCGAAAGGCGTCTTGCATGCGCATCGCGCCGCTTGGGGCCGGAGGCCGATGCGGGAGCATTGGACGGGGCTCGGCCCCGGCGACGTGATGTTGCACGCCGGCGCAATCAATTGGACCTATACGCTTGGAGTCGGCGTCGTCGATCCACTGTCGGCCGGCGCCAGCGCGGTGCTTTACAACGGGCATCCAGATCCTGCCGCATGGCCGCGTCTCATCGAAACCTATCGCGCGACGATTTTCGCCGCCGTGCCCGGCGTCTTCCGGCAGATCCTCAAATATGGCGCGCTGGAAGCGGCCAATCTATCGAGCCTGCGCCATGCGCTCTCCGCCGGCGCGGCGCTGCCGTCGAGCCTGCTCGCCGAGTGGCGCACGCGCACGGGCAAGGAGATTTTCGAAGCCTTCGGCATGAGCGAGATTTCGACCTTCGTCTCCAGCGGACCAACCGCGCCGGTGCGTCCCGATTCGCCGGGCAGGCCGCAGCCGGGCAGGGCGGTCGCGGCGCTGCCGCAAGAGGGCGGCGAGACGCCGCTTCGGCCCGGCGAAACCGGCCTCCTCGCCGTGCGGCGGGACGATCCGGGCATGATGCTCGGCTATTGGAACCGTGAAGAAGAGGAGCGGGAGGCGTTTCGCGGCGAGTGGTTCGTCTCGGGAGATATCGTCGAATTCGACGCGGACGGCTATATGTGGCGCCACGGCCGCGTCGACGAGGTCATGAATGCGGGAGGCTACCGGGTCTCGCCCGCGGAAGTTGAGAAAAGGCTGCTCGAGTTTAACGGCATCGTCGAAGCGGCGGCGGCGGAACGGCCAGGGCGCGACGCAACCGCGACGATCATCAAGGCCTATGTGGTGATGCGCGACGGCGCGGCGCGGGACGAGACGGCCATCCTCGAATACTGCCGCGCGCATCTTGCCGCCTACAAATGCCCGCGCGCGGTCATGTTCCTCGATGCGCTGCCGCGCAACGCCAATGGCAAGCTCAACCGCGCGGCCCTGCCGTAAATAGAGAGGGCCCGAAGGTTCGCCGGGGCGAACGGCGAACGATCGGGCCCCACGTCCGCTCACAGGGAGGAGCGCGGACTACCGGAAGCTCATGGAGCGAAGATTCTCGCGACTTCGGCGCCGCCGTTCTGCGGCGCGACGCGGCCACGGGCGCGCTTCTTGACCTTCGTCAAGGGAACCATGCCATTAATGGCCGACTTCATATTGGGCGACGCCTTGAAGGTTATGACTCGCCGCGCTTCGATCGGCACGGGCGCGCCGGTGCGCGGATTGCGGCCCGCGCGCTCGCGTTTCGTGCGCACGATGAACGAGCCGAAGTCGTGCAGCTTGAGCGACTCGCCGGACGCCAGAGTCGCCGCCATTTCCTCGATCACCAGGTCGGTCAGGCGCTTGGCTTCGCGGCGTGACATGCCTTCAATGCGGCGATGGATCGCCAGCGCAATGTCCTCGCGCGTGAGCGTGCCGCGCGCGCCGTCTTCATGCGATGCCGATTCATGTTCGACTTCGTCGCCATTGGCGCGCGCGACGAAGGGCTTCAGCATCTCTTTTGGATTCGCGATCGACATCAGCGCTCTAATCCCCAGTTTTGGGCCTGAAGCGGGGGGTTGCCTTTCCGCTTGGCCGAGGGATTGCGCGCAACTTGCGTCGGACCTGATTGCTCTCAGAAGTGCGGCAGATCGCATTGCCGATTGACTCTCTTTTCAATGCGCATCTCAGGCATCGACAAGAAGCCGCCGCACGTTCCAATTTGACGCAACTTGGCGCAATATCTCGTTTATTCTGCAGATTGCGTGCTAGCGCCCGGCGCGTGAGCCGCACCTTCGCTGGACGCTGCATCCACAGCGATTTCGCGGACAACTGGATGTTGACGCAGGCGCTGAGACGCAGAAAATCGTTCCATCTTGAAACAGCCAAGGCAGGAAATGATCAAAATGATACGCCTGGGCGCCGTGGCCTCAGACGCCAGTAGCTCAGCAGTCCCGCCGCAAAAGCTGACTGCCGGATGAACGACACGGCCATATCCGGTTCAGCTTACGTGGGTCAGATTGTGCGTATTGGGCAGGCGAGCTTGACGAACTGTCCTCCCCGACGCCTGCTCGCCGCCAGTGACCGGAGCCAAGCATGTCGCGCCAGCCATTCGTCCTCGCTGTCATCCTGGCGCTCGCGGCTTCCCCGGTCGTCGCGCAGGATCTGAGCGACGACTTCTCCGAAAGCCATGCTCCCGATCAAGGCGGAGGCTTTGATCATGGCCGGGGTCAAAGCGAAAGCTTTGATCATGGCCGCCACCAAAGCGAAAGCTTTGGTCATGGCTATGATCCCTATGATGACGGTCGCGAAGCCTGGTTTGCGCCGGAGCCTTATCGCGGCTCCTGGGCAGATCACGCCGACGCCTATTACGGCTATGGAGAATGCCATTTCCTCCAGGAGCCGGTTCTTGGGCAGTGGGGCGAGATCGTCGACTATCGCCGGGTACGAGTTTGCGATTAGCCGACGACCGCGCCACACGATCCGTCGCCGGCACCCCGCCCCTCTCGCGCGGCGACGGCGGAGAGCCTCCCGGAGAAATCCGGGAGGCTTCTTTCGCACAAGTCTCTCACTGATGAAGAGCTAAGGGTTGCTAGAGGGGGCGAAGGCCGAGCGCCTTGCCTTCCTTGTCGTCGCGCCGCCAAACGCCGTCGGCGCCCTTGTCAAAATGCGCCTTGTGGCCCTTGCGAGCGGTGAGCACGAGACGCCCCCGGTCGAGCCCCCAGCCGACTGGATCGAAAATCACCACGCCATTGTCCCGGCAGGCCGGCGCAAGCTGCGCCTTCAAGCCGGCGCGCCCGCGCGTGCGCGCGTCGAGCGTCAGCATGCAGCCCGTATCCTTGTCTCCCTCGCGAAGAATCGAGTAGCGGCCAGAGGCATCCGTCGAACTGGCGGCATATGCGAGCGGCGCCGAGGCGCTCACGGCGGCGACAAGGCAGAACCCCAGCCATTGCGGTCGTCGCTCAGAAAATATCGCCATGTGCGCTATGCTCCCATCCTCGTGAAATTGCCTCACTTTGCCTTTTTCCCGGCCTGCGTCCAGCCGATTCGCACGCGCCCGCGTCAAAGTGCGGCAGGCGTGGCTTTTGCGCGCGTGGCCGAGGCGCGCTATCAGTTTTTTTGATTGGCGCCGCGCGGCGGCGCGGGAGTCAGTAGGATGGACCCAGCGTCCCTGGCCTTGGCCGAAAGATCCGCGCCGCGCTACACGAGCTATCCCACGGCGCCTCATTTCTCCCAGTCGATCGGCGCCGACGACGCGCGTGCGTGGCTCGCGAACCTCGATCCTTCCTCGTCGCTCT
Source organism: Methylocystis suflitae (assembly GCF_024448135.1). Taxonomy (GTDB): domain Bacteria; phylum Pseudomonadota; class Alphaproteobacteria; order Rhizobiales; family Beijerinckiaceae; genus Methylocystis; species Methylocystis suflitae. Next base: position 57,307 of record NZ_JAMRYX010000017.1, read on the forward strand.
CGCTCTATTTCCACGTTCCGTTTTGCACCGCAATCTGCGCCTATTGCGGCTGTCACACGAAGGCGGTGCGCCGGGACGCCCCGCTTGAAGCCTATGCGCAGACGCTCAAGCGCGAAATCGCATTGACCGCGGCGGCGACGCCCGCGCGGCGTGTCGCCAGCATCCATTGGGGCGGCGGCACCCCGGGCATTCTAGGACCGTCGCGTTTCAGTGCGGTCGTTGCAGTTCTGCGCGATCATTTCGATCTTGCCGCCGAAACTGAACATGCGATCGAACTCGATCCGCGCATTCTTGACGCCGATCTCGTCGAGGCGCTTGCCGCGGCCGGCGTTACGCGGGCCTCGCTCGGCGTGCAGGACCTGAACGCCCACGTACAGGAGGCGTCCGGCCGCATACAGCCCTATGAGACGGTGGCGCGCGCCGTGGAATTGCTGCGCGGCGCAGGGATCACGGCCATCAATTTCGATCTGATGTACGGGCTGCCCAAGCAGAGCGTCGAAGACGCCGCGCGCACCGCCTCGCTCGCGGCGTCGCTCGCGCCGCAGAGGCTTGCGGTCTTCGGCTATGCGCATGTGCCCTGGTTCAAGTCGCACCAGAAGCTGATCGACGCCGCGGCGCTGCCGGGCGCCAGCGAGCGTCTGGCGCAGGCGGCGGCCGTGCGGGCGACTCTTGAAGGCGCGGGATTCGAGGCGATCGGACTCGATCATTTTGCGCGACCCGAGGACCCGCTGGCGATCGCCGCGCGCGAAAGGCGCATGCGCCGCAATTTTCAAGGCTACACGATTGACGCCGCCGACGCGCTGCTGCCGTTCGGCGTTTCGTCCATCGGGCGTCTTCCGGAGGGCTATGTCGGAAACGCCACCGATCTTGCGGGATGGCGACGCGCGATCGAGTCGGGGCGTTTTGCAACGGCGCGCGGCGTCGCGTTCACGCGCGAGGATATCGCCCGCGCGGATCTGATCGAGCGCCTCATGTGCGATTTCGACGTTGACTATGGCGCAGTGGCTGCGCGGCATGGCTATGCGGAAGACGCCTTCGACGCTGCGCAGGCGTCTCTCGACGCTCTTGCGCATGATGGCGTCATCGACATACAGGGCCGACGACTCGCCGTCACCGAACGCGGAAAGCCCTTCGTTCGCCTTGTCGCAGCGGCCTTTGACGCCTACCTGCAGTCAGCGCCGGCGCGCCATTCCTCGGTGGTGTGAAGGCGATTCGGCAAGGAGGCGCTCATGACGCCGCTTACGCTTTTTCTCGCAAAGCTGATCGGCGCTTACGCTCTGATCATGTCCGCCTGGATGCTGGTGCGCAGGGATGTGGCGCTGCAGATGATCGAGCGCATTTCTCTTGAGCCCGTCGCCATCGCCTTCATCGGCATGATTCGCCTCGCGATCGGTCTCGCCATTGTGATCGGCCATGACATTTGGAGCGACATGGTCGCGGCGCTCGTCTCGCTTGTCGGCTGGATTACGCTGATCAGCGGTTTCCTGACGCTCTTTCTGCCGCCGCAGACGGTGCGCGACATTTTCGCCCGAATGGCTTATGAAAAGCGCTATCCCGTGTTTACGCTCGTGTCCTTCGCGCTCGGCGCCGGGTTGTTGATCGCGGGCTTCAGCGCCTGACAAGAGTGATAATGGCGCTTGTTCGCCGGCGTCGCCTCCGCCATCGTGACGCCTGGATTCGACACCGTAGCCATGCCCATCTGGACGCCCGAACAGGATCAAGCGCTGACCGCCGTCGCGCGCTGGCTTGAAACGCCCGGCGCGCGGCAGGTGTTTCGGCTGTTTGGATACGCCGGAACGGGCAAATCGACGCTCGCGCGTCATCTCGCTGAACATGTCGACGGCGACGTCGCCTTCGCGGCCTTCACCGGAAAGGCGGCGCTCGTCATGCGCTCCAAGGGCTGCAAGGACGCGCGCACAATTCACAGCCTCATCTATCGCGCGACCGACACTGAGACCGAAGAGCCGTCCTTCGTTCTCAATGACGACAGCGCCGCGGCGCATGCGAAACTCATCGTGGTCGATGAATGCTCGATGGTCGACGAGGAGCTCGGCCGCGATCTTCTGTCCTTCGGCAAGAAGGTGCTGGTGCTCGGCGACCCCGCGCAATTGCCGCCGGTGAAAGGCGGCGGCTTCTTCACCGAGGCCGAGCCTGACGTGATGCTGAAAGAAGTGCATCGGCAGGCGGCGGATAATCCGATCATCCGCCTGTCAATGGCGATCCGCGCAGGCGAAAGCGTCGAGCGCGGCGTCTTCGGCGATACGCGCGTCATTAGCCGTGACGCGCTCGATCCCGCGCTCGTGACCGGCGCCGATCAGGTGCTCGTCGGCCTGAACAAAACGCGGCGCGCCTATAACGCACGCCTTCGCCAGCTGCGCGGCTTTTCGGGCGAGTTGCCGCAGTCCGGCGAGAAGCTCGTCTGCTTGCGCAACAATCGCAAGAAGGGACTTCTGAATGGCGCGCTGTTTACGGTAAAGAGCGCCGGCGCCCTGCGCCGCGGCAAGGTGAGAATGCTGGTGACGCCCGAAGATGGCGAAGCCGCTAAATTTCAGCGCGTCGCGGTCGTGCCGCAACTATTCGGCGCGGAAAGCGACATTCCTTATGCGCTTCGCAAGGATTCGGACGAATTCGATTTTGGTTATGCGCTCACGGTCCATAAGGCGCAGGGGTCGCAATGGGACGACGTGACGCTTTTCGATGAGTCCTTCGCGTTCCGCGAACATCGGGCGCGGTGGCTCTACACGGGCGTGACGCGCGCCGCGAAGCGACTGACGCTCATCATCTGACGATTGGATCGAAGCCCGCTGTCGTCGTCCGTTGCAGCGAAGCTGGGATTTATTTTCCCCAGGCGTCGATGGCGTCAGCGAAGACGCGCTCGCCCGAGGGTCCTTTTTCCATGTTGATCGTCGCCGCGCGGCCGTCGGTGAGCTGCATCGGCAGGTCTATCGCCGCGAGCGACCGCAACAGCAGAATATTGCGCGCCTCGTGGTCGCCGCGCATCAGGCCGATGAGGAAATTATTCTCGGTGATGGGCACGGGGATGCCGGCGACTTTTTCTCCCGACTGTGCGTCGGAGCGGCGCATCTGGATGGGGCCGATGGCCTTGACGCCGCCGATGGGACTGCCGGGTGCCACCGTGAACGACACGTTGATGGTGTGCGAGGCCGAAAGGGTGGCGTCGGTGTTCTTGCGAAACAGCAGAGTCATCTTCAGCTTCGCGTCGGGGACGTCGATGTCGCCGCGGATGGCCGATCCGACGGGTTCGCCGGGCCCGCCGACGTTCTCCAGGCGCCAGACGGCGGAGCCATTGTAGATTTTATCGACTTTTGTGGGCTCGCTGAGGGAGCCGACCCACATCTCCGCCTTTTGCGCCACCGGCACGGCGGGACTGCGCGGAGTCGGCGTTTTGACCGGCTCCCTCTCGCGTCCGACGCGATCGTTGATCTTGCCGCTTTCAGGTCCGTTGGAGGGCGACTGCTCCGGTTTCAGCTTAGCCAAATCCTCGGGCTGCTCGCGAAGCTGCCAGGCGAGCGTTCCGACGACCGCCACGAGCGCCACGACGACGCCGGCGACGGACAGCATGAGACGCTTCGAGCGCTGCGGCTTCGGCGCCGGCGGCAGCGGCGCTGGCGGTCTCTGTGGTTCACGCAGCGGGACATCGTCTTCGCCCGCGACGGAGGAGTGAGGCGCATCGCGCCAAGTCGATTCTGCGCCATCGCTCGGCGCGCGCTCGACGGGCTTGGCCGTGCTGATCGGATGTGGCTTGCGCTGTGGCGCAGACATTCCATCGCGAGATTGTGTCGCTTGCGCCTCGTTTGCGGCGCGCTCCGTTTCGACGCGCTGGATCGCGTCTTCGAGCGCGCGGCCTTCGGCGGCGATGTCGGATTCCGCGACCGGCGGCTGAATCCCGCGCAACTGATTGAACAACGCCTTGCGGGCGCGTTCATAGACCGCTTGGCGCGTGTCCGGCGTGGACTGCGGCAGAGCGGCGACCGCTCTCGCGATCAGAGAATGGTAGTCTGCCATGTTCGGTTAAGAGCACTTCCGGCTTTTGGCGTCAATCCTAACGCCGCCGGAGTCCAAGAAAACCCGGGGATTTCCCGGCGTCCGCGTCATGATCGCATATGCGCCGCAGTTCGCTCGAAGTGTCGCCAAATGGAGATCAAACACTCTTAGCGCCAACGATCGCTTCAGCGCTCATTCTTGCTGCGTTCGCGCGCCGGCGCACCTCTGAGCATCGATAAGACCTCGAGCAAAGAAGGATTCTTGCGACTCGGCGCTCGGCGCCGACGTCCAGACGGCCGGCGATTTGCCGGATATCTCGCGCGAAAATAATTGCGAGGCGCTCGCGTTTATTGGCGCCGCTGCTCCAGGAAGGCTGCGCGTTAAAGCGTCGGTTTGGGGCGCGCCATCTGACGAGCGGGCGGATGCGCGGCGATCAACCAGTAAATCGCCCCTGTCAGAGCACCGGTCAGAAAAAACAACAGCGCGATTCTTAATTCGAGCGGGTTCGCTTCGCGGGCGCGATCAAGTCCCATTGCAGCGCGGGCGATCGACGGCGACGCGCCGGCGAGCGTCGCGCTCGCGCCCGAATACCAGAGGAGCGAGCGTGCGCCGGCGATCTCGCCGATCAACGCCGCGACCGCGAGGGGCGCGACGCAGGTGGCGATGATCATCGCCCAAACGATGAATCCGAATGTCGCCAGAGGATCGCTCCATCCGCCGGCGCGCACATCTTCTTCGACGAAGGCGAATAGGCCGGACGTCGCGGCGGCAAACCCCGCTTCCCGCGTCGCCGGATCAAGGAGCGCCGAGACGATAAGAAAAATGGCGCCGACGCCCACGGCGAGGATGAAGCCGAAAGCCATGACCACGATTCGGCGCATCATTGGAGCCGTCTTTGGCGCGCCAAGCTATGGTTCGAGCACCGAATCCCAATAGAGATAGTCCATCCAGCTTTCGTGCAGGTAATTGGGCGGAAACAGGCGGCCGTTGCGATGCAGGTCCGCGACGCTCGGCTGAAAGGGCGCCTGCGCCGGCGACATATGCGCCTCCTTCGGAAGTCGGTCGCCCTTGCGCAAATTGCACGGCGAACACGCCGCGACGACGTTTTCCCACGTCGTCGCGCCTCCCTTCGATCGAGGAATGACGTGATCGAACGTCAGTTCCTCATGTTCTCCGCAATATTGGCAGGTGAACCGATCGCGCAGGAACACGTTGAACCGGGTGAACGCCGGCTGACGGGTCGGCCGCACATATTCCTTGAGCGACACGACCGACGGCAGACGCATCTCGAAGCTCGGGCTTTTGACGGTCTTGTCGTATTCCGAGACGATGTTCACGCGATCAAGAAAGACCGCCTTGATTGCGTCCTGCCACCCCCACAGCGAGAGCGGGTAGTAGCTCAGCGGCCGGTAGTCGGCGTTGAGCACGAGCGCGGGGCACGCCTGTGGCGACACGGTCTGTTGACGAAAGTGTGCAGTCACCCTGCTTCCTCTCAGATTGAGGAGGGGCCTGTCGGACCGCGCCAAGGTCCAGCCCTTTGCGATGGCGCATATTTTACAGGCACGACGACAGGCTTGTGAAGGCCCGCGCCGCGACTTCCACCGCGGAGGACGGCTTCGCCTTTAGAAAGCGATAAACGCTGGTGAAACAGTAAGCTGCAAGAATCGACTTGGACCTCAAAAGTAATCGGTATGTCTTTGTTTCGACGATTGCTACGCTGATCTATTGCCGCTCGCCTATTCGCAGCCCGTCCTTGGCTGTCAGCTCGGGGTGACCGCCGTCGAAAACCGCGAATTATTTGTCCAAACGCCAGCGCGCCCAAGCGTGGCCCTTGCTCACGGCCGACGGCCTGTTGCCTACTGCTGGAGTGATTCGCCTCCTTCACACGGCCGACTGGCATCTTGGCGCGACGCTGCAGGGCTGGTCGCGCGACGCCGAGCACCGCGACGCGCTGGCGCAGCTTGTCGCCATCGCCCGGGAGCGGGCGGTCGACGCCGTTATCGTGGCGGGCGATATTTTTGACAGCCTCAATCCTTCCGCCGACGCCCAGCGGCTGCTCTACGACACATTGCGCGACTTGCGCGTCGCCTGTCCGCATGCGCGCATCGCGCTCGTCGCCGGCAATCATGACCCGGCGGCGCGACTCGAAGCGCCGCGCGCATTGTTCGAGATGGCGGACGTCGTTTCGATCGGGGCTTTTGCGCGTCGCGATGGCGCCTTCGACGCCCGCGCGCATCTATCGCCCATCCGCGACGCCAGCGGCAAAATTGGCGCACATTTGCTCGCGCTGCCTTATCCGCGCGCCGTGGATCTGCCCGTTACGAGCGGAGGCGGCGCCGCCAGCGCCGTGCGTGAGGCCTATCGCGAGGCGGTTGAAAGCGCGCGGCGCGAAATCGGCGCGGCGCCGCTCATCGTCACCGGCCATCTTCATGTCGCGGGCGCGCTCGAATCGGAAGGATCCGAACGACGGATTCTCGTCGGCGGCGAACACGCCCTGCCGCCCGACGTGTTTTCGCCCGATATCGCTTATGTTGCGCTTGGCCATCTGCATCGTCCGCAATCCGTTGGCCGCGAGACGATCCGCTACTCCGGCTCGCTCATTCCCATGTCGAAGACCGAAATCGGCTATGCGCATGGCGTCAGCATCGTTGATGTCGACGCGAGCGGCGCCGTTGTCATCCAACATGCGCCGATCATCCGCCCCGTCCGTCATTTGCGGGCGCCGGCGAGCGGCGCTCTGCGCCTTGCTGAACTTGAGTCCGCGCTTGCAGCGCTCGATTTGGACGCCTCGGCGCCGATCGACGCCTGGCCATTCGCGCATCTTGCGATCAGGGTCGACGGCCCAGCTGTTGGATTAAAAGCCGAGCTCGACGCCATTTGCGAGAAATTCCCGCTGCGCGTCGTTTCGACCAGCGTCGAGCGGCCGCAAGCGCCGGCGGCGGCCCCGACGCCGCTGCGCCTTGCCGAGCGCAAACCGACGGATTTGTTTCGCGAAGCCTTTGAGCAGGCGCACGGCGTCGCCCCGACCGACAATCATTTCGACTGTTTCGAGCGTCTTCTGCAGGAGGCGTGACATTGCGCATTCTGGCGATCAGAGGCGCTCATCTCGCCAGTCTCGCCGAAGGCTTCGCCATCGACTTCGACAGCGAGCCGCTGCGCTCGGCGGGCCTCTTCGCCATCACCGGAGAAACCGGGGCGGGCAAGTCGACGATTCTCGACGCGATCTGTCTCGCGCTTTACGACAAATTCCCGCGCGTCGTCGCGGCCGGCGCGAGCGAAGGCGCGCCGGATCCATCGGGAGAGACGCTCGGCGCAGGCGACCCGCGCGCAATTCTTCGCCGCGGCGCCGGTCGCGGGTTCGCCGAAGTCGATTTTATCGGCAAGGACGGGCTGCGCTATCGGGCGCGCTGCGACCTGCAGCGCGCGCGCGGCAGAGCGTCGGGGGCGTTGCAAAAGCGCGTCAGGTCGCTGTGGCGAATCGACGAGGCCGGGGAAGTCGTCGCGCCGGTCGAGAGCGGCATAGAGCCCGTCAACGCCCGCGTCGTCGAATTGACGGATCTCACCTTCGACCAGTTCCGTCGCACGGCGCTTTTGGCGCAGGGCGAATTCGACGCCTTTCTGCGCGCCGACGCGAAGGAGCGCGCCGAACTTCTCGAAAAAATCACCGGCGCCGAAATCTATGGCGTTCTGTCGCAGCGGGCCTTTGAACGCGCCCGCGAGGCGCAGCAGGCGACAGCTCTTATCGAAAGCAGTTGCGCCCAGATCGGCGTGATGTCGGAAGATGAGCGCGCCGCGATCGATGCAGACATTGCCGCGACCGAAGCCGAACGCGCGCAAGTCGCCGAAAGGCGCAGCGCGATGGCTGATGCGCTGCGCCGGTTCGACGCCTTGGCTCAGGCGCACGCAAAGCTTGCGCAGGCGATGTCGGCGCGCGAGGGCGCATTGCGGGCGTTTGACGAGATGACGCCGCGGCGGGAAACGCTTGCGGCGCTCGCGCAGGTCGAGCCGTTGCGCGTCCCGCGGGACGAGATGCGGCGCGCCGAGGAAACGCAAAAGGCGGCGTTCGAAGAGGCCGTTGACGCGAAAGCGAAAGCGAGCGCCGAGCAAGAAGCTTTCGCCGATCAGGAGGCGCGCGCGCGCTCGGCTGCAGAGGAGGTCGCCGCCTCGGAAGCCGAGATTACCCGCTTTGCGCCGATCTGGTCCGAAGCGGCGGCGCTCGACGCGCGCATCGCCAATTTGGCGCAGGAGGAAGCGAAGGCGCGGAGCGTCGCTCAGGACGCTGCGTCGCGCGCGCAGGCGAAGCGGGACGAACGCGCAGAAACAATGGAACGGCGCGCCGATATTGAACGCGAGAAGGAGACGGCGCTCGCCGATCTTGCGCGCCTCGAGCCGGCGCGGGCGCTCAGCGAACGCTGGCGAGACATCGACGATTGGCTGACGAAGCGCGCCGAAATCTCGCAAGCCAGGCGGGAATGCGATCGCGCGCTCGCCGCGGCCTTCGCCGACATCGATCGCGGCGATGCCACCCTTGCGGACTTTAACGCGCGCGACGCGCAGGACAGAGCGGCCTGTGAAAAGTTTGCGGCGCAAATCGCGGACCGCGACGGCGCGCTCCTTACCCTCGACGAACCGGCCGCGCTCGCGCGCGCCGATGTTTTGGCGCGCGCCGTCGAGCTGATCGAGGCTTTGCGTCGATGCGCGCGCACATTTGACGAGGCGAACGTCGCTGCGGCTTCCGCGCATCAGGACATCGCCCGCTACGCTCAGGACGAAGCGGCGATTCGACAGAAGCTCGAGGGATTACGCTCGGAGCGCGCGCGGCAGGCGGCGCAAAGCGCCGAGGCCGAACGCTTTGGCGAGTTGGCCGACGCCGCGGCGGATCCCCATGCGCTGCGATTGCGCGCCGCGCTGAACGACGATGCGCCGTGTCCCGTATGCGGCGCGCGCGAACACCCTTTCGCCGAGACGCATGACGCCGCGCGCGCGTTGATTGAAGCGCTGCGTGCGCGGCGCGACGAGTCGCGGCGATCGCTCAGCAGATTGGACGAGGAGATTGTCTCCTTGAGCGAGCCGGCGGCGCAGGCGCACGCGCTCTACGACGATGCATCGCGTCGCTCTGCACAAGCGCAGAGCGCTCGCGCGCGCGCCGAGGCCGAATATGCGTCGTTGCTGAGCGCCGATTGCGCGCGAGACATGGCGCCGGAGTTGGCGCCGCCGACGTCAATTGTGTCAGCCTCGCCGCGGCTGCAATTATTGGCGAAGGAGCTTGCGACCGCGCGGGATGGCGTCGCGCAAAAGCTTCTCGCGGCGCGTCGGCTGCGCGAGGAGCGGGATCGGCTGCGCGCTGAGGGCGACGCAATTCGTCAGGGGCTCGACGCGCGTCAGGAGGAGCGTGCGGCGCTCGCCGCATCGCTGGAGGTGTTACGCGAAGCGCGCGCGCGGGCGAAGGCGGAAGGCGAGGGACTGGTTGAGCGTCTTGAGTCGCTCGATCGGTCGCTTGCGCCTTATCTGCAGCTTTGCAACCTCTCGGCCACGGATCTCGATCGCGACGGGGCTTCTGCGCGCCGCCGGCTCGAGACGGCGGGCGCGAAATACCAGGAGGCGCTGGCGCGCTCGGATGAGGTGGCCGCAAACCTCGCCGCGATCAGTCTCAAGGCGGAGCGCATTGCGGCGGAAGCAGACAGCGCATGCGCCCGCGAGGCCGAAGCCAAAGGCGATCATGAGGCGCGTGCAAGGAGCCTTACTGAGGCGCGAGACGCGCGCGCGCTGCTTCTGGAGGGAGAAGCGACGGCCGCACATCGGTCCCGCGTCGAGGTGCGCCATAGGGCGGCTATTGCGGCGCGCGACGAGGCGCGCCAGCGGCTCGCTGAAGCTCAGCAGTCGAAAACCGCCTGCGAGACGCGTCATGCCCATTGTGCTAGCGCGGCGGAAAGCGCGGCGGCGCGCGCCGCGCAAGCGCGCACGGCCTTTGCCGTGGCGCTCGTGGGCGCTGGCTTCGACGAAGCGACTGCGGCGCCTCTTCTTGCAATGTCGCGTGAAGAGCAGGCGGAGCTGCGCCGCGTCGTTCAGGCGGCGGAAGCCGAGCGCGCGGCGGCCGAGGCCGCCGTCAGAGCGCGGCAGGGCGATTTCGATGAAGCGCAGGCCGTCGCTCCGACGGAAGTTTCACGTGAGCAGCTCGCCGCGGAGGAGAGGAGCATCGCTGGTCGCCTCGACGACTTGTCGGCGCGGCTCGGCGCGATGCGCGAGCGCCGCGCGAGAGACGATGAGGCGCGAGAACGCGCGACAGCGCTCGCCGACGAGCTCGAACGGGCGCGCATAAACGCCAAAATCTGGAGCGAGATCAGTGAAGCCATCGGATCGGCGAGCGGCGACAAGTTCCGCCGCTTCGCGCAGGCCGCGACGCTGCAGCATCTCGTCGCGCTCGCCAATCAGCGCCTGGCGCTTCTTGCGCCGCGCTATGCCCTGGAGCGCTCGGGCGACGCCGGCTCGCTGGGCCTGCAGATCATCGACCGTGATCTTGGCGACGAGCGCCGTTCGACTCGCTCGCTTTCCGGCGGGGAGCGCTTCCTTGCGTCGCTCGCGCTGGCTTTGGCGCTTGCCGGACTCGAGGGGCGCGATTCATTCGTCGACACGCTGTTCATCGATGAAGGATTCGGCGCACTCGATTCCACAACCCTCGATGTTGTCATAGACGCGTTGGAGACGCTGCAGGGGCAGGGGAGGCGGGTGGGGGTGATCAGCCATGTCGATTCGCTCCAGCAGCGCATCGCCACGAAAATCTGCGTCGAGCGGCGAGGCGGCGGCGTCAGCGTGGTGCGGCTGCGGGCGCCGAATTACGCATGATGCGTGATGCCACGCGCCAACCCCGAAAGAAGTAGCCGATCGATTCTTCCCGGGGGATGAGTCGCGCCGAAAACGGCCCGCAGATTTGCGGCGACCAATCCAAAAAAAAACGCTGCTGTTGCGGCAAAGCCACAAAAAACAATGATCAGCCGCCAGAAACTGTGGCGCTGGCGCCACACCTACTGTCCCTTGCAGCGTCACATTACAGCTAGGTCAAAGTTTGTCACGGGTCTGTCATCCAGCGCCGGCTTCACTGTCGCCCGAAAGTTAACCGGGGGAACAAACTTATGAAACTTGGAGTTGGACAACGCGCGCTCGCCATCGCTGCGTTCGGCTTATTTGCGACGGCTTCGGCCTCTCCGGCCGCGGCCGACACCGCGTCCGAACTTCGCGAGCTGAAGGCGCGGCTGCAGCAACTTGAAGCTCAGGTCGCCAAGCAGCGCGCCGAGGTCAAGCGCGCGACCAATGTCGCGAACGCCGCTCAGGCGCATGTCAGTAAGGACGGTCATGGCCATCCGCCGCCGCCCCCGGTCTTCGTCAGCTTCAAGAACGGCCTGTTCGTCGAGACCGAAGACAAGGCCTTCTCCTTCCATGTCGGCGGCCGCGTTCACGCCGACGGCGGGTGGCAGAGCGATCCGGCCAATGGCGACGCGAGCAATGTGCTGCTGCGCCGCGCCCGTCTCGATATCGCCGGCAAGGCGTTCAAATATTGGTATTACCGGACGCAGTTTGAATTTGGCGGAAGCAGCGGCTCCGTAAGCTCAGCCAACGTCCGCGACGCCTGGCTGGCGTTCAAATACCCGCTTTTGACCACCGTTGGACTTCCCTACCAGTGGCCCGTCGTCATTCAGTTGGCCAATCAGTTGCGGCCTCTCGGTCTCGAGGCGATGAGCACCTCGAACTCCGGCATCACCTTCATCGAGCGTTCGATGATGTCGGACGCCTTCAACACGCCAAGACGACATCTCGGCGCGTCGATCTCCAGCGGCGGTCACAATTGGGGCGTCAAGGCCGGCATCTACAGCACCAGTCCGCAAGACTCGTCCATCCGTCCAACCAACAATAAACTGGGTCAGTATTGGGAAGTTGACGGCCGCGCGGTCTTCCTGCCGATTCGCACCGAAGAAGATCTGATCCATATCGGCGCCACGGGCCGCTATTACCAAAACAATGGCGCGAGCGGCGCTTCGAACGACGAGCTCCTCGTCGGACGCGGCGTGCGCAATGAAGCCAACGCGCTCAACACACGTCTGCTCGGCACGCCGGACATGTCGTGCAATCCGGGCGGACCGTTCAATCTCACTGGCTCAGTGTGGGCGGCTAACCCGGCGTTGGGCGGCTCGCTCGTTCAGAACAACTGTCTGAAGAGCTCCGCTCAGTTCAACGTGGAGTTTGTCGCGATACACGGCCCCTTCAGCATTCAGGCCGAATACTCGCAGACCAGCTTCCGCCGCGACTCCTACACGTCGGCCGCTCTACTGATCACTCCCAGCGCTTTGACCGGTGTGCCCGCGTTTCAGGCGTCGCGGCTCGCTGCTGGACAGGGTCTCCAAAGCTCCGCGACGTTTGACGGCTTTTATGCGCAGGCTCAGCTGTTCTTGACCGGCGAAACGCGCATCACCGCCTATACGGACATCGAGCACAACATCAACACGCCCTACACATTCTCGACGGCGCCCAAGATCCTCAATCCGATCAGCAAGGGCGGCTATGGAGCTTGGGAAGTCGCGGCGCGCTGGAGCTCGATCAACCTCGACAACGGCTCGCAAGGCGCCTGGAGCTATCTTCCGGCCTATGGCGCGCTCGGCCTGGTTCCCGGCGTCAACATTCCCGGGGGACTGTTCCCGGCCACTCTCGCCGCGAATTCGGTCGGGCTCACCGGCGGACGGGTCAACAAGATCACGCTGGGCCTGAACTGGTATCCGGAAAAGGGCTACCGCTTCCTGTTCAACTACGGCCGCGTCCTTGCCAATGTCGCGCCATTCAACCAGCCTTGGCTCAGCGCGAACGACACCAACTCCTTCCTCACCCGCGCGGAAGTTTGGTGGTAACAGTCTCTTCCGTCTGACTCTCAAGCAATCCCGCTGGGTTCTCCCGGCGGGATTTTCATTTTGATCTACCTTTGCAGGAACTGGATCCGAGGCGAAATTTCACTCGTGCCACATCCGGATCAGATCGCCGATGATTTTCAGCTGCAGATCGGCGATCGCGTCATGTCCGTTCTTTTCCATATAGGCGCCAAGGACGGAATTGAGATCGCGTAGAACTTTGCGGCGGCCTTCGTCGCGGATGCGGCTCTTGATCCAGCCGACGCAGGCGAGACGGCTGCCGCGCGTCACCTTGGCGACGCGATGCGTCAGGCCGGTCGAATAGACGAAGATGCTGCCGATTTTCGGTTTGACCTTGATGAGCCCGTGCTCCTGCTCGAGCACAAGTTCGCCGCCATCGTAGTTGCTGTGATCCTCCAGAAACAAAGTGAAGGACAGATCGCAGCGCACGCCTTCCATGATCGGCGAATCCGAATGATTGCCGTATTCCATTCCCTCGTCGTAGCGATTGATGATCACGCCGACGAGCTTCTCCGGCATCGCGAAAAGATCGACGCCTGGATGCGCAAGAATGAGCGACTTGATCTCGTCGAGGATCTTTCCCGCTTTGCGGTCGTCGAGCTGCAGATTTCTTTTTACGTTCGCCGCCATGCCGCCGGCCGTGGAGGAGCCCGATACGAACGGGGCGTTGAGAATGCGCTGGCGCAATCGCGCGCACTGGTCTTCATCCAGGAAATCGTCGACCAGCAGCACGTTTTTCGCCTTGCATATTTTTACGCAAACGTACCCGCGCTAACCTCAACGAGACCAAGCCGTTGGATAACGTGGGAGCGGATCACCGCGGCTGATCGAGCATCGCCGCGAATGGCCGAGAGTAGGCCAACACGGCAAAAAATCAATGCGGACAAGGTTTCCGGCGCAGGGAAATCGGTTGGCTTGAATGCGCGTCGAGCACAATATGGTTTCACTAACAGTCGTCGAGATCGCTCGCCACGGCATTCGCAGCTCGGAGACCGGCGCGCGCCATTATATCGAAGCGCTGAAGGCCCCCAACGCTGCAGTCGGCAGTCGCCCGGTTAGGTAAATCCCCGCCAACGGCCGCGCCATGCCCGCCTTACCGCTTTTGCCCTCTCATGAAACTGAAGCTCTGTGAAATATTCAGGCGCGTCTGTTGACGTGTACCCAGTGTGACATAACTGTGACGTGCCGACGTCACTTTACTGGGGAGCTTTCGAATGAAACAGGGCGTGCTCTGCGCGGCGGTCGCAGGAGCTGTTCTATTGAGCCAGTCCGCTCTCGCCGATCACAAGCGTCATGTGTCGCCGAACCGGCATCCGAACCATGCGAGTTGTGAGCGCAGCGGTTGGAACGATCGATCTTGCGCTCATCTCGGCCACTACGGAGACAGCACTCACTACTATTATCACCATGATCGGCGCCGTCATCACGGAATGGCGCTGGACTGATCCGCTTGGGTGAATGCCTACTCAAGAAATGGAGAAAGGTCATGAAGCAGATAATGACGGTAGCGTTTCTCGCCCTTTCTTGCGCGCTCGCGAGCGGCAACGCTTTTGCACAGCGGCGCGCGCCCTGCTGCTATCCGGCTGCGCCGGCATGGCTGCAGTACCAAGAATGGGCCAACGCGCATTATTTGGGGTGTGATTACGTGCGGCAGCTATACAAATACGGCGATGACGTTGACGCGAGGCGCGCCTGCCAGGGGATGATGTTTAACTGACCACCCTTGAGCGGTCCGCGACGTGGCGCCTCCCAAAGCCTTGTTTCCGCCCGTCGAGCCAAAAGCTCGGCAGGCTTACTTTGGCCAAAGGCTGGAGGAGCTGTCGCTAACCATTCGTTAAGGTTAACGCCGCACCCTGTCCGCCCAACGTAAAGGAAATTGCGGGGCGGGCTTGGCGATTCGGCGGGAGAAGCAAGCAGTCGTCCTGGCGGCGATAGGGGCGTTGCTCTCGACAGGCGCTCGCGCATCCGACAGCGCCATCGAGGCGCGATTGCGCATGCTGGAAGCGGAGATCGCCAGGCTTCGTCCGCTGGAAGCCGAGGTCGCCAAGCTGCGTCAGGACGCGCGCAAGGCAAAATCGCAAAGCGCGACAGCGAAAGATCATTCACAGCAAAGCGCATCGAACATCGCCAATGCCGCTGTGTCCAAAGGGTCGTCCGATACGCCCCCACGGCCGCCGGTGTTTGTCAGCTTCAAGAACGGCCTCTTCGTCGAGACCGAAGACAAGGCGTATAGCTTCAAGGTCGGCGGCCGAATTTTACTCGATGGCGGCGGCATCGCCCTGCCGCTTAACGGTTTCGACAACCAGGTCGGCGGCCGGCAGCTTCGCCTCGAGGTCGAGGGCAGGGCGGCGGGCGTCTACTTCTACAAGTTGCAGTATGATTTTGCTGGAACCGCTCAGGTGATCGGCAACAATCAGGTGCTGAGCGGCATTCGCGACGCCTATTTTGGCATCCAAAGCCCGCTGTTCACGTTGCCTTTCGCCAAGGAGCCGGCCTACGTCATGGTCGGCAGCATGTTCGAGCCCTTCAGCGTCGAGGCGATCAATTCCTCAAAATTCCGCGACTTCATCGAACGCTCGCTTGCGGTCGACACCTTCCAGCCGGATCGTCACATCGGCCTTGCAATGGGCGCCTATGGCGACGACTGGACCTTCAAGGGCGGCATCTTCAGCACCAGCTTCGGCGACGCCAGCCAGAATCCCGCTCGCGGCTATCCGGCCACCTGGGGAATTCCGCGTCTTTATATTCCCAACGCGGGCGGCGGGGGGCCTTTTCCGTCCAACACCACCTGGTTCCAGGCCACAGGCGGCGGGCAGTATTTCGACGTCACAGGCCGCTTAACCTATGCGCCGATCCACACCGAGCATGATCTCCTCCACATCGGGGCTTCCGGCCGCTACCATCAGCCAAACGACACCACGGCGGCGAGCAACGACCGGGTCCTTGCGCTGGGCAACCGCGTCAGATCGGAAGCCAATATCCTCGGCCAGGGCCTCATTGGCACGCCGGATCTTTCCTGCGGAACGATCGTCGGACCAGTCCCACAAAATCTCTTCAACAGCTCCGCCTTCGCCGGAAAATGCACCAAGAACGTCGAATCCTTCGGGGTTGAATTGGCGGCGTCGCATGGGCCGTTCGGCATCCAGGCGGAATATTTCGGCGCCTTTTACAACCGCGATCAAAACGCGATCAACCGTGCGACCTATCTATCGGGGGCTTCGGCGGCGACCGGCGTCATTCCCGTTAACGGCTCGATGGTTCCGTTCAATGCGGGAGGACGGTCGGCCTATTTCGACGGCTATTATATCCAGGGCACCTATTGGATCACCGGCGAGGAGCGCGCGCAGTCCTATGATATCCGCGATAAGAACGGCGCGACCTTTAATCAGCTCAAGATCAAAAATCCCTTCTCCGCTGGCGGCTGGGGCGCCTGGGGTTTGGCTGCGCGCTTCAGCTCCGTGGACCTCAACAACGGGCCTTACAACGGGAATACCCTCTATAACCTGCTCGCTTTGACGACATTGGTTACGCCGAACCCATTCGCCCGGACCTACATCGCCAACGCCGGGATCAACGGCGGCCGTCAGCAGAATCTTACGCTCGGCGTAAACTGGTACCCGGACGCGGGCATCGCATTCCAGTTTAATTGGACCCGCGTGATGAACATCGTCGCGCCGCTCAACCTTTACAACGGCGGCCAATTTCCCACTCTGCTCGGCGCCAATTACACCGGCGCGCATCCCAATCTGTTTGAGCTTCGCGCTAAGGTTTATTGGTAAGCGGAGCCGACGCTCGGCCAAACCGCCGCCGGCCGGCGGCGATTCCCGGCGGCGGGCGTTTCCCTGTCCGCCCTCGGATGCTATATCTCGTGAAAGTTAATCCGCTGAGAGGGAGCGTTCGGCTTCGCCGATGAGGTCGCTTGTGACGACGCTCAGGCGCCTGGTGGGGCGTCCATTCCCGCGGCGCTACGGGTTGAGAACGCGCATGAACCGCTATGACCGCCAGCCTCAGCCCGCTGAAGAGGCTGTCGTCGAATATCTCGACGGCGAATATCGCGTGCGCAAGCCCGGCGCCTATGTGCGCTGCGCCGTGACCGGCGAACCAATTCCGCTCGAGGATCTGCGCTATTGGAACGTCGATCTGCAGGAGCCTTACAGCGGGCCGCACGCGAAGCTGATGCGTCTTGGCGTCAAGAAGCCCGATTAAGGATCTTGCGCAGACCGCGAAGCGCCGCGTCCAGAATGACGGCGTCCTCGAAAACGAGCGTGACGGGCAGCGTATCGACGCCGAGCGTCGCAAGCTGACCGCCCATTCGCGCCGCATCCTTTTCCGTCGTGACGGGCCGCGCGCCGTGTTCCTGCCGCAACTTCGATAGCGTCGTGTAATCTCTTTGCGTGAATCGGCAGTGATCGGCGAATGAGACCCGCGCCGCGACTTCGGCGCCGCACGCCTCCAACAAGTTGAAGAATTTCTCTGGCCGCGCGATTCCAGCGAACGCGACGACGCGCGCGCCTTGCATCGCGTCGGCGACGTTCGCATCGGGCGCCAAACGCGCGGCGAGGATAGGTTTGTTCGCGCGCGC
>NZ_JAMRYX010000018.1 GCF_024448135.1 Methylocystis suflitae
AGAAGGGCGCGAAGCTTGCGCCGCGCCGCGCCCGTCTTCGCCTCGGTCACCCGGGAGAAGAAATAGCCGGCGACGATGGCGACCCCCATCACCGAGAAGGCCACAGCATAATTCTGCGGGGTGGCGAGCTGCGTCGCCCAGTCATTCCCCAATGTGCCGCCGACCGCCGCGCGCGCGAAGATCAGGATCGGCATATGGATGCTGTAAAGCGAGAAGGAAAAATCGGCGAGCGTCTTGTGGAATTTGAAACGAAGCAGCGAGAAGCCCTCGGAGGGCCCATAGCGGAAGGCGAGCAGCACGATGATGAAAAGGGCTGAGCCGAGGAGGTCCGCCGCGTCGGCCGCCCAGGGATGTTCCTCGACAAGATGGCCGCGTACGACCAAGCGGATAATCACGACCACGGCGGCGTAAAGGAGCAGCGCCGCCCAGCGCGAGCTGATGATCGGCCGGGGAATCAGCGTGGCGAAGGCGCCGCCGGCCCAGAGAATATAGCCGAATTTGAACCAGCTCGGCGGCGTGGAAATCGCGGCGAAGAGCGCCGCGCCGAGCGCGAAACCCAGCAGGCGCAGCGCCAGCGGATAATTGCGCGCGAAGGGCAGCAGCAGCAGCGGGAAGGTGATGTAGTACCAGAACTCGCAGGCGAGCGACCATAGCGGCCCGTTGGTGCCGAAATAGTCGAAGCCGATGCCTTGAAGATTGAGAAAGCTTGTAAGGAACAGAAGCGCCGAAAAATGGCCCTTGAACAGCGGCCAGTCATAGACGCCGCTGCTGGCGAAGAGCCATCCGCCGAGGGAATCGAGGACGAGCGTGAGCACGACGGCGGGCCCGACCACGAGATAGATTCGCGAGACGCGATGGATGAAATATTCGCGCAGGAAGTTCTGGTTCTTGCGCAGATGCGCCAGCACCGCGCCGCCGACGAGATAGCCCGACATCACGAAGAAGGCGAGAACCGCCTGATGGCCGAGTTCGAAGGTGGCATAGAACCACCAGACATAGGCGAGCGGCGCGTGCGGCGCGCTCATGATGTCGGCGTTGTTGATGAAGAGGTTGGACGTATGGACGGCCAGCACCACGAGCGCGCCGAGCCAGCGGCTCGCCTCGATGAACTGCGATAGAATGAACGGCATCGCCCCGGTTCGCCCCCTCGCTCTCGGCCGCGCTCGCGCCCCGGCTTTATAGCGGGTCTCCCCGGGCTTCGCCAAATCGCCGCCGCCAAGCGGAGGGTCGCTTTGGAGCCGAGAATCCTCTATAAGCGCCGCTGGCGTCGCTGCGAGAACGACCCCAGCGCCTATCGGGCCTGATTTTGCGGAGTTTTGCGAAGTGGAACGTTGGTCGCCGGGCAGTTGGAGGAATCTACCGATCGAGCAGACGCCGGTCTATCAGGACCAGGCGGCGCTCGCCGACGTGGAGCGCCAGCTCGCCGGGTTCCCGCCGCTCGTTTTCGCCGGTGAAGCCCGCAATCTGAAGCGCCACTTGGCCGAGGTCGCCGCCGGCAAGGCGTTCCTGCTGCAGGGCGGGGACTGCGCCGAGAGTTTCTCGGAACATTCGGCGGACAATATCCGCGACTTTTTCCGCGTCTTTCTGCAAATGGCCGTCGTGCTGACCTATGCCGCCGCCTCGCCCGTGGTGAAGGTCGGACGCATCGCCGGCCAGTTCGCCAAGCCGCGCTCCTCGCCGCTCGAAAAGCAAGGCGGCCTCGAGCTGCCGAGCTATCGCGGCGACATCATCAACGACCTCGCGTTCAACCCGCAGGCGCGCGAACCCGATCCGCAGCGCCAGCTGCTCGCCTATCGGCAATCCGCGGCGACGCTGAACCTCATCCGCGCCTTTGCGGCGGGCGGCTTCGCCAATCTCGAAAACGTCCATCGCTGGATGCTCGGCTTCGTCAAAAGCAGCCCGCAGTCCGAGCGCTATCAGAAGCTCGCCGATCAGATCACCGAGACCTTAAGCTTCATGCGCGCGATCGGTCTCGATCCGGAGCATCATCCGGAGTTGCGCGGCACCGACTTCTACACGTCGCATGAGGCGCTGCTGCTCTGCTACGAACAGGCGCTGACCCGCATCGACTCGACGACAGGCGACTATTACGCGACCTCCGGCCACATGCTCTGGGTCGGCGACCGCACCCGTCAGGAGGACGGCGCGCATATCGAATTCGTGCGCGGCGTCAAGAATCCGCTCGGGCTGAAATGCGGTCCGAGCTTGAAGCCCGACGCGCTGCTGCGCCTCATCGACGCGCTCGATCCCGAGAACGAGCCCGGCAGGCTCACGCTGATCTGCCGTTTCGGCGCGGACAAGATCGAGGATTCGCTGCCTGCGCTGGTGCGGGCGGTGACGCGCGAAGGCCGCAACATCGTCTGGTCCTGCGATCCGATGCATGGCAACACGGTCAGCGCCGGAGGCTACAAGACACGGCCTTTCGATCGGATCATGTCGGAAATTCGCAACTTCTTCGCCGTGCATCAGGCGGAAGGCTCCTACGCCGGCGGCATCCATCTCGAGATGACCGGCAAGGACGTCACCGAATGCATGGGCGGCGCGCGGGCGATTTCCGAGAGCGATCTGCGCGACCGCTATCACACCTATTGCGATCCGCGCCTCAACGCCGAACAGGCGATCGAAGTCGCATTCCTGGTGGCCGAGCTTTTGAAGGCGGAACGCGTCGCTCGCGGCGTGCGGGAGCAGCACGCCGCGGAGTGAGGCAAAACGCGCGAGCTGGCTAGCCCGTCGTCTCCTCCGCCTCGCGGACCGTCATCTCGGCGCCGTGCCAGACGAAATCGTCGTAGAGCAGCGCGTCGATGAACATCACCGGCAGCATCAAATCGCGCACGATCAGCGCGAAAGGCGTGCGCCAGTCGAGCGGGAAGCCGCAGATGCGCGCCAGCCAGATCTCGCCGCCGTGCAGCGAAAAGACGATGAGCGCCGTGACCAGCGCCACTGTCGAAATCCCGCCGTCGAGCTGCACCGCGGCATAGGCGCCGAGCACGATCGCCGCAAAACTGCCGTTCATGAATTCCGGGGCGTAATGCGCGGGGAAGGTCGCGCGCCGCAGCCGCGCCCAGCGCACATGCCGCGAATAGACTTCGCGGGCGGTGCGTTGGCCGAGCGGCTGCTCGAAAGGCATGTCGACGAGTCGCACATCCATGCCTTGAGCGCGGATGACCTTGGTCGAGGCGGCGTCCTCGGCGATTTCGCCCGCCAGAGCGCGAATGCCGCCAGCTCTGTCGAGCACGTCGCGCCGCCACATCATATTCTTGCCCTGAGCGAAGGCCGCGCCGATCGCCTCGGCGCCATATTGCCAGCGCGCCTGAAACGTATTGAGGATCGCGCATTCGACCATCGCCCAGAAGCCTTTCGGACGCGAACCGATCGGCATCGACACGCTCATCGCTGTATTGTCGCGGAACGCGGCAAGCATGGTCTGGATATAGTCGCGCGGCGGCAGGGCATTGGAGTCGGCGAGAATCACATGATGATGCCGCGCCGCGTCCCACCCCTTGACGCAGTTGTTGAGCTTGGGATTGGCGCTGACATAATCGTCGCCGACGAGCAGCCGCGCCTCGCGCTCGGGATGCGCCGCGATCATCCGTTCGACCAGCGGAATGACGGGATCGCTCGGCGATTGCACGCAGAATATGATCTCATAATCGGGATAGTCGAGATCGAAGGTCGCGCCGAGCGTCTCCTCGCTGAAAGGCTCCAGCCCGCGCAAGGGCCGCACAATGCTGACCGGCGGCGCATTGTCCGGCGGCGGCTGAGTGCGCTCGCGCGCCCGACATTTTCGGGACATCAGCGCTATGCTTGTGAAATTGAGGATGAGAATGACGGCGCACCAGCCGGCGCAGATATAGGCCAGGATCATGAACGGCGCTTTTTGCTTAAGAGTCGTAACGGAGAGAATCGCAACGCCGGACGCCAGCGGAGTGGCTCGGCTTCCGGCGCGCAACGCCGGGGCGCGGCCATTTCGAAATTCCGCCTGACAAAGACGCGGGGTCTTGGCAAAAGGATGGTGGCGCGAGAATCTTCTCCCGACGCGCGGCTGTTGAAAATTCCCGCTGAAAACCCTGCTGCTGTATCCCTTGTTGAAACTCCTGACGAAGCTTCCTCATGACCTCTCCGATCGTTCGTTTCGCGCCCTCGCCGACCGGCCGCATTCACATCGGCAACGCGCGCGTCGCGCTGTTCAATTTTCTGTTCGCCGCCGCCAACTTTGGACGATTCGCGCTACGGTTCGATGACACTGATTTTGCTAGATCCAGCGAGGAATTCGCGCGCGCAATCGAGATTGATCTCGCCTGGCTGGGCGTCGTTCCGGACGCGGTTTTCCGCCAGTCGGCGCGCGTCGCGCTCTATGAGGACGCCGCCGATCGCCTGCGGCGATCCGGCCGCCTCTACCCTTGCTATGAAACCCAGGACGAATTGGACAAGCGCCGCAAGATGCAGCAGGCGCGCGGGCTGCCCCCCGTTTACGATCGCGCGGCGCTGCGTCTGAGCGCGTCTGATCGCGCCGCGCTCGAAGCCGAGGGCCGACAGCCGCACTGGCGATTCATGCTCGAGCCGGGCGTCGCCGAATGGAATGATCTTGTGCGCGGTCCGGCGCATATCGACTGTTCGGCCCTGTCGGACCCGGTCCTGATCCGCGAGGACGGCAGTTTTCTATACACGCTGCCATCGGTCGTCGACGATATCGACATGGGGATCACCCATGTCATTCGCGGCGAAGACCACGTCACCAATACGGCCGTGCAGTTGCAGCTCATCCGCGCGCTCGCGCCTCATGCGCCGGCGCCGATTTTCGCGCATCACAATCTTCTCATCGGCGCGGGCGGCGAGGCGCTGTCAAAGCGCACCGGATCGCTCTCCATCGCCTCGCTGCGCGAAGAAGGCTATGAGCCCCTCGCCGTCGCCGCGCTCGCGACGCTGACCGGCTCCTCCGATAATGTCCACGCCGTGCGCTCGCTCGGCGAACTCGCGCAGAGTTTCAATCTGTCGCATGTCTCGCGCAATCCGGCGCGTTTCGACCCCGCCGATCTTGAAACTCTGACGCATCGGACTCTCGCGCTCTACGAATATGATGACGTGCGCGAGCGGCTCGAAGCCTTGACGATCGTCGGCCGCAAGGCGGAGCCCTTGTGGCGCGCGGCGCGTGGCAATCTTGCGCGTTTCGACGATATTCTGACATGGTGGCGCGTCGTGGACGCGGAGATCGAGCCGATCCGCGAGGATGAATCATTCCTGAAAGACGCGGCTCAGCTTTTGCCGTCGGAGCCTTGGGACGAGACCACATGGGCGGCTTGGACGAGCGACATCAAGACGGCGACCGGAAGGAAGGGCAAGGCGCTGTTTCATCCGCTGCGTTTGGCGCTGACCGGCGCCGAGAGCGGCCCGGAGCTCGCCGCGCTGCTGCCGCTCATCGGCCACGCCACGGCGCTCGCGCGACTTGTCGACGCCCGCGAATGAAAGCGAAGCGCTCGTGACCTACCTGGCGAGCATCCACGAGATCATCAACTTCGCGGGTCTGGCGCTCGACGTCGTCGGCGTGCTGATCATCGTCACCGGCGCCGTGCTTTCGACGCTCGCTTTTCTGACGCCCTGGAGAGCGCACTCCCTCACCTATCGCGGCTACCGAAAGAATGTCGGCCGCTCGATCCTGCTCGGGTTGGAGTTCCTGGTCGGCGGCGACATCATTCGGACCGTCTCCGTCGAACATCCAAGCCTCGAAAACGTCTTCGTGCTCGGCCTGATCGTGATGATCCGCACGGCGATGAGCTTTACGATGGAGGCGGAGCTCGAAGGCCGCTGGCCATGGCAGGGCCGAAGCCTGGAGACGGCGGCGCCAAGCGAAGATGAATCCGCGCCGTCATAGGATGAAGTCGAGCGTTGCTCACGCCGGCAGCACCGCAACGCCGAACAGCCAGGGGTGCAGGTAGAGCACGATGAGGAACAGCGCCGTTCCGACGCCGAGCGCGATCGCGTCGCCGCGCGTGAACTGCGAAATCCGCGGCGCGCCCCCGTCCCCCCGCTTTTTCACCGCGATGCGGTCGAAGACGCCCCAGGCGAGAAAAGACCCGAACAGGATCATGCCGCCGAGATCGCCATTGACGAGAAGATGCGCGAGCGCCCAGCTTTTCACCGCGACAAGCGTCGGATGGCGCAGCGCGCCGCGAATGCGGCCCGGCGGCGCGCGACGGCTCACGATCGCGACGAAGGCGAACCAGACGAGCGGCATGGCGACATGGCGGCCCCATGACGGCGGCGTCCAGACATAAATCAGGCCCTCTGCACGATACCGAATGAACCCATAGACGATGAGCCCGAGGCCGATGGCGGCGACGAGCCCGTAGGCGGCCTTATAGGTTTGAAGGCCGTAGCGCTCGATCAGGCTGGCGCGCGTCTCGCGAAACGCCGTAAGCGTATGGACCCCGAGAAAAATCACGATTCCGAGAATGAGAATAAGCATGGCCTCTCCGCCTTCCACATCAATTCGCGTCTAAAAGCACCGCACCTGCGCCTCGGCCTGAGCGCGGCGCAACTCTTGAAGCATATCGCGGGCCGCATCCGTATTGCGCATCAGCGCGCCCACCTGCCCCGCCTGCTGATTGACGCTCGCGACAGTCTCGGCCGTGACATACCGCTCATAAGGCAGAATGGTCGCGATGACGTCTATGGAGCAAGAGCACTGGTCCAAGGAGAGGCGCGTATCGCCGTTCGCCTTCATGCAGCCGAAGACGTAATCGGCGCGCGCGGAGGTCGGATAGTCGTTGAGATCCGCCGCCCGCGCCCAAGCGGCCGGAAGCGGAAGCAGCGCGACAATGAGGAATTTCGATACCGGGCGCATCTTTTTCGTTCCTGCCGGGTTCTTTCCTTGGACAGCCTATCGCATGCGCGTGGGCGACGCACCGAACCGCTATTCGACGAAGGGATGACGCGCAAGCTGAGTTTCAGAGCAGCGTCGTCCAGCCTTTGAACAGGGAGGACGGCATGTCGAAGCCTCTTAGTCCTTTTTGGTTGCTGATGATGGCGGCGCTCGTCTGCGCGCCTCTATCGCTCGCTTTCGCGCATGGCGCGATGCAGCGCCAGCAGAGCGCCTGCATGCTGAAAATCGGCCCGGATTTCATGTATTTCTCCGGCTATCAGCCTGCGGCGTCGCGCAACAGGTTCTGCGAGGACATTCCCACGATTGGCCCGACGATTTTCGTCCTCGATTATGCTCAGGACGAGATGCGGGAGATGTCGACGGACTTTCGCATCATCCGCGACATCGGCGACAAGGAGCCGCAGGAGCGCCTCGACGCCGTCACGGTGGCCTATCTGCCGCCAAAGGTCTATCCGGCCGGCACGCTGAACTTTGAACATGTCTTCAACGAGACCGGCCAATTCGTGGGGATCGTCACGGTCGACGGTCCAAACGGCGAGCATTGGGTGTCGCGGTTCCCCTTCACCGTTGGCGGCCGGCCGCTGTTCGCGCGGACGCCTTACTTTCTTTTTGCGGCCGCCGGCGTTCTGGCTCTCGTGCTTTTCGTTTGGGGAAAGGATGACCAGAGCGCGCGCCGCGCATAGAGACGCTTATCGATATGTTGGAGCAGGTTCTCATCGAAAAAGTCTTTTAACTTTTTCGGAACCTGCTCTCGGCGGAAGACAGCGTCACGCGGCCGTCAATTTGGACGCGCATAGACTGCGCCGAGCCTTCCGAACGTTCTGCGTACAGGAAGGCTCAAACGCCGGGCCGGAGGTACGTCCGGCGTTTTTTATTTTGGAGGGCCAACAGCCGCCGGGAAGAGCCTGAAATTCAAAAAAACAATGTGATTTTGAATACTTAACCATATACTGCCCCTTGCCGAAGCCGCGCCATCTTGCCATCATCGCGGCTGGCTGGGGGCTGCAATGGGCGAGTTGGTGAGGCGATTTTCAGGATTCAGTTACAGCGCACAGGGCGGATTGCAGCGCGACGGCAAGCGCATTCATCTGGGCCCGCAGGCGCGCCAACTTCTTGAAATGCTTCTGGAGTCGCCCGGCGTCCTGGTCACCAAGGGCGAGATTGCCGCGCGGCTGTGGCCGGATCGCGCCGCGTCCGACGATTCCATCGACCGCTGCGCCTATCTTTTGCGGAAGCCGCTGCGCGACGCCGGCGGCGAGGAGCTGATCGCCACCGCCTACGGCCGTGGGCTGTTGCTCCGCGGAACGGTCGAAACCATCGACGAGGGCGCGCAAACGCTCCGTCTCGCGCCCTTGAGCGAGCCGCATATTCTCGATCTGTGGCAGACCGCCTACGAGCTTGCCGGCAACCGCACGCGAGAGGGCTTCGTGCGCGCGCAGGAAGCGATTGCGTCCGCCGCCCAGCTCGACCCCGGCAATCCGGCGGTCTGGTCGCTCGCCGCCGACATCGCCGCCGGCCGAGCCGTACGCGGGTTTCTCCGTCCCGCCCAGGCGGCGGAGATGATCGAAGACTTCGCTGGCCGGGCGCTCGGCGTCCTGCGCGATCATACGCCGGCGCTGGCCGTTCTCGGCTGGGCTCGCGGCGCGCTAAGGGGCAAGCTCGCCGAGGGCCTCGCCCTCCTCGATCAGGCCGTCGCCGTTGATCCTCTCTACGGCAAAGCGCGCGTCTACCGCTGTTGGCTGCTTGCGGCGGCCGATCGTCTCGACGAGGGCATCGCCGATTGCGAAGAGGGCCTCGCCAACTCGCCACATGATCAGGCGCTGCTGTCGTTGCACGCGTGGCTCATTCTCTGCGCCGGCGACCTCGAGCGGGCGCGCCGCTATGCGCGCGACGGGCTCGAGCTGAGGCCCGACGCCGCGACTCTGCATCTCGTGATGTCCATCGCCTACAGCCTTCAGGGCGTTCACGAACGGGCGGTGAGCGCAGCGCGCCGCGCCGTCGCCTCGAGCCCGGACGATCCCTTGCAATTGACCGTGCTCGCTTATGCGCTCGCCCGCGCCGGACGCGCCGAGGAAACGCAAGCGCTCATCGACAGACTCGTCCAAGACAGCGAGCTCTACGCGCCGCCCTGCTTTCTCGGCGCGGCGTTTTTCGCTCTGGGCAAGCGCGCCGAGGCCCTCGAAGCGATTCGACGCGGCCTTTCCGAAGGCTGTCCCTGGAGCTCCTTCTCGCGCGTCGATCCGCGCTTCGTCGCTTTACGCGGCGCCATCGACGGATTCGGCCATCCGCAGCAGGCCGAGGCGCGTCCCGCCGGTTGAAATTGCCCGCGTCAGCGCTTATTGGCGCTGCACAGCGTTCTTCCGGAAGGAAAAAAATGATCGGCCGTCTGAACCATGTCGCTATCGCTGTCGATAGCGTCGAAAAGGCTTCCGCCATCTACCGCGACGCCCTGGGGGCGAAGGTTTCGGCGCCAGAACGCCTCGCGGAGCACGGCGTAACGGTCGTTTTCGTCGAATTGCCGAACACCAAGATCGAGCTGCTCGAACCTTACGGCGAAAACTCGCCGATTGCAGGGTTCGTCGCCAAAAATCCGGCCGGCGGCATCCACCACATTTGCTATGAGGTCGAAGATATTCTCGGGGCCCGCGAACAGCTCAAGGCCTCGGGCGCGCGCGTGTTGGGCGATGGGGAGCCCAGGATCGGCGCCCATGGCAAGCCCGTGCTGTTTCTGCATCCCAAGGACTTCTGCGGCGCCTTGATCGAACTCGAGCAGGCTTAAGGCGATGCCCTTTTCCCTGCCGCTGGCGGCGGCGATCTACCTGACGATCTGGTGGATCGTGCTGTTCGCCGTGCTGCCGCTCGGCGTTCGCTCTTCCGAAGAGGCCGAAGAAGATCTCCTTGAGGGCGCCGACCCCGGCGCCCCAGCCTCGCCTGATCTCTTGAAAAAAGCGGGAATCACGACGGTGGTCTCGGCTGTCCTCTTCGGCCTGCTGGTGCTTTTCGCCAAGCTCACGGCGTGAGCGGGCGCGGTCGCCCGCCGGGGGTTGACCGGCCCGCCGCCCGCCGGTAGTTGATCGCGAGGCGCGGGATGGACGATCCCGCACGGCCGAACGGACCGACCCGCTCAGTCGACTTCGGCGGCGCCGCCAGCCGCCTGTGAGCGAGCGCGTAGCTCAGTCGGTAGAGCACCTGACTTTTAATCAGGGGGTCGTGGGTTCGAGCCCCACCGCGCTCACCAAATAAATCCAATAATTGCTGCTATCGATCGGCTTAAAAAAGCGGTTCGGTGACCAAATGGTGACCACCGTTCGGAGCGCATTCGTGATTTATCGATTCTCGCCGCACGAATGCGCGGAAACTTCATTTTTCGCGACTCTGTTCACGCCTCATAGCTTGCACGTTTTGTTGCTTCGATGGGAATCGGACAATGTCACTGCTTCAGGGTTCGAATCCCCATGAGCGGCCATTTGCGGCTGACGACAACATCATGGAGATTCCCGTGCGCATCGCCCAAACTCGCACGCGCAAAAAGCGATAAGAATCCCTCCGAGAACTCAATTGTCAGATTTTATCCACCAGGCGAGTTAAATTTGTTAGAAACCATTTGAGACGAGTAAATTCATTAGGAAACGAAGCAATGGGAGGGATATCAATGGGTTATATTTTAGGCCTTTCATTTGATTTCCATGACTCCGCGGCCGCGCTGATCAAGGACGGCGTTGTTGTCGCAGCCGGAATCGAAGAGCGATTCTCACGAAAAAAGCACGATTCGAGCTTTCCTCGTCATGCAGTCGAGTTTTGCATGCAATCTGCCGGGATTTCGTCGTCCTCACTCCAGGCGATCGCTTATTATGAAGTTCCGATGCTTAAGTTCGATCGGATCTTGTGGTGTTCCGAGCAAGCTCAGGGACGCAACCCCGAATATTTGGACAAGACCATATCGTCGTGGCTCCGATACCGAAAATTCGAAGTTATTGATCGGATATCGGAGGAGCTCGGAGTGGCCCGGGAAAAGATTTCGTACGTAGATCATCACCTATCTCACATGAGCGCGGCGTTTTATTGTTCCGGTTTTGACGCGGCGACAATCGTCACCATGGATGGCGTCGGAGAGTACGAAACAACGTCTTGGGGGATAGGAAACGGAACCGAGATACAAAAACTCGGATCGGTTTCTCTGCCGAATTCGATAGGGCTCTTTTACAGCGCCTTGACAGCCTTCTTAGGTTTCGAAGTTAACGAAGGCGAGTACAAGGTCATGGGCATGGGGGCGTTTGGAGAGCCTATTTATTACGACCTTCTAAGGCCGATGTTTCGGCTCGAGGAAGGAGGAGGATTTTCAATCGAGCCTATGTATTTCGAGTTTCTGACGCCTAAGGATCTTCCATTTACCGATGCGCTTGTTGAATTGCTGGGGCGGCCTCGAGACCCAAAACAAGATTTCGCGACTGTCGTTGATGATTTGCCGTCGGGGATCGCCGTGCATGAGGCGGACGCAATTTTGGAGACCAGCAAGCGTTATGCGGACATTGCCGCCAGCGTTCAGAAGGTTACAGAAGAAGTCATTTTTCACGTCGTGGACTCGGCGGTTCAAGCAACAGGCATCAAGGAAGTATGTTTAGCTGGCGGCGTCGCGCTCAATTCTCTCGCAAACGGTCGATTGATGCGCGAAAGGGGCTATTCCCTCTATGTGCATCCGGCTGCGGGGGACTCCGGCAGCGCGATCGGCGCGGCCCTGTGGCGTCATTATCAGGAGGCGGGAACGCAGCGTTCCGCCCCGCTCACCTCGGCTTATCTGGGCTCAGATTGTCCTTTGGACGAAGAGATCGATCGCGCCATCGCAGATTCTGGCTTTCAATGCTGCGGGATATTTGCACACGATCAACTTCCTTTAGAGATTGCGCGACTCTTGGCCGAAGGCAACGTCGTTGGGTGGTTCCAGGGGAATGCCGAATGGGGTCCACGCGCGCTGGGGAATCGCAGCATCCTTGCGGACCCGACAAGAGCGGACATGAAAAAAATCGTCAACGAGCGTATTAAGTTCAGGGAGCCGTTCCGCCCCTTCGCGCCCGCCGTACTCCTCGAAGAGGTTCACAACTACTTCGAATGCCCCGCAATTCGAGACCGCACGAGCCCAGAATATTTCATGTTGGCGGTTCATCACGTGCTTCCGTCCGCTCGATGCAAGGTCCCGGCGATTACTCACGCGGATGGAACCGGACGATTGCAGGTGGTTGACGCCACGTCCAACCCGGCATTCTATAGCTTACTCAAAGCATTTAAGGAGTTAAGAGGAGTAGCAGTATTGATGAACACGTCATTCAATCTGAAGGGTGAACCCATCGTCGATACTCCGAGCGACGCGCTGCGTACATTTTCATACAGTGGCTTGGACTATCTGGTTATCGGTTCCCGTGTCGTATCGAAGGATTTTGATATATGACTCGGCTGGATACGGAGGCTCGGACCGCCGTTATCTTCGACCCACCGGCGGACATAGCGATCCCGCATTCCCGGCAAGTGGCCGAGGGATTCCGATTTCACACCGCGAATGTTAAATATCTGAGTGTAATTGCGCCAAGCGAGGCGCGGCGCTGGATTGAAACTTATCTGCCGGATGTGTCCGTACAAGACCCGAGCGTACTGAAGTCTGATGAATTTGACGCGATTGTATTCACGATTCCTCGCAATGAGACAAAATTCTACGTTCCTCCGTTCGTAACTCCGTCGTCAAACGCATCATCGAAGTGGAAATGGCCTTTTTTACGTTCCCGAAGCGTAGCTTCTCCTCAAGTGTCCTCGCTCCGATTCTACATTATAGACTGGAATGGGCGATTATCGCCGCTTGCGCGCGAATATGACGATCAAGACGCGCTGAATATGGACGCTCATATTTTCAACAGGCTCTCTAAACCCGAAGCATGGGGCTTCTATTACTTCCCTTATGGCTACTTGTTTCGATATCCGGGGATGGGGCCCCTAAATCAATTCGGGTTCCGCGTGCCCGACGACCTTTCAAACCTCAAGAATCGCGCCGCCAATCATAAGTTGATCCTATGCTATGGCGGATCTACCGGATTCAGCATGTATACGCTTCCTCATCAAATGTATCCTGCCGTCATCGAATGTGTGTTGAATAAAAAGGCTTTGGAATCAGGGGCGGACGTTAAGTTCACGGTTTTGAATTTCGGTCAGCATGGTCATGTCGTGATGAATTCAATCCTTACATATACGCTTTTCAATTATCACCTGAAGCCTGATTTCGTGGTCGGGCATGATGGATGGAACGATATCCTCTATGGAATGGTGCAAGACCCTCGCCTTCTCAAGGACGGCAATGTCGCGTATCAGAATAATCTTGAGGGCTGGTCGCAGATCCTTCACGGAACGTCACAATTGCAGCAAACTCAGGCGGAAACACCCTTCCGAGCGATGTGCGCGGCGCCAGCGGTTCTGGGACAGTATTTTTCTCGAAAGCGTCAGTTGGAGGCGATGGTTGAAGCGAATGGGGGCAAATTCATTTGGGGATTGCAGCCGAATTGGGCGGGAAAAGGCAGGTTGCATCCGCTGGAATCGGCAAACGTAGAAGCCTTCAAGAGCCACACGCCTTTCACCGAAGTGACTCAGATGGCGCTGCCATTATTTGAGAGAGTATCTCTTCAGTTAGAAAAGTTGGATGTTGTAAAAGTTGACCTTTACAAAGAATTCCGGAAGTATGGCGAAGATGATTATCTTTTTGTCGATACAGTTCATCTCAGCCCTGACGGCGACGAGATCGTAGGTAAAGGCTACGCAAATGTCATCGCGGGATTGTGTGGCCTAAACAAGAAAGGCTTCTCTAATGAACCGAACAGAGATCTCTCAGATCAAAGCGGAGGAAGAGGAACGAATCCGCCGCCTAATTGATGAGGCGACACGTTTGCAACTCTCTCGAACAACGGAATACCTTCGTGGCCACCGGCGAGATTTGGTGGACATCGCGGTTCGCGAACGTACAACGCCCGAGCCGTCGAAATTGCCGTCACCATTTGTATACGCGATGCAATGATGGGGCGTGTTCTTGATATAGTCGAAGGGCAGGAAGTCGTCGATGGGGCTCATGGCGTGGCGTGATTGTTAGGTTTTGCGAAATCGCTTATGCCGCCTTTCGTCCCTCTCATGCGCACAGGCCAAAAACGCAGCATCAGGGAAGTTGCGGAATACGTGGACGTTCAAAAGCCCGCGTGGGAATCTGCTGTCTGTTCGCCGGCCCGGAAGTCCGATTTGGGGAGAAAAAATGCAAGTCGTCATACTCGCGGGCGGCATGGGGACGCGAATTTCCGAGGAATCTTATCTCCGCCCAAAGCCGATGATCGAGATCGGCGGTCGCCCAATATTATGGCATATTATGAAAATCTATCACGCTCATGGCGTGAACAACTTCGTCGTCTGCCTCGGCTATAAGGGCTATATGATCAAGGAGTATTTCGCGAATTACTTCATGCATAACGCGGACATAACCGTCGACGGCGAAACCGGACAAGTTGAGTTTCATAGTCGGAAAAGCGAATCCTGGAAGATCACGCTGGTCGACACCGGCGAATCGTCGATGACCGGCGGACGGCTCAAAAGAGTTCGCGACTATCTCAAGGAAGGACAGCCTTTCTGCTTCACTTACGGCGACGGCGTGGCCAACGTGGATATCGGCGCGCTGATCAAGTTTCATCGCGCACACGGGCGCAAAGCCACTCTCACCGCTGTGACGCCGCCCGGCCGTTATGGAGCCTTGTCTCTCGAAGGCGACGCCGTCACCAAATTCATCGAAAAGCCGCCTGGCGACCAGAGCTTCATCAATGGCGGATTTTTCGTTCTGAATCCCGCCGTCATCGACTATATCGACGGCGACGCGACGTCCTGGGAGGAAAGGCCGCTGGAGCGTTTGGCGGCCGAAGGAGAATTACGCGCATATAAGCATGAGGGATTTTGGCAGCCCATGGATACGCTGCGCGACAAGAATCGGCTCGAATCCTTGTGGGATAGCGGTAACGCGCCATGGAAGGTGTGGAGCTGAGGCGCCGAATGCGACCGGCGGGCGCGAGGAAATATGAAGCTGGACTGGCGGGAATAAAGCGTGGACAAATGGAAGACCTTAGCCGGCCGGCGCGTTCTTTTGACCGGCCATACCGGTTTCAAGGGCGCTTGGCTTGCGCTCTGGCTTGATCGACTCGGCGCCGAAGTCTACGGTTTTGCGCTGCCGCCTGAAGGCGATGCAAGTCTTTACGAGATGGCGCAGGTCGGCAAGCGTCTGAATTCGACTTTCGGCGACCTGAACGATCTCGAATCGGTCGAGGCCGCCGTTGCAAAGGCCCGCCCGCAAATCGTTCTACATCTCGCCGCGCAGGCGATCGTGCGCCGGTCGCACGCCGATCCGCTCGGCACGCTCGCAACGAATGTCATGGGCGCCGCGCATCTGCTGCAGGCCCTGCGCAGCGCGCCCGACGTTTCGACTATTCTGGTCGTCACCTCCGACAAGGTCTATGCGAATGACGAGCAAGGCGCCGCCTTCGCGGAAGACGCGCGCCTCGGCGGCAAGGACCCCTACTCGGCGTCCAAGGCGGCGGCCGAACTCGTCACCCGCGCTTACGCGCAGTCCTTTTTCAAAGACGCCAGCGTGAAGATCGTCACCGCGCGGGGCGGCAATGTCATCGGCGGCGGCGACTACGCAGCCGACCGCATCGTTCCCGACATCGTGCGCGCGGCGGCAAGGAACGAGCGGCCGGTGCTGCGCATGCCGCATGCGACGCGGCCCTGGCAGCATGTGCTCGATTGCCTGCATGGCTATCTGACCTATGTCGACGCGCTTGAACGCGGCGAGACCCTTCCCGACACGCTCAATTTCGGGCCCGATCCAACAACGCCGATCACGGTGGGCGAACTCACCGAGGAAATGCTCAAAGCGCTTGGCCTCGATGCGCGCTACGAACATCAGCCGGCGGATTCGCGCGAAATGCATGTTCTGGCGGTCGACTCCTCGCGCGCCCGGGCGCTTCTCGGCTGGCGGGACCGCTTGCCCGGCCGGCTGGCGATCAATTGGACCGCGGACTGGTACCGCGGCGCCGTCGCGGGAAGCAGCCCTCTGGCGACGACGCTCGCGCAGATCGACGCCTTCGAAAAACTTCCTGGATAAGACAATGCAAACGCCAGCCTGCCGCTTCTGCGGCGCTCCGCTGAAACATGATTTCGTCGATCTCGGCTCGACGCCGCTCGCCAACTCCTATGTCACGGCGGAAGAGATCGCGCGGGGACTCGACAAGAGCTTTCCGCTCCATGCGCGCGTTTGCGACGCCTGCTTCTTGGTGCAGGTGGATGCGCCGGTGTCGTCTGAGGCGATCTTCTCCGATTACGCCTATTTTTCCTCCTATTCCGACAGTTGGGTCGCGCATGCCCGCCGTTACGCCGAGGCGATGATCGAGCGGTTCGAGCTTGGCCCGCAGTCGCTCGTGATCGAAGTCGCGTCAAATGACGGCTATCTGCTGCAGCATTTTATCGCGCGCGGCGTGCCTGTGCTGGGGGTCGAGCCGGCGGCCAATGTCGCGGAGGCGGCGCGCGCCAAAGGCGTGCCGACGGAAGTCGCCTTTTTCGGCAAGGAGACCGCGCGCAAGCTGACGGCGCGCGGCGTCGCCGCCGATCTCACGGCGGCCAACAATGTGTTGGCGCATGTTCCCGATATCGGCGATTTCGTCGCCGGATTTGCGGAAATCCTTAAGCCTCACGGCGTCGCGACATTCGAATTTCCGCATGTCTTGAATCTCATCCGCGAACTGCAATTCGACACGATCTATCACGAGCACTTCTCCTATCTCTCGCTCGTGGCGGTGGAGCGCGTTCTGGCCGCGAACGGCCTTGTCGCTTTCGACGTCGAGGAACTGCCGACGCATGGCGGCTCGCTGCGCCTTTTCGTGTGCCGCAAAGGCGCGGCGCGCGCGCCGACGCCGCGTTTGGAGGCGGTGCGCGGCGCCGAGCGCGCAGCGCGTCTCGATGCGATCGAAGGTTATGCGGGATTCGCCGAAAAGGTCGACGCGGTGAAAGCGTCCTTCTTGAATTTTCTCGCGCGCGCCAAGGCGGAAGGCAAGACGGTCGCCGCCTATGGCGCGGCGGCCAAGGGCAATACTTTCCTCAATGTTTGCGGGGTGAATGCGAATGACATCGTCTGCGTTTACGATCGCAGCACGGCTAAGCAGGGAAAGTTTTTGCCGGGGAGTCAGATTCCCGTCCGCGCGCCCGCGACGATCGCCGACACGCGGCCGGATTATCTGGTGATCCTTCCGTGGAATCTGCGGGAGGAGATCGTGGGCCAGATGGCCGAAATTCGCCAATGGGGCGGCAAGTTCGTCACCGCCGTCCCTGAAACCCGAGTATTCGACGCTTGAGATTCGCGCCGACCGAAATACCGGGCGTCGTCGAGATCGCAGCCGAGCCGCGCGCCGACGCACGAGGCTTTTTCGCGCGAATCTATTGTCCGCAAGAATTTGCGGCCGCCGGCCTTACCTTCACATCGACGCAGATCAATCTGTCGCGCAACGATCGTTTACATACGCTGCGCGGCATGCACTGGCAGGACCCGCCTTACGCCGAGGCGAAGCTGGTGCGCGTGACGCGGGGCGCGATCCATGACGTCGTGATCGACCTTCGCCGCGAAAGCCCGACATTCCGACGCTGGATCGCCCGGCGCCTCGACGCCAACAGCGCCAATGCGCTGTTCATTCCCGAAGGCTGCGCGCACGGCTTTCTCACGCTCGAACCAGATACGGATGTGCTCTATCAGATGAGCCGGCCCTATATGGGCGGTCAGGCGCGCGGGCTGCGCTATGACGATCCGGGATTTGCGATTAGCTGGCCGGCCCTGCCTGCGGTGATCGGCGAGGCGGATCTCGCCTGGCCGTCGCCCTGGCGCGGCTGAAACAACACGGATTTGCCGCCGGCGTCCCTATTCTGTATGCGTTCGTTGCACATGCAAACGCTTTTTGGGGGGCGCGTTGCGAGTTCTGGTGACGGGCGCTTCTGGATTTGTCGGTAGGCAGACGATCGGAGCGCTGGTTCGCGCGGGCGTCGAAGTTCACGCGCACGCTCAGCACGCTGAGAAAATCGACGGCGGTGTTGTCGCCTATGGCGGAGATTTGCGCGGGCCCGGCGCGGCTGTCACGCTGATCAATCGGGTTAGGCCTGATACTGTGCTCCATCTGGCGTGGAACGTCGAGCACGGCGCATTTTGGACCAGCCGAGACAATCTCGACTGGACGGCCGCAACGCTACTTCTTGCGCGCGCCGCGCTTGACGCCGGCGTTCAGCGCTTCGTCGGCGTTGGGACATGCTTCGAATATCGCTGGCCGGACGACGGGACGTGTAAAGAAGGCGCCACTGAAATCGCGCCGCAGACCCTTTACGCCGTCGCAAAGGACGCAGCGCGACGGGTGCTGCAGGAGCTTGGCGATATTTCGTTTGCGTGGGCGCGCCTGTTCTATCTTTATGGGCCTTTCGAGCATGAGGCGCGGCTTGTAGCTTCCCTCGCGGCGAAACTTGCCCGCGGGGAA
This sequence comes from Methylocystis suflitae, assembly GCF_024448135.1. Taxonomy (GTDB): domain Bacteria; phylum Pseudomonadota; class Alphaproteobacteria; order Rhizobiales; family Beijerinckiaceae; genus Methylocystis; species Methylocystis suflitae. The sequence continues at coordinate 18,451 of NZ_JAMRYX010000018.1, forward strand.
GCCGCGCCGCTTTCGCGGGGGCTTGCAGTGCGCGATTTTCTCGATACCCGCGACGCTGGCGCTGCGCTCGCAGCGCTCGTTCTAAGCGAGACGACGGGCGCCGTGAACATTGCAAGCGGCGAGGGCGTGAGCGTCGCTTCCATCGCCGAGCGTCTTGGCGCGATTGCGGGTCGCTCGGATCTCATTCGCGTCGGCGTGCTGCCCGACCGTCCCGATGAGCCGCCGCGCATTGTCGCGGATGTGCGCCGATTGCGTGACGAAGTGGGGTTTCGACCGTCGAGAACGCTCGATGAGGGTCTCGCCGAAACCTACGCTTGGTGGCGCGCAGAGGTAGGGGGCCGGCAATGATCGCCGCTATTGCGAAACAAGCATATGCTTGGGGGGATAATGTCGCTCACTGGCCGAGCGACTTGGTTGAACGGCGTTCTTGGCCGGACGGCCCGCTCCACATTCCAGTCGCGAGAATAAGGACTAGCATTTATGAGCGAACCTGATTTCAGTCTGGTCATTCCGACCCGTGAACGCGCCGCAACTTTGCGCTTCTCGCTCAAAGCATGCCTGGAGCAGGACTTCGATTCCTATGAGATCGTTGTTTGCGACAATTGCAGTTCGCCGGCGACCCGCCAGGTCGTCGAAGAGATCGGCTCCCCGAGAATTGTCTACCACCGCGCGCCAGAGACTTTGTGCATGCGCGATAATTACAATCTCGCATACAGCCTCACGCGCGGCAAATATATCACCTATATAGGCGACGACGACTCGCTCCTGCCGTTCGCTTTTTCGACGCTGCGCGGCTTATTCGCCAAACAGAATGTGAAAGCGATCAGCTGGGACAGCGCCCTTTACTCCTGGCCGAACATCGCCCGCGACGATCTTGCGAATCATTTGCAGATTCCGCTCAAACGAAATGTCGAGCGGATGAATGGCCGCCAGACGATGGAGGACGTTCTGGCGGGACGCGCGCCCGCAACGCTATTGCCCAACATCTATCACGGCTGTGTGGCGCGCGAAGTGCTTGAGCAAGTCCGCGCGACCACGGGAAAAGTTTTCGATAGTTTCCACTGCGATACCTATTCCAGCTTCGCTGTTGCTTATTTGGCGGGAGAATATCTGTCGCTCTCGGCGCCGCTATCGATCAGCGGGTTCTCCGCATCCAGCAACCACATCGCCTTTAGTTTTCTACGCAGCAAACATCAAATCGCGCAGACATTTCGCGGCGAAAATGACGGCGCAGGCCTGCGCCTCCATCCTTTCATTCCCGATCTGCCTTCAGGATTCGTTTGCGTTGCGGATTCTTTCCTTCGCGCCAAGGAAGACCTATTTCCCGACGATCCGATAAGCCTCGATCGCCAGGCGATGGTGGAGAGCTTCTTGCTCGCTCCGCCAATCGACGACCTTAGCGAGTGGCCCTATGTGGAAGCGGAATTGCGGCGATCCCTGTCCGACGATCCTGCGCTCGTTTCGTGGTTTCAAAAACGCATCGAGAATTTTACGCCGCGCCCGTCGCCCCGCGATAGCTATCGCCCCAATTTGGAAGGCATACACGCCCAGCGCCTGTTTCTCGATGCGAGCAACTATGGCGTGACGGACATTGCCGGCGCGACGCGCCTGTCGTCGCGTCTGCTGGGGTATCGGGGCAAGACGCCCGAATGGATCGCCGGCCTTGCGCCCGAGGATTCGAGCTTACGTTCCTTCTACCGCCAAAAGCGACTGGAGTTGCTCTTGAAATTCCTCAAGACGCGAGGTCGGGCGGAGTCGGCGCGCCTTCCAACGCAAAGCGAGCGTTCTACCGGCGCCTAATCGGCGCTGAAGTTTGGCGCGCCAAACGCCGTCCCCATACGGGTCATTCAAATCTGGGTTCCCGACATGCGCGCCCCAGGCTTTCGCAAGGAGGCGCATCGGCAGTCGCTCGCCGTCGCTGTGAGCGCGCAGGCGCATGACGACCAAGCCTTCGTCGACGCAGCCTCCGTATGGGGCGATGAATGAGGCGGCGGCGAAATCTGGACCGTTTTTGGCGGGAAGGATTACGCTGGCAAGCCGCGTCCCGTCGTCATCCTTCAGGACGACAGTTTTGACGCGACGAATTCCGTCGCTGCGAAAAATGACTGATTCGCTTGTCGCAATTTCTTGGCCGAAGTCGTGGTTGGCGCATCTTTAGATAAGTAAGAGGCGCGAATTCGCGCCGGCGCAGAGCCGACTCGCGCAAGCCGCGCTTCGACATCGATTCGTTGAACAGGAGCGGGCTTGCTCGCGCAGGCGGCCAACCCTGAACATTTCGCGCGCAGCGCGTCTTGGACACGCAGAAACTTTGGCGTCCAAGATTTTGGCGCCAGCCGGCGCCAAGATCAGCAAGTCCTTACCAAGTGTTGGGTCGGAGCGCGCGCGCCGTTTGCACAAATCGGCGCGACTCCCTCGCGACGTTCAGGCTTACGACTCCGAACTCGACGATCTTATTCAATATAAATCACTGGAGACAGCCTCAGCGCATGCCTCTCTCACTGGCTGGCGAGTCATTCCACGGTTTAGCAAAACGATTCCCATGTAACGCTTTCACCTGTCACTTGAGCAATGAATGCTAATTGGCTTTACTCCAGCGATTTTCGCGCCTGCAGCTATGCATTTTATGAGTTTTGCACGCCCTGTGCTTATAGGATGGCCGTGATCCGGACACCTGAGACCCATAGCTCGGCGGATTTTGCTCGCCAACCATATTCTCCAGCACCACGGTGCCGATCGGGCCCATATCTCCTTGAGCCATCAGCGAAGTTGGGCTCGTAACGGCCAATGAGATAAAGGCGGCGGAGATCAGCTTAAATCGGTGAAATACCTTCATTTTTCCCTCGCATGACCGTAGAGCGCTCGAGTTGATTAGCTATGCAGCGAACGTCCATGGAATACAAGAAGAGTCTTTGGCAGTCATTTAATGTTCACATTTTGGAAACGTTCCATAATTCTCATCTTCACTCCAACGACGATGTCAAACCCTCCATGGTAAAGTTTCTCCACAGGTCCAAATGCCTACGTTTTTTCCATTCAGCGTCCAAATTATTGATAATATCTCTGATATTTAGACCATGTACATCGCAGTGCATTACAATGTTGCACTTTCGCCACAGTTGTTGCTAAAACTGGTTAGCAAGACATTTAGTGGCTGGACGGATCGACTGCGCTTGGACAACTCTGCGCCACGATGATCGGCGCGCTGGTCGTCGGAATTAAACAAAATCACTGAAGGATCCTCCCCATGAGAAAGCTCTCGCTTGTGGCCATCGCCACCGTGCTCGCCGCTCCCGCCTTCGCCGATCAAGTGGCGGTGCCGGTTGGCATCAACACCTCCGTCTCGCAGGGCGTGAACGTCGGCAGCGTCACCAACCTCGGCCTCAACAACGTCGGCGTTGTGAATCAGAACGTCGCCGTCGGCGGCGGCATCAATCTGGAGACCAACTCTTTCAATCAGCGCTTTGCTGATTTCAACATGGACACGCATGCGTTCAGCGTCGGCAGCATCGTCGACTCGGGCAATGGCGGCAACGGCGGCGACGTCAACGTCGTGGCGATCAACGCCGCGGTGGCGCTGTCGAGCAATGAATCCGATCAGGCCGGTCTTGCCGGCGGCCTCGCGATCCCGGTCGCTCTCGCCGCTCAGGGCACTGCGCTCCAGGACCCGGCATCTGCCAGCATCGAACCGGTTAACGTCGGCGTCGGCGTCGGCCGCAACGAATCCGAATCTACCGCCAAACTCACCACGGTTCAGGCCAATCTCTCGTCGCAGGATTCGACCACGACCGCCAAATCCACCCAGCAGGGCGTGGGCAACGGCATCGACGCCAATGGCGGCGACGGCAAGGCCTTCATGATCACCATCGGCTCCAACAACACGCGCATCGACAACACCTCGGTGTCGAAGATCGCGGTCGACACCCACGTCAACATCGCTGACGACGGCGGCGTCGCTGGCGGTCTGAAGATCGAAGACTCCTTCAACCCGATCAAGATCGAAGACTCGCTGAACGACAATGCCATTGCGGTTGACGGCTTTGCCGCCACGCTCAACCACAACAGCATCGAAGACTAATTACTGCAACGAGCGCCGGTCGGCTCCTTGGCCAATCGGCGCTCGCGAATTTCGAGGGCGGCGTGAGCAGGGCGCCTTTCAAAGGATCACTCCAATGAAGTCGATACTGCAAGCCGCCCTCATCGCGCTCATCGGGTTCTGCGTATTTGCGCCTCCCGCCGACGCCGCCAAGAGTCACAGGCAGCGACGACCTGTAGCGGTTGTCGCGGACGACAGTTCGCCGGCATGTCTCGGCGGCTATTTGGCGCAGACGGAAGCTCAGGACTACCTCAGAGACGACATCTGGGTTTTGGAGCCGGTGCCGGGCAGCGACAATCGCCCCTATCGCTTCGACTGTCGGCAGCCGGTTTTTCTCAGGCGCTAGTTCTTAGCGCCGAGTCTTTAATGAGCGCCTCGCGCGCTTGTTCGTCATTGTTCGAGAGCTGGGAATAGAAGATGTCGCGAACCTCGCTTTTAGCCGCAATCTTCCTCCTGAGCGTTATGAACTCCGCCTTTGCGCAGATGGCGACGCAAAACGCGCCTTTCAATTTCGCCATTGGGATCAGCAGCGGATCGCAGTCGTCCATCGACCTTTCGCAGTCGGGCTTCGTGAACGTCTATTACGGAATTCAGGACTCCAATCAGGCGAATCAAGCGGTGATCAGCCAGAACGGGCTCAATAACTATTCGCAGATGCAACAGGTCGGCGACTCCACGGGTGCGTTTAACGGCAGCACGAGCCAGGGTGAAGGTCCGCGTTATGGCGGACAGAATTACGCGGCCGTGACCCAGAACGGCATGGATAACAGTTCACAGATTACGCAATTGGGGGGCACGAATGTCGCCGCGGTCGCGCAAAACTCCCGTGTCGGAAATGGCGCAGCGCCTCGGGTGCAAATTCCGACCGACGGTCCGATCTACCAGTCCTATCAAACCCCGGAAGGTTATCTCTCTCTTTTCACCACGGACAGCATGAGCCTGGCGGTCTGGACGCCGCCAGGTCTGACGGCGACGAACAGCTTTGGACGAATGCACTAACGACGAACTTTTGACCGGATTGTCCAAAGGACTGGCTCCGTGAAAACGCGCATAAAAATCGTCGCATCCTTCGCCTGCGCCGCCGGGATGGCTGGCGCGTCGACTGCGCTCGCGCAGCCGGCAAGCTTCGATAAGGGCGTCGATGCATCGATCCTGGAAGCGACACGCGCGATCGAGGAACTCAACGCCGCGTCAAAAACGCGCGTGAAAGAGAAGCGTCCCGCCAATCAGCCGGCAGCAAAAGCAGCGCCGCGGCCTGTCTTCAAAATGATGGGGCCGTGCAATCTGAACGGCAATACCCAGTTTTTTCAAATTCCCTACATCGGCTTTTGCGGCGCGGTCCACGGATCCTTTACCGGTTTCCTGGGCAAGGACTTTGCGACCGAAGACATCGCGTTCACGACGCAGCGGCTTCCTGCATATCGGTACGGATGGAGCGGCCTTGGATTGAGCGCCGCCGTGCCGATGCTGTACTATTGGAAAAATCCGCTCGTCAAAGAGACGACGTCCGGCGCTTATACCGGCACATACAGCATGGTGAATTTTCTGGCCTTCCGGAACACGGATTACGGAACGATCTCCGTGTTCGTCAACGCCGGATTGTTCGCCAGGACGGTAAAGAACTATGAAGGCGAAACGCGCATCACCCTGAACCAGATCAATGGGCATTATTGGAGAGGCGCTTTCGATCAGGCCTGGATTCAATTCGGCGGGCTGCGCGTCGGACTCCAGCCATCGCTATTCAGCTTCAGCCGCACCGGCTACACTTTTATGCCCGGCTACGCGTCCTACATGACGACGCCGGCGGTTTCGTACACCCACAGAATCGAAAACATCAACGTTCTCCCAGATCTCCTGCCGCGCCTGGGCGCTTCGATCAGCGTCTCGGCTGAAGATCCGACGCTAAGGCGTTATCCGGACGGAGTTCTGTCCAGATATCCGACGGGCATGGGATACCCGGACTTTGTTGCGCAATTGCGCATCGGCGCGCCCGCCTTCGTTATCCACGCGTCGGGAGCTATGCACGAAATCAGGGATGTCTCCGCCAACGCCTACAATTCCTTCATGCCGAAATACTCCACTTGGGGCTGGGCTGCGCAGCTTGCCGGCGAATATCGTTGGAAGTGGAGCGGACTTATTGGTCCCATTGGCGGCGAAATGTACGGCAAGGCCATGCTGTCGGCGACCGCGACGCAAGGCGCGCTCTCGTACCTCGGCATACCGTATATGTCGATCGACTATGTGAGCAGCTCGACTGGAACGATCCAGAGGAGTTCCGGTCAGGCGCTCATGGGATCCTACGAACATCTTTGGACTCCCGTGTTTAAGACCTCGATCACCGGAGCGGCGTTTCAGACCTTCATGGGCTCCGCCCCGGAATTCCTTGGCTTCGGCAACGTCGCTTTTGGCTTCAATACGCAAGTCAGAGGTCAGCGCGTCGTCGGCAACGCCGAATATTGGGCCGGCGAGGGATGGGCGTTCGGACTGGAAGGCGGCTGGACATGGAGCCAGGCCAACGGCCAATACCTCGGCGGACGCGGCCTGCCGGTCGCCGTCAATTTCCCGAACGTCCTCACCTATATGCGGAAGGCGTTTTGACGAGGCGGGAGACATGTGGCGCTTTGGCCACATCGAGGATTCTATCGCAGTTCGTCGAGGTCGGAACGATCGACCGCCGCGCACTGCAAAGCAAGGGTGACAGTAGGCAATATTCGAACACTGAACGCTAACTTCCAGGGACCAGACCCATGAAAAAGCTGATCGCGACAATATCCTTGTGCATGCTGGCGGCCGGACCGGCCCTCGCCGAAGGTCAGAACAATCAGAACCAGAATCAGAATCAGTCGCAAGCGTATGGCAACAACTATTCGACGGTCACACAGATCGGCGTGAATAATAACGCCGCCGTCGTTCAGAACGGCTCGGTCGGCGGAAACCTTCTCGATCTTGGTTCGGGGAACCAGAATCAGAGCAATGTGAACATCGATAAGCAAGCCTTCGCGATCGGCAGCATCATCGACTCCGACGGCGCGACGATCAGCAAGACGAACTCTGACAACACCTCCATTTCCAACAATTCGCAAGCCTCGATCGTCACGCCCATCCAATAAGGCGCTTCGAAACGAAAGACGGCCGAGACTTTATAAACCCCAGCCCCTGCGGGCTGGGGTTTGCGTTTTTAAGGACTTCGCCTCAGCGCGGCGACGGCCTTGGCGACCACCGACAGAGCGACTTGCCCCGCCCTGCTGGCGCCGAGCCCAGGCGGCCTACTGGGGCTGATATTTGCCCGCTTTAAACAATCCGGCCTGCGATTGCCCATCGGGCAAGCTCATCGTTCCCTGTCCGTCCGGCTCGCCATTCTGGAATTCGCCGCGGTAGGAGGCGCCATTCGGCAAAGTGAGAATGCCCTTGCCGTGCGGGCGTCCGTCGCTGAATTCGCCCACATATTTCTTCCCGTCGGGAAATGTGTAAGCGCCCTTGCCGATGATCCGGCCATTGACGAATTCGCCGCTATAGCTTTCGCCATTGGCGATCGTGAACGTGCCTTTGCCGTGACGGACGCCGTCGCGAAACTCGCCGACGTATCGTCCGCCGGACGCAAAAGTGATCGCGCCGCGCCCGGTCGCTTTTCCGTCGCGGAACTCGCCCGTATAAACGTCGCCGTTCGGAAACTTCAGCCCGCCGACGCAGCGCTTCCAAGGCTTCGCCAAGCTGACGTCGCAAGGCGGCAGACCATCTTTCAGCCCCTTCTGTTCGCTTTGCGCCGCGCCGCTGGCTTTCGGCTTCACAGCAAGTTCGCCGTCAACGAAATTTCCGGAGAATTTCTTGCCATCGGGCATGGTGACAGCGCCCGCGCCATGGGGAACGTCGTCCTTGAACTGGCCGACATAGATTTTTCCGTCAGCGGACACCAATTTGCCCTGCCCGCTTTTCTTCCCGTCCTTGAAATTGCCGGTGTAGGACTCGCCGTCGGGATGCGTGATGGTTCCCTTGCCGTTTGGCGCGCCGTCGCGGAATTGACCCTCGTATTTCTTGCCGTCCGTAAAAATGAGCGCGCCTTTGCCGTTGGCTTTGCCGCCCTTCATCTCACCGATATAACGGTTGCCGTCCGGCGCCGTTATGACGCCGAAGCACTGCTTCGAGATGTTTTCCGCGGTGCATTTTGGCAGCTTGCTTTCCGCTGACGCGGAGAGCGGAACGCCGAACGCGCCCGCACAAAGCGCAAGCATGAATATGCCACGGCGAAATTTTGAGACTGAGGCGTGAGACATGGCAAAACCTGCGCTGGTGAGGCGACGGAACCGTGAGCCTTATAGCCTAGTCGAAAATTAGAACAACGAACTTTTTCAATGAAGAATTGCTAAAATTTAGGATCGCGGGTTCGCTCAGCGAGCATTCGACATGCGCGCGAACAGCGCGGCGCCGCTCATTGCGCGCCCGCGAGCTTCGTCGCCAGCAGCGCGATCGTTTTGACGTAAACGCGCGCCTGATTCCACTCGAGCAGAATCGCGAAGTTCGGCTCGCCTTCATTCCAGCCCGCGCCAGCGCGCCAGCCTTTGCCCTTGAGGAAATTCGCCGTCGAGGCGAGCGCGTCCGGCGTCGATCGTATGAGATCGCGTCTGCCGTCGCCGTCGAAATCGACGCCATATTTCAGATAGGAGGACGGCATGAATTGCGTCTGGCCGATTTCTCCAGCCCAGTCGCCGCGCATCTGAGCCGGGGACATATCGCCGCGCTCGACGATCTTCAGCGCATGATTCAGCTCTTCATGAAATTGTGCGGAGCGCCTGCAGTCATAGGCGAGCGTCGCTAACGCCTGCATCGTCCTGAAGCGTCCATTGTCGGCGCCAAAGCCCGTTTCCAGTCCCCAGATCGCCACGAGCACTGCTCCGGGAACGCCATAGCGCGCCTCGATCTGTGCGAGCAGAGCCGCGTGCCGCTGAAGCAGCGCCCGCGCCTTGCTCAACCGACCGGGCGTCACCAGGCGACTCGAAAACTTCTCGAAACTTTGGTGGAAAATTCGCTGTCCGCGGTCGCGGCCAATCACCGCGTGATCATAGGTTACGCCGGCCAGCGCAGCGTCGAGCGTTCGTTGCGAAACGCCTTCCGCCGCAGCGTCGCGTTTCATCTCCTCGAGCCATTGGCTAAAACCGGCCGCCGACGATCCGCAGGACGCGGCGCGCGCCGATAGGACGCAAGCGCCCAAAGCCAGCGCGCTGGCGGCAAGTAAGACGCCCCACGCCTTGGCGCTTTTCGACAGCCGGTTCATGGCCGGCAGTTTAGTGGGCCTGCGAAGGCGCTGCAATCAAGCAGCGCGCGCCTTCGGACAGACGCGCTGGACAGCACACGTCGTCGTCGTATCAGCGCGCCCAACCTCGGCGGAATGCGCCGCTAGCGACGGCACTCCTCACGCGAGAAGCTAAATCAGCGGCGCTTTGCCTTAAACTGGCGTTTGCAGGCGCTTGAAAGCTCGTTCATATGCGCGCGCAGGCACTTTTCGACGGCGATCGCATTGGGCTCATCCGCCGCGCAGAACTTGTGGGAATCGCGTTCGCAGGCCGCGCGCTGCTTGTCCATTGTCCGGGCTGTCGCGGGATTGAATACGGCGAAGCCAATGAAGGCGGAAAGGGAAAAGATCAACAGCTTACTCATCGGTTGCTCTTTCGTTTAGCGCTAACGATCGCTGCGCAAAACGCGCGACGCGACCAGAGCGATACCTGTATCGAGCGTTGCCGATATCAAGTGTCGAGGCCTGCCTGCTAATCGCGACAGAGAGGCATCTCAGGCGTAACTTTCGGCACGATCAGCCGCGCGCCGGTGCAGGCGACGATATCCGCGACGCTGACGCCGGGCGCGCGTTCGCGTAGCGCCAGCCCTTCATCGGTCGGCTCGATGACCGCGAGCTCAGTCACAATGAGGCTGACGCGCCGCGCCGCCGTCGGCGGCAAGGTGAGAGTGTCGACGATTTTCGGCTCGCTCTTGGCGACGTGCTGCATCGCTATGATGACGCGCTTAGCGCCCGCGACGAGGTCCATGGCGCCGCCCATTCCCGGCGTGAACTTTCCCGGAACCATCCAGCTGGCGAGGCGTCCCGCGGCGTCGACCTGCAGCGCGCCGAGCACCGCCATATCGACATGGCCGCCTCGAATCAGCGCGAAGCTCGTCGCGCTATCGAAGCTCGCGGCGCCCGGCAACGACATGATGAGTCCGCCGCCGGCGTCAATGAGATCGCGATTCTCCATTCCATCCGGCGGCGGCGCGCTGAAGCCGATAAGGCCATTTTCGCTCTGCATGGCGACGGACATTCCCCGCGGGATGAAACGCGCCACGAGAGTCGGCAGGCCGATCCCGAGATTGACGAGCATGCCGTCGCGCAGCTCCAGGGCGACGCGGCGCGCGATGATTTCCTTGGCGTCCATCAGCGCGCCCTGCTCACGATGTGCGTGACGAGCACGCCCGGCGTGCGCACCGCGTCGGGCGGAATGACTCCAACCGGGACAATCTCGTCGGGTTCGGCGATGACGCAATCGGCGGCGAACGCCATGACCGGGTTGAAATTTGCGGCCGTGAGCCGATAGGTCAGATTGCCGTAATAGTCGGCCTCATGCGCGCGCAGCAGCGCGAAATCCGCCCGCAGCGGCTTTTCGATGAGAAAACTTGCGCCGTCGATCTCAATCATCTGCTTGCTTTGCGCGACGACCGTTCCCACGCCGGTCGGCGTCAAGACGCCGCCAAGCCCGGAGCCGCCGGCGCGGATTCGTTCGGCGAGCGTTCCTTGCGGTATGAGCTCCACTTCGATCGCGCCGGCGCTCATCAACCGCTGCGTGGTCGGATTGGTGCCGATGTGCGAGACCTCCACCCGCGCAACGCAGCCGGCTTCGATCAGCCGACCGACGCCGACGGTTGGATAGGCTGTGTCGTTGCCGATGATCGTCAATGCGCGCGCGCCACGCGCGACGAGCGCGTCGATCAATCGATCAGGCGACCCGACGCCAAGAAACCCGCCGATCATGACGCGCGCTCCATCGGGAACGAGATCGGCTGCGGCTTCGACGGCGATCGCGCTTTTCCTCATCTCGCTGAACCCTGCTTAGCGTGTAGGCTTGTCGAGATAATGCGTTTCGGAAACGTCACGCAGACGCGCCGCCGCCGTTTCCGGCGTGATGTCGCGTTGGGGTTCGCCCAGCATCTCGAAGCCCACCATGAATTTCCGCACGCTCGCCGAACGCAGCAGCGGCGGATAAAAATGCGCGTGAAAATGCCAATTGGCGTGCGGCGCGCCGTCCGTCGGGCGCTGGTGAAATCCCATCGAGTAGGGAAAGTCGGTTTCAAACAGATTGTCATAGCGAATCGTCAACCGCCGAAGGATGTCGGCGAGCCCCCTCGCCTCGTCTCCGGTAAGCTCGTCAAAAGAGCCGATATGCCGCGTCGCGATCACCATGGTTTCAAACGGCCAGATCGCCCAGAACGGCACGAGCGCAACGAAATGATCGTTGCCGCAAACGATTCGCTCGCCGAGGCTTTGCTCAAGCGCCAGATAGTCGCATAGGAGACAGGAGCCGTTTTGGGCGAGATACGCGCCTTGGCGCTCCGATTCCTTGACGGCTTCGTTCGGAATGCTGTGCGTCGCCCAGATCTGGCAATGCGGATGCGGATTGCTGGCGCCCATCGCCGCGCCGCGATTTTCGAAAATTTGCACATAGTTGATCGCATCGAGGGCGCCGAGCCGCATCGTCTCTTCGCGCCATGCCTCGACGACGGGAACGATCTCGGGAACGATCATACGCGATAAAGTCAGATCGTGGCGCGGCGAGAAGCACAGCACGCGGCATCGGCCGGGCTCGTTTTGCGCGACAAGCAGTCCGTCTTGAACAATCTCCTCCGCTGACGCCTGCGCTGTGAGCGCCGCGAAGTCATTGTCGAAGGCGAAAACGCCTTCATAGGCGGGATTTCGTGCGCCATTCGCCCGCGCATTTCCCGGGCACAGATAGCAGGTCGGATCGTATCGAGGTCGATCGGGATCGTGGGTCTTTTCGACCTGGCCTTGCCATGGCCGGCTGGTCCGATGCGGCGAGACGAGCACCCACTCGCCCGTGAGCTGATTGAGTCGGCGATGCGAAGCGCTGTTCAGCAGGGACACGAGCCGCTCCTAATCGCCGACAGGGCCCGCGCCGGGACCAGGCGCGCAGGTGAGGATGGGCGGCGTAACGCCAGTCGCTGTGCGATATCTGTCGGCCATCGCCTGCGCGAAGGCTTCCGCGCGGCTCGCTTCCACGAGATTGATGGTGCAGCCGCCAAATCCGCCGCCCATCATCCGTGCGCCATAGACGCCCGGAAGGCTGCGCGCGATATCGACCATGAGATCGAGTTCGGCGCAGCTCACCTCATAGTCGTCGCGCAGACTTTCATGCGAAAGATACATGAGACGGCCGCATTCCTTAAGGTCCCCCGCGTCCAGCGCCGCGGCGGCGCGCAACGTCCGGTCGATCTCGCCAACGACATGCCGCGCGCGGCGAAAAACGAGCGCGGGCATCGCGTCGGCGTGTCGCATCAATTGGGCGAATGTCACGTCCCGCAGCGCTGCTATTCCATCGATCAGTGTCGAGAGAGCCGCGACCGCGCGCTCGCAGTCCGCGCGGCGCAAATTATATTCATCGCTCGCAAGCTGGTGGCGCACCATCGTGTCGCAAAGGACAAGACGCGCGTTCGGGTCTATCGCAACCTTCCGCGAAACGAGACTGCGGCAGTCGAGCAGCAGGGCGCTCCCAGCGACGGCGCAGCACGAAATGTATTGGTCCATAATGCCGCAGCGAACGCCAACGAACTGATTTTCGGCGCGCTGACAGATTTTGGCCAGTTCGACTCTGTCGACCTCGCAGCCGGAAATCGTCAAAAGCGCGAAGCCCGCGGCGACTTCAAACGCCGCCGAGGCCGAGAGTCCCGCGCCGATGGGCAGATTTCCGTCGAGGACGAGATCGGCGCCATTCAGTTTATGGCCGGCGCGTTCTAGAAAGATCGCGACGCCACGCACATAATCGGTCCAATCGCCGCGCGGCTGTGCGTGCGCGTCGTCGAGGTCGAAGTCGACGACTTCGTCCATGACCAGCGAGCCTATGCGCAAGCGGCGATCGGAACGAGGCGCAATGGCGGCCCAGATCGAGAGGTCGAGCGCCGCCGGCATGACGAAGCCGTCGTTGTAATCGGTATGCTCGCCAATGAGATTGATGCGGCCCGGCGCTCGGAAAAGGCGCGGCTCACGCTCGAAGCTGCGGCGGAAGGCGGCAATCAGATCTTGCTCGATCCTCGACTCCATTCCGGCCACAGTCCCATTGTCATCAAACCGTCAAGGCGACGCCGCATCGGTTCGGCGTAGGGGATCAAATGATAGTCCGCGCATGACCCGTCAACGCCTTGGCGTTTGCTATTATCCTGAACATTGGCCTCAGTCACGCTGGAGCGATGACGCGGCCATGATGAAGGAGATAGGTCTTTCCTTTGTTCGGATTGGCGAATTCGCCTGGTCACGGCTGGAGCCGCACGAGGGCGCCTATCGTTTCGAATGGCTGAGCCGCGCCATCGACACGCTGGATCGCGCCGGCCTCAAGATCGTGCTTGGAACGCCGACAGCGACGCCGCCCAAATGGCTCGTCGACAAGATGCCGCAGATGGCGGCACTCGACGCCAATGGGCGGCCGCGCAAATTCGGTTCACGCCGCCATTATTGTTTCAGCCACGAAGGCTATGCTCAAGAATGCGAGCGCATCGTTGAGCATTTGGCGCGAGCTTTCGGCGGGCATCCCGCCGTCGCGGCGTGGCAGACCGACAATGAATATGGCTGCCACGACACTGTGCTGAGCTATTCGCCGGCGGCGCTGCAGGCGTTTCGGCGATGGTGCGCGGCTAAATATCGCTCCATCGAAACGCTGAACGAAGCCTGGGGCAATGTGTTCTGGTCGATGGAATATCGAAGCTTCGACGAGATTGAGCTGCCGAATCTGACCGTCACCGAAGCCAATCCATCGCATCTGATGGATTTTCAGCGTTTCTCGTCCGATCAGGTCGTCGCCTTCAATTGCCGCCAAGCGCAGATCATCCGGCGTCATGCGCCGAACGCGACGATCCTCCACAATTTCATGGGCGCGTTCGTCGACTTTGATCACTATGCGCTCTCAGACGATCTCGACATCGCCGCATGGGACAGCTATCCGCTCGGCTTTCTCGAACGCTCCTCTCACGACGAAGATTTCAAGCTGCGCTACATGCGCGTCGGCGATCCTGACTTTCAGGCCTTTCATCACGATCTCTACCGGGCGTGCGGGCGCGGCCGATGGCAGGTGATGGAGCAGCAACCAGGCGCCGTGAATTGGGCGCCTTGGAATCCGGCTCCCGCGAAGGGCGCCGTGCGACTCTGGACCCTCGAGGCTTTCGCCGCCGGCGCCGAGGCAGTGAATTATTTTCGCTGGCGGCAGGCGCCTTTCGCGCAAGAGCAGATGCATGAGGCGCTGCTGCTGCCAAACGCCGCGCCGAATGAAGCCTATCATGACGTCGCGCGCATTTCGAAGGAACTCTCTTTACTCGATGCGCGCGTCGAAACAGTCCTCGCCCGAGTGGCGTTGATCTTCGATTATGAAAGCGCCTGGGCGTGGCGCATCGAGCCGCAAGGCCAGGACTTCTCCTATTTCGATCTTGTCATGTGCTTCTATCGGGCGCTGCGGCGCGCGGGGCTTTCCGTCGACGTCGTTCCGCCGACCGCGGCGGCGATCGCAGATCGAACGCTGATCATCGCTCCCGCGCTTTTTGCGCCGTCTGACGGTTTCGCAGAGGCGCTGGCGAAAGGCGGCGGGACAGTACTGCTTGGTCCGCGCGCGGGATCGAAGACCGCCGACTTTCAAATACCGGCTGATCTCCCTCCCGGAGTTCTGCGACGCATCATCGACATTCGCGTCAGACGAGTCGAAAGCTTTCGGCCGGGCGCACGGATTGCGCTCTCTGGACAAGGCGCTTTCGTGCGGTGGCGCGAATTCTTGGCTCTCGGCGAGAGCGTCGCGCCCGAGTTCACATCAGAAGACGGCGAAACGGCGCTCGCGCGATCCGACAACGTCTTTTATCTCGCCGGTTGGCCGGACGAAGAATTGCTGAACAACATGCTGCGCCATGTTGCTCATGTCGCCGGCATATCGACGCTCGACCTTCCGGAAGATATCCGCGTCCGCGACAATGGCGCGATGCGCTACATTTTCAATTACGGCGCGACGGCGACGGATATTTCGGCGCTGGTCGGCGAAGAGACTCTCTTGATCGGCGAGCGCCTTCTCAAACCTTGCGGCGTCGCCGCCTTCAGGCGTCGCGACTGACCGCCGCACGCTTCAGACGCGCGGCTCAGAACACCAGCCAAGAAGCGACGACAAAATAGGTCAAGAGAGAAAACGTGTCCTGCACCACGGTCGCGACCGGGCCGGAGCCGAGCGCTGCGTCATAGCCGAGCCTCGCGAAAATCCAGGGCATTAGAAATCCGAACGTCGTTGCGATGGTGCTCGCGACCGCCAGCGAAATTCCGACGGTTGCGGCGAGGCCGACGCTCGAAAAGAAGAACCAGACGACCGGGAAGGCGAGACAGCCGAGCATCGCGCCAAGCAGCGCCCCGGTGCCGAGCTCCCCGGCGAAGAGCGGCAGCAAGGCCGAATCGGTCAGGGAGAGGCCGCGGATGACCACCACTTCCGACTGCGTGCCGACCGAATCCGCGAGATAGACGATCGCAGGGATAAAGAAGGCGACGGCGATATGCGCGCTGAGCGCAGTTTCGAAGCGCGACATCATGGCGGTCGCCGCGGCGCTGCCCGCCATGCCGACAAGCAGCCAGGGCAATCGATAGAGCGCGCGACGATGCGGCGCGGCCGTCAACGCGTCTCTCGCAGCCTCCGACTTGCCGAGGATGCCCACCATGTGATGCAGATCCTCAAGATGCTCGTCGCGCAAGATGGTCATGAGCGCGCGCGCAGGCACGGCGCCGAGCAATCGTCCTTCGGCGTCGCAGACGGCCAAGATCGACAGGCCCGCGTGAATGGCGCGGCTCGCCGCTTCCTCGCGATCCGCGCCGGGCGGGACGCTGTAGGCTTCGGCCGTACGGGCAATGTCATGCAGCGGCGTCGTCTCCGGCGCCCCAAGCAGATCGCGTATGGCGACGACGCCAATCAGCCGACCGTCTTCGGCAAGCACGAAAACATGCGAGAAGTCGTCGAAACGCTGGCCGATCAACCGCGCCCGAGCCTCGCCGGCGCCCTCGCACGAGCGGGCCACAGGCACGGAGGTCACGAGATAGCGCCCCACGGTCTGGCCGTTCGTCTCCACTGGAGGCAGGCGGTCTAGCGTTGGGATAAGGGACATTGCGGTCATGGCTTCTCATGATGTTCTGAGAGACAAGCGGCGTCCGGGCCTATTGAGCAGCGCGCAGCCGCAAGCATAGGAACGCGCCACGTTACAGTTATGTGACCACATCCGCGCGTTCTTTTTGCGGGCGCGTCGATTGTTGCATGATAGAATGTTTTGTTAGATTTTTTGGCCGTCGCCGCTTGGCCCTGGCGACCTTCAGCGAATCGGACCGGAGTCGAAGCGATGAAACCCTTTGGATTTGCGTTGGGCGCCCTGACGGGCGCCGCCGCCGTCTTGCTCCTGAACCGTCAGGGAACCCAGCGCGTGCGCCCGATCGCCAAGGCGGCGATGAAAGCTGCGGTGATGGCCTACCACGAAGCGCGCGTGCAAGGCGCCGAACTCGCCGAGGCCGCCGAGGATCTCTTCGCCGAAGCGAAAACCGAGGCCGCAGCCGATATTTTCGCTGCAGCGATGGCCGCCGCCCAGGCCAAGGCCGCGCAAGCCAAAACCGAAGCAAAGACCGAAACGAAGCCCGAAGCGGCGTCAAAGCCCGAGAGCGCGGCGCCAGCAAGCGAGGCTCCCACGTCCCGGGCCGCAAGCGAGAGCGCGTAAATGAACGACGCAATCCTGCCTCTGGCGCAGGTGGCCCACGCCATGCCGGGCCGCGCGCGGCTGCGTGTCGCCGACCGCCGCGGCGACGCCGCTTATTTCGCTTCGGTCTCCAAGGGCCTGTCGGCGATCGCCGGCGTTCGCAACGTCGAAGTGGCGCCGCTGACGGGCAGCGTGCTCATTCAGCACAGCGGACCCTTGGCGCGCATCGGCGCCGCGGCGCAGGAAGCGCGGCTCTTTGTCGTCGGCGAAGCGCCTCACGCCCCGCGCGAGACGCCGGAATTGTCGATCGACCCGAAAGCCGTCGCGGCGCTCGCGCTCTTTGCCGCCGCGCTGTGGCAGATGTCGAAGGAGAGCGTTTTTCCGCCGGCGATCACCTTGCTGTGGTACGCGAGCCGATTGGGCGGCGTTTGGTCGCTGGATGGCGACGGCGGGAATGGGGAGTAGGCTTAACCCTTAAGCGCATCCACGACATCCAGCGCTTCCCACGGGAGGTCGAGATCGGCGCGGCCGAAATGTCCGTAGGTCGCGAGCGGAAGATAGAAGCCTGCCGGGCCGGACGTCTGGGGGGCCGTGCGCAAGCCGAAGCGGCGTACGATCGAGCCAGGCCGGAAATCCAGGAGCGCGGCGAGACGTCTGGCGATTTTGTCATCCGCAAGATAGCCAGTGCCGAAGGTCTCGACCGAGAGACTGATGGGCTCCGCCTGCCCCGCCGCGTAAGCCAGGTGAACTTCGCAGCGCTCGGCAAGGTCCGCCGCGACGATATTCTTGGCGGCGTGCCGCGCCGCGTAAGCGCCGGCGCGTTCGATGCGCGATGGGTCCTTGCCTGACAGCGCCGAGCCGCTCTGGCGCGCGATCTCGCCATAGGCGTCGATGCCGCTCTTGCGCCCGGTCAGGCCGGCGTGGCGCGCCGGTCCGCCGATCTCAAAGGGTTCGCCGGCGTTGACGTGAACCGTCGTGTGAGCGTCCGGCCTCATGTCGCCCGCGGAAAGCGCATCGAGCGCGATCCCGCGCAGCCGGTCGAACTTGGCGTCGTCCATCGCCGCGCCGTCAAAGGCGACGGTCAGCGAAACCCCATAGATTCGTGCGGGGCGACCGCCGCGATATTCAATCGAGACTTGCGTCTTGGCGTCGGGCGAGAGCGCAGAAAATCCGGCGCGCCGAGCGGCGTCGAGCGCCCGCGCGACCTTATGCGCGAGGCTGATCGGCGCCGGCATGAATTCAGGCGTGTCGCGACAGGCGTAGCCGAAAACATTGGCTTGCTCATGCGCGAAGCGCCTGCCGACGGCTGCATCATCGTCCAGTTCCGCTAAAGGCGGCTCGCGCGCTTCGAGCGGCAATTCGACGAAGCTCGTCAGTATCGAGCAATTGCGCGCGTCGAAGCTCCCCGCGGCGTAGCCGGCCTCCTGCATGACCGTGCGCGCGAGCGCCGGCAAATCGACGAGCGCGTCGGCGGCGTATCGCGCGGCGAGAAAGACGACGCCCGTCGCCAAGGCGCATTCCACAGTTGCGCGCGCGCGATCGTCTTCACGCAGCAGCGCGTCAATGGCCGCATCGCTGATCTGATCGCAGAGCTTGTCGGGGTGACCCGGAGTCACCGACTCCGACGTGAAGATCATGTCAGGCGACATCGCTTTCTCCATTGCCGAACGGCGGCGCCTCTTCGCGATCGGCGATTCTGCCGATGATATCGTTGGCGAGCGAACTGCCGAGGGCGATGGCGCCGATCCGCAACAGGTCGCCGGCGCCAAGCGGCGACAGGCCGAGAAGGCGCCGGGTCAATGGAAAAAGTTGCACGCCCGCCTGCAGCAGCAGGGTCGCGCCGACGGCGCCGTAAAGCGTCGAATTGGGCGGCCTGCCGACCTCGCAGCTCAATCCGCGTAACTCCGAACGGCAGGACAGACTGTGGAGCAGTTGGCCGCAGGTGAGGCCGTGAAAGGTGACGGTGCTGGCGCGCGCGCCGCCTGCGACGCCGCCGAGGCTGAAATAGCCGATCAACGCCGCGACGCCCATGACCGAACCCTCGCGAAGAATGCGCCTAAAATCGGAGGCGGCGAGAATCTGCGCTTTCGGATCATGCGGCGGCCTGTCGAGCACGTCGGGCTCCGGCGGCTCAAGTCCTAGCGCGATCGCCGGCAGCGCGTCGGTCGCCAGATTGAGCCAGAGCAGTTGCATCGGCGTCAACGGCTCGCCGCCGACAAGCGCGGCGCCGAGCATGGCGATGGTCTCGGACGCGTTGGTCGATATGAGATAGCGCAGGACCTTGCGGATATTCGCATAAGTGGCGCGGCCGAGTCTTATGGCCTCGACGACGCCATCCATGTCGTCGGTCGCGAGCACGATGTCGGCGACCTGACGGGCGACATCGGCGCCTTCTCCGCCCATTGCGATTCCGACGTCCGCCGCGCGCAAGGCGGGGCCATCGTTGACGCCGTCGCCGGTCATCGCCACGATATGGCCGTGGCCTTGCAGCGCCTTAACGATGTTGAGCTTGTCGACGGGGCTGACGCGCGCGAAGACATGCGGCTGCCTCGCCAGCGCCTCGAGCATCTCGGGTCGCATCTTCGCCATCTGCCCGGCTTCGAGCACGCGCAACTCGCCGCCGTGATTGAGATCGAGGCGCCGCGCGATGGCGAAGGCGGTCGCGCTTTGATCGCCGGTGATCATCACCGTGCGCACGCCGGCGCGATGCAGCTGCCTGAGCGCCGGGCCGACGCTGGCGCGAATTGGATTCGCCATGCCGGCAAGGCCGAGCCACATCAGATCCCGCTCGTCACGCGGATCGCCGCCGGCTTCGCCGATCGCGACGCCGAGGACGCGCAGCGCATCGCCGGCCATACGTTCATTGGCCCTGAGAATGGCGGTCCGCGCCGGGCCATCGAGCGGCGCGGCGCCATCGGCCGTGCTGCGGGTCGCGCAACGCGCCAGCACCTCGACCGGATCGCCTTTGACGCAGAGCAGGCGCGCGCCGCCGATCGCTTCGTGGAGCGTGCTCATGCGCTTGCGGCCCTCGCCGCGCGCCACACTCGTCCGCACAGGCGTAGATTGCCGAAGCGCGATAGGATCGACTCCCATCGCCACGCCCGCTTCGATCAGCGCGGTTTCGGTCGGCGTGCCGTCGATCTCCCAACTTTTCGCCGCGGGCGCGACGGCGGCGTCGCTGCATAGCGTCGCCGCTTCGAAGAGGCGACGCGCAATATCGACTGTTGCGGCGTCGGCATCGACGCCGTCGCGCAACAGTCGGCCTTCCTGTAGCTCAAACGCGCCATCGTCGACGTGAACGCGAACCGCCGCCATGCGGTTTTCGGTGAGCGTGCCCGTCTTATCGAGTCCGATCGTTTCGATCGCCCCAAGCGTCTCCACCGCGTCGATCTTGCGCACCAGCACCTTGCGCTTGCGCATGTCCTGCACGCCCAAAGCGAGCGTCGTGGTCGCGACGGCCGGCAGCCCTTCGGGGATGGCGGCGACGGCAAGCGAAATCGCGCTGCGCAAAGTGGGGATAAGCCCGTGGCCGCGCAGAAGGCCGAGAGCGAAGACGCACGCGCAAATGGCGCCATTGACGATCACAAGTTCGCGCTCGACGTCGCCAAGTTCGCGCTGGATGGGAGTCTGGGGCCGCTGCAGCGCGCCGAGCAACTGCTGCACGCGGCCGATCTCGGTCTGCGCGCCGACGGCGGTGATAATGGCCGCGCCGGATCCGCCGGTCACCGCCGTGCCGCGAAACACCATATTGCGACGATCTGGGACTCCCGTGTCCGGCGATAAAACAATCTTTGCGTCTTTCGGGGCCGGTTGCGCCTCCCCAGTGAGCGGCGATTCGTTCACGGTCAGATCGTCGCTGGCGATCAGACGCGCGTCCGCCGGCACGAAGGCGCCGCGCTCGATCAGCAGGAGGTCGCCCGGCGCGAGATCGCGCGCGTCGACCCGCAATCGTGCGCCATTGCGGATCACGGCGGCGTCCGATAGCTCCTCCGAGGCAAGGCCAGAAATCGTACGGTCCGCCTGACGCTCGGTGGCGGCGGCAATGCCGGCGTTGACCAGCACCACCGCAGCGATCATCACCGCGTCGGCGACGCCGCCGGTGGCCAGCGACACCACCGCCGATGCGCCGAGCAAAACAATCGGCAGACTGGTCAACTGCTCAGCGAAAACAATCGCAGCCGAGCGCGGCTCTACGCGGCGGAGCTCGTTGCGCCCCCATTTCCGCAGTCGTTCCGACGCGTCCTCTGTCGTTAAGCCTCGCCCGATATCCGTCTCCAGCCGCGCAGCGAGCGCATCGATCGCCTCGGCGTGAGCGGCGTTTTCCGGCGTGAGCGACGCGCCGTCGCCGACGTCCCATGCCGGCTCTTCGGCGACTGCCGCTTCGAGCGCCTGCATCAGCCGCACGCTTGTGAGGGGCTGCTGAAATTCGATGAGAGTCGAACCCGTCAATTCGCTGGCGCGAACGAAAAGGACGCCGGGCAGACGTCGAAGCCGCTTCTCGACGGCCCGCGCGAGCGCTGCGCGGCCGCGAAGACCCAGATGGCGAATCCGCGCGCGGCCGCAACAAGCATCATGAATAAGCTCGGCGCCAAATTGCGCACGTGACTCAACGTCGAAGCGACGTGAACCTACAGGCGCGTTATCTGAGTCCGCTTGAGCCAGGATCATTGAGCACATTGTCTGGCGCGCATCGAAGCCCGCTTTTCACGACCGTTCGATGACATTTTTCGGCGCTGCGGAATCGCTTCCGCAAAACCGCTGTTCTGAGTTATGTCTTCGGCAGCCGATCGTAAACGGCGATGCGCAATGGGCGCACTCCGCAATGTTTGAGATCGCTACTATAGTTGCGCGCAAGGGATAGGCGCAACCGCGCGCTGCTGCGCTGCAAATTCGACAGCCGGCGGAACCTTAGCGAAGGATCGGCGTTCTCCCACGAGCGGCAAGCTTAGATTGCGCCTTTGTCGGTTTGCAAATCTGATTGTGTTTTCAGTTTCGTCGATTCGGGGTGAGAGCGAACAATGTTCTTAAGAGCGCTGCCTGCGGCGAGCTTCGCCGCAACCGCATCCGCCATCGCGCCGTTCAACGTTCTTCACAACGTCGATAACGCCATTCTAGGCATCACGTTCAAGCGGGCGTATAACGCCAATGCGGCGGACTTCTTCAAATGCGCAATTTAAAAATCGCTTTCTCGAGGGGAGGACAATCATGACGAAGAGACGGAGCGCGTCCGTCGCGGCCGCCATGCTTTTGGCCGTGTCAATGAGCCCGCGCCAAGCCGCCCGCGCCGAAGAGGCGAAAGCCGCTGCGCCGACGCCCCCGCTCACCAAGTTTGAAAAGGCGCCCGCGGGCGAAGCCGAGCAGATTGGGCAGATCATTTCGCTCACCACGCAGCTTCTGCAGATGCGCTATCCTGAAGGCATGGCGCGGCGCGGCGTGCATCCAAAAGATCACGGCTGTGTCAAAGCGACGTTCACCGTCAATCCCGACATTCCTGCGCAATACCGGGCCGGCGTATTTGCAACGCCGGGGAAGAAATACCCAGCCTGGATTCGCTTCTCCAACGCCACGCCCTTTCTCGCGCCTGATCTGGGCAAAAATGGTCCCGATAGCCGCGGCATGGCGATCAAGCTCATTGGCGTCGAGGGCGAGACGCTGCTGAACGAGCCGGGCGCAAAGACGCAGGATTTCCTGCTGATCAATCTTCCCGCTTTCGCCTTTCCGAATGTCTCTGAATATTTGGAAGTCACCAAAATCCAGCTTGCGAACCACGACGACATTCGACCCTTTTTGGCGCCGCCGCTGTCACCCGAGCGGAAGAAGACTCTGGGCGTCGTCACGAAGATCAAGCAAACCAATGTCGGCAATCCGCTCGAGAGTCCGTATTTTTCCGCGGCGCCGTTTCTCTATGGCCCCGACAAGGTCGCGAAATTCAGCGCGACGCCAAGAAGCGCGGAAAAGACGCCCGTGCCCGCAAATCCAACCATGAATTATCTGCGCGAGGCGATGAAGAAGAGCCTCGATCCCGCCAATGGCAAGCCGGCTGTGTTCGATTTCAGGGTGCAGCTACGCAATGACGACTCGCTGCCGATCGAAGACGCGACCGCAGAATGGTCGGAGGCGACGGCGCCGCAGCAAAATGTCGCGACGATCGAGATCGACCGGCAAGATTTCGACAATGCGTTTCAGGTGACGGAATGCGAGCACATGGCGTTCACGCCATGGCACGGGCTCACGGCGCATCAGCCGATCGGCGGCATCAATCGGCTGCGTCGCGACGTCTATATCGCCTCTTCGAAGTTTCGCTCCCAACCCAAAGAGCCGACGGGATTCCCAAAATGGCCGTGATGACGCGTCTCACAAGCGCAATCGCGCGCGTTTCGTTCGTCGCCTGCTTGGCGTTGGCGTCACACGCCTGCCTCCACGCGCCGGCTTTCGCGCAAACGGCTCCTTCCGGCGGCGAGTGGCGCGCCGAGCAGGAAAGACGGTCGAAGGCGCTCGACGCCTACATCAGCCGCAAGCCGGTCGCCTATCGTTGGTTCGCGGATTTTCCCTTTGGCCTGACGGATGGCGCGCCCTTCATCATTCTGAAGCTGCTGCCGAAGCTCGCGCCCGAAGAATGGGGAAGCGGGAATAATTTTCTCGACGTCGCCGGCCTCTTCATCGATGAGCGCGATCCCACCTACCCCATTGCCCGCGGCTTCGGCTGGACCGGATTGGCGCGCGACGACGCAAACGGCGCCGTCGATTACGCGGCGTTGAGTTGCGGCGCCTGCCATATCGGCCGCGTGCGTCTCGATGACGGCAGTTTTCGGTATCTCGACGGCGGCGTGAACGCGCAGTTCAATCTCGTGCAATATCGCGTCAGAGTGAGAAGCACGATCGAGAAGATCACCGCCGGCGCGACGACGCCACAGGAAAAGATCGAACGCGCCACTCGGGCCATTCTTACAGCGCTCGACAAGGCGCATGCCCAAGACAAAAATTTCTTCTACAAGAATTACTCCTTCGCTGGGCGCCGCTTCGACGCCGCCTATGAAACGCGTCAGATCGAGCTCTTCATGCAGGATGCGCCGGCGATCGTCGGCAAATACCTGACGCGCGCCGGACTGGAATATGTCTCGCTGCTCGACCTCATCGACAAGAACTACAAAGGCTTCGAGGAGCAGATGGCCCAGGGCTTCGGCGGCATGGCCGACGCGACCGGAGTCAGCACGTCGATGGTCTACGCCGCCGCCGAAGCGCGCGGCGAAAATCCTGATCCGAAGACAAGCCTGCCGCCGACGCCCGGCATCACCGACTTCATGGCCGTGTGGGAGCAGGAGAAGCGGCTGGCGCGCTGGTCCGCGGATCACACGCAACTTGTCGACGGCGGAGGACAATGGAACGGCAATATTCCGATTCCGATCTTCCGCAACCTTGCCGCCGAACTGACGCTGGGGCTCGGACGCGACACCGACATTCGCATCGCCGCTTTCAGCGAGGATCTGCTGCGCGATCTGCCGGCGCCCGTCTATCCCTTCCCCGTCGATCTCGCGCTCGCAAAAAAGGGCGCGGCGCTCTTTGAAGAAAATTGCGCGGCGTGTCATCGGCCGCATAACGGCAAGGTCTACGACCTCGGCGCGGATCTCGGCCGGGCGCGCGTCGTTAGCGATATAATTGCGAAAAACGCCCGCGACAGTTTCACGAAGATCTGTCCGCCGACGAGAGTCGTCGAGATGCCGCCCTCTGGCGACCGGATTGCGCCCTGCGCGAAGTTCGAAGGGGTTTCGCTGGAGAACCGCGCCGACGTCTCCATGGCCGATCCGAAGGCGCATGAGGGCTATAATGCGCTGCCGCTTGGCGGCGTGTGGGCGCAGGCGCCTTATCTGCACAACGGCTCAGTGCCGACGCTCTATCATCTTCTCGTTCCGCGCGAGCGCCCGGCCGTCTTCATCAAGAGCCGGCTCGATTACGACAAGAAGCTCGTCGGCTTCTCCTGGGAGGTTCCTCAGACCTTGATGCGCGACGAAGGCTATCGTTTCGATACGACGGCCTTTCCGGCGCTCTCCAACAAGGGGCACGACAAGGACGTCATCGAGGACGGCAAGACCTTGAAGCTCGATTGGTCGGACGACGTCGCCGGCGCCATGGCGATCGTCGAATATCTGAAGACGAAGTGAACCCGGGGGGCGGCGCTTTCCCGTTTCCCTGTCGATGGGGTGAAGGTTTCCTCATCCTGAGGAGCGTGCGCAGCACGCGTCTCGAAGGACGAGGAAACCTTCATGCGCCGCCCTCGGGACCTCGCCCTCGTGCTTCGAGACGCGCCTTCGGCGCTCCTCAGCATGAGGGCGAGTGTAGTCGCCCTTTCACCTGATTGTTCTCCCTAACCCCATAGCTTGACTCTCCCGCATCGGGAGTCATTATAAGAACATAACAGGAACTCATGAGATGACCCAACCGCTGGCGTCGCTGCGGAAAAGCCTGGCTTGCGCCTATCCGGCCGCCGCTGCCGAGACGATCGCGCTGGGCGCGCCGAGCCTCGATCGGCGGCTTGGCGGCGGCATTCTCCGTGCGGCGCTGCATGAGGCCTATGCCGGGACCGCCGCCGACGCCCCGGCGGCGACAGGCTTCGCCCTGGCGCTCGCCAGGCGCGCACTGGCCGGCGCGGAGAAGCCGCTGCTCTGGGCCCGGCAGGAGGCGCTCACCGCTGAATCCGGCGCGCCCTATCCGCCGGGCCTCGCCGACATCGGCCTCGACCCTGCCGCCGTCGCCTTCATTCGCGTGCGCGACGCCAAGGAGGCGCTGCAGGCGGGCGCCGAAGCCGGACGCTGCGCAACTGTGGGCGCGACGCTGATCGAACTCTTCGGCGAGGCGCGCGCCTATGATCTGACCGCGA